>NZ_LZGP01000020.1:0-3362 GCF_001690445.1 Gilliamella sp. wkB195
ATAAAGTTAAAAGAAAATTTTTTTTTGCGATTTTACAGAACTAACAAGACTTACAAAATTTATATAAAATAATCAATAAATTAACCTTGTGTTATTATAGTGTTGTATGTTGTTAATGACATAGTAAAATATTATCACATAATAAATGAATAGGATTAATAAAATGGATTGTTAGACTTTGTTTTTTTTTCAGGTTTATCAGCAATAGCTGCTTTTGGATTATTAATTTGTACTATTATTGGCTTTTGGTTTATTTGCAAACAAACTGCAATTGCTAAAAATAAAGATACTTTCTTTAGATTTCAAGCTGAACTAATGCAAGAAATTAAATTTTATTTGCATCAACACGTAACTTTTAAAAATGAGTTGATTGAATTAATAGATAAATATTCAAAAGAAAAAAAATTAGAACAGTAAAAACTTCTGAAACTGATCTAGAAGTTAATGATTATTTTTTTGATGAATTAGGAAAATTATCTTCTAAATATTTGTCTTATTATTGTATGAATAATATACCTGGGTTCTATTGGTGGTTAGGTAGTTATAGGAAAAAGACAGAAACAATTCAAAATTCGTCTGAATATAATGAAATTAAAAATTATATTAAAGAGATCATTAAGTATATCTACAATGAGCCTAGTATTTAATATACTAAAACTATAAAAAGAATTGAATTTTTTGATAAGCTAAAAGATTATGATAATAAAATTTCTAATAATACAGTTGAACTTTATAGTAAGTTAGAAAATTTACTAAGTGAGTTAGCTAAAGAGAAAAAAGTATCATAATTCAATCCACTAAAACTCATCTAATGCTTGCTTTTGTTCATCTGATAAGAAAATATCGATCTCGCCATACTCAAGCAGGTAAGCGCCAAATGACAACAGGGAAGCGACAGTTGGATCGTTCTTGTTGGCAGCTTTCTTTTTGTTGGGCTTAATATTGGCATTCGCATCGGTTTCCATCACTATATTACTTACCGCCCAAGATAAAACAGTATCACCATTGTGACTAATGCGTTTACGACTGATAAATACCTTTGCAGTTTTTTTGATGTTGAGCTATAGCGTGCGCAAGTTATAAACAATGAATAACGTCTTAGAAATAGCTTTTTTGAACATTTTTAATCTTACTTGATTCTTGTGATGGTGGCCACTACTGGACTTGAACCAGTGACCAATCGATTATGATTTCTTTAAAGCTGTTTTTAAAGTCAATGACTTATAATTAAATCAATCGGTTAGGCATACATATATAGACATATTTTACTATATAAAAATATTCTCAACCGCCATTTTTTCGCCAATTAATTAGTTTCTTTTTCTTTACGTTCAATAGCAAATTTTAATAAAGCTAGCATTCTTTCATACTTATCAAGATCGTTATAAAAAAACAAACCTAAAATCATTAGCCCACCATAAGAATAAGGAATTACTTCAATCCATTGCCAAGAAAGTTCCTTAACCTGAGGTAATAGACCTAGTAAAGATATAATACCGGGAAATATACCCAACTTATTTAGTGGTCCAAGCACTAGGCTAATTCTTCTTTTTAGACATTCATATTCATGATTTAATTCTAAATAACCAAATTTCAATTGTTCTATATCCAATGATATAAGAGCTTTTAAGTACTTTTTATCTATGACGTAGTTACCCTTCACATTTAAATTAATTGAATAATTCATTGGTAAAATAAAACTTTTAATATTTTTTTTTAAACTTCTATATATAAATTGGGAATATTTAAAATAAATCAATAGAAGAGATATTAGAAATAACCAAAATGGGAAAATCGAATCTTTATCTTTAATTGATATTATTATTGCAGTCACATATAAAATAATGGCTATTATGAACGATAGATTTTGAATGGTGAATAATGATTTTATTGCTTTTAAATTAAATTTTAGTTTACGCTTATTTTTCTTATAATAAATTTCTAATTCAATTTTTTTTAATATACTTAATAATTTCATTCAATTTTCTCTTAGTCATTAATGGATTAAAGCTTACAGCATTTTCAAAGTGTTCTGGTGCAAAGTGTGCATATCGCATGGTCATTTTGATCTCAGTGTAACCGAAGATTTTTTGTAATACTAGGATATTACCGCCACTCATAATAAAATGTCTAGAAGAAGTGAGGCGTAATTCGTGGGTTAGATGTCGATCTGGTAATTCCATTTCTGCCCGATCGATTGCCTAACGGAACGCTAAATAACTGGGAGTAAATAAGTAACAATTCTTTTTAGGGATTTCATTAAAGAGTTTATAAGTATGATTATGTTTGCTCTTGGTGTCAATGAAGGTAATTTTAGCATCTTTTACTTAGCACACTCTATAGGCTTCGGCTTCGCTCCTCCTTAGACTTGTAGCCATGCAAAATTTGACAATAATTGATAAATCAATGGTAGTGCTTTGCTCACAAGATAACAGAGTTCATGAATTGGCTTTTTATTAAGATAAACCATTTCTTTCTTGCTCATCTTTGTAAACAGGTGTATTTTTTCAAGCGATTTGTATAAATAGCATATCTATTAATAAAAGATAACTAAGCATGATTCATATGATAGCTTTTAAAATGTAAAGACGGTCCTGTTTTTGAATTTTCTGAAAGGTTTTTATATTCATCTCGATAAAAGGGATAAAGTTTATTGAGCAATTCATTACAGGAAATTAATATTTTTTCAACTTCTTCTACAAAAATTGAATAAATTTTATCTCTTGATGCTTCATAAACTGCAACTAAATCATAACCAACTATTTTTGAATTACTTTGTTCAGACCAAGACATATTTTTAAACATTTCATCATCGTCTGTGCATAAATTAGAAAATCCTTTATGAGCCCTATCATTTCTTTCTAATCGGAGTGTAGATCCAGAATTTTCCAATATTTTTAAAATATTAAAAATTTCAGGATGAGAATCTTTAATCATTTTACTAAGTTGTTTTATATTTAATATGTGATCAGGAATGTTAAGTTTTAAAACTTGATTAACAAAGTGAAAAACAATATCTCGGATACTCGAAAATCTATATAATGATAAATCAACAATTGATTTAAGCCAATCATACCTATTTATATCTTTCACAATAGACTTTAGAGGTATTTTTTGTACACCAAGCATTTGAGGGATCACCCTTAAATCAACAAATTGTTGCTCTAATGTATGAAAACGAACATAAATTAAATGGGCATAAGCCATATGAGGTTCAATTTTAACAAACTCATCCCAATTTTCATATGGTTGATCATGCAGAAAATAAATATTCATTGAATCATAAAGTATTGCTTTAAATTTTGACTCATTTAGATCCCACCAATAATATTCTTTTTTCATAATAAATTTTTCTCTTATTA
>NZ_LZGP01000021.1:0-7753 GCF_001690445.1 Gilliamella sp. wkB195
ATTAAGAATTTTTTATTTAATATTTATTTGATTTTGGATGGAATAATAAATTATTTATAGATAATAAATAATTGAAACTATTTTGTTATGGATTGGTGATGACAAATATAGTCACCATATTTTGATAAAATTCATTTATCTATTAGTGAATAACTTTTATAATAATCGCCATTTAAAATGAATAAGAGTTAACAATGGAAAAGTTTCACGTTACAGGCCCAACTTCTTTAAATGGAGAAGTTGTCATTTCTGGCGCTAAAAATGCGGCGCTACCTATTTTATTTGCTGCAATTTTGGCTGAAAAACCAGTTGAATTACAAAATGTTCCCAAGTTAAAAGATATTGATACTACACTGGAACTTCTTGAGCAATTAGGCGTGAAATATCAACGGAATGGTTCTATTCATCTTGATGCAGGTCAGATTGATAACTATTGTGCGCCTTATGAACTTGTAAAAACGATGCGAGCTTCAATTTGGGCTCTAGGTCCTCTTGTTGCTCGATTTGGTCAAGGGCAAGTTTCATTACCAGGTGGATGTGCAATAGGTGCAAGGCCAGTAGATCTACATATTACTGGACTACAACAATTAGGTGCGACAATTACTTTAGATGAGGGGTATGTTAAAGCTACAGTTGATGGTCGTTTAAAAGGTGCTCATATTGTAATGGATAAGGTTAGTGTTGGTGCGACAGTTACTATTATGTGTGCAGCAACTCTAGCTGAAGGTAAAACGATAATTGAAAATGCTGCGTGTGAGCCAGAAATAGTTGATACCGCAAAATTTTTAAATACGTTAGGCGCTAAAATTACTGGTGCCGGTACTATGCGCATTGAAATTGAAGGTGTTGCTAGTCTTGGTGGTGGTGTACACTCAGTCGTTTCTGATCGTATTGAAACTGGGACATTTTTAGTTGCTGCAGCTATTTCACGCGGCAAAATAACTTGTCGTAAAACTGATCCAAGCTTACTTGATGCTGTATTATCAAAATTGAAGGAAGCGGGAGCCAATATTGAAACTGGCGAAGATTGGATTTGTTTAGATATGCAAGGTAAACGAGCAAAAGCCGTTAATATTCATACTGCACCTCACCCAGGTTTTCCAACTGATATGCAAGCCCAATTTTCATTATTAAACATGGTGGCAGAAGGCACTGGAATTATCAAAGAAACAATTTTTGAAAATCGTTTTATGCATGTACCAGAACTTATTCGTATGGGAGCTCATGGCGAAATCGAAGGTAATACTCTGATTACTCATGGTGTTGAGAAACTTAGTGGAACTCAAGTAATGGCAACTGATTTACGTGCTTCTGCGAGTCTAGTTTTGGCTGGATGTATAGCTGAAGGTTCAACAATTGTTGATCGTATTTACCATATCGATCGTGGTTATGATAATATTGAAAATAAGCTGAGAAAATTAGGCGCTAACATTGAACGTGTTAAATAGTTCTATTTTTAACATTTTGTAAAGACAGTTAGTTGATAGGAAGGGGTGTAATATGACAAAGCAAGCATTAGTTTTTTTATCAAATGGCTGTGAGGAAACTGAAGCCGTGACAACAATTGATCTGTTGACACGAGCTGGAATTAAAGTTACCTATGCAAGTATTACTGAAGATAAAATAGTTCAATGTTCTCGCGGTGTCACTATCCTAACTCAAAAAACATTTTCTGAAGTTAGTGATATTCATTTTGATGCGATTATTTTACCTGGTGGATTAGTTGGAGCTGAAAACTTTCGAGACTCTCAACAATTAATTGAAAAATTAAAGCAAGCTCATCAAGCCGGAGTTGTTATTGCAGCTATTTGTGCAACCCCAGCGATGGTTCTTCAACATCATAATTTATTCCCTAATGCATATATGACTGGTTATCCATCAACCAAAGATGCTATAAAAAATTGGAAATCGGATAGAGTTTATTTTGATGTTCAAAATAGAGTTATTACTAGTCAAGGCCCTGCAACTTCAATTGATTTTGCTTTAAAAATTATTGAAGTTTTATTAGACAAAAAGATTGCAGCCGAAGTAGCTGCGCAATTGGTGCTTCCACAAGGGATAGAATCCTACCAATAAATAGGTAACAAATGTCAAAATCACATTTGTATGAAAAATTAATTAAAAAGGCGACATTGAGTGCAGTTTTAATTTCTATTTTCCTTATCATTATTAAGTTAATTACGTGCTGGTTCACTGGCTCAATGAGTTTATTTGCATCACTGTTGGATTCAAGTATTGATTTGCTTGCATCTGGGCTTAACTTTTTCTTAGTCCGTTATGCATTAAAACCTGCTGATGATGATCATACTTTTGGTCATGGAAAAGCTGAATCATTAGCCGCATTAGCACAAAGTGCTTTTATTATTGGTTCGGCGACCATTTTATTATTATCAAGTATTAAATCTATTATTCATCCAACTGCAATAGAGTTCCCTTTATTCGGTATTATCGTATCTATGATTTCGGTTGTTGTGACTGCCACATTAGTTTTATATCAAAAGCATGTGATAAAACAGACAAATAGTAAAGCGATTCAAGCAGATATGTTGCATTACTCATCAGATTTGTTTATGAATATCGCAGTTATTATTGCACTATTTTTAAGCTGGTATGGTATTACGTATGCTGATGCCTGTTTTGCATTCTTTATTGCGTTATATATTTTTTATAATGCTTGTAAAATAGCCTATAGTGCAATTCAAGACTTATTAGATAAGGCTTTACCTGAAAGTGATAACCAAAGAATTAGTGAAATTGTCTCTTCTTATTCAAATGTGCGCGGTTTTCATGATTTGAAAACTAGGCAAGCAGGTCCGGTGAAGTTTGTACAGCTACATCTTGAATTAGATGATGATATGCCATTAATAAAAGCCCATGAAGTTGCTGATGCAATCGAAAAACATATCTCTAGAGAATTTGCTCCAGCCACAGTGATTATCCATCAAGATCCGATTTCTGTTGTTCCTCTTGAAACAAATCAGTTGAAAAATTATTCAAAATAGCTTCTAAACTTTATATTGTTAGTTAATTATTATGACTTTATAATAGCCAAAGGTTTATATATTGGAGTTATTTTTTATGATAAAAAAAATAGGTATTTTAACCAGTGGTGGTGATGCACCAGGGATGAATGCAGCTATTCGTGGAGTTGTAAGAACTGCGTTAACTGAAGGCTTAGAGGTTTTCGGTATCTATGATGGTTACTTGGGGCTTTGTGAAGATCGCATTGTCAAGTTAGATCGTTCTAGTGTTTCAGATATCATTACCCGAGGTGGAACATTTTTAGGATCAGCTCGATTTCCTGAATTTAAAGATCAAGAAATTAGAAAAAAAGGGATTGCTAATTTAAAGAAACATCAAATTGATGCTTTAGTGGTTATCGGTGGTGATGGTTCATATATGGGTGCGATGCGATTAACTGAAGAAGGTTTTCCATGTATTGGTTTACCTGGCACCATTGATAATGATATCCGAGGAACTGATTACACGATTGGTTATTTTACTGCATTAAGTACAGTTGTTGAATCTATAGATAGATTAAGAGACACTTGTTCTTCACATCACCGAATTTCTGTAATTGAGGTTATGGGGCGAGATTGTGGTGATTTGACATTAAGTGCATCAGTAGCTGGTGGTTGTGAATTTATGATCATTCCTGAAGTTTCTTATACTAAAGAAGACTTAATTGAAGAAATAAAATTAGGTTTTGCTAAAGGTAAAAAACATGCAATTGTCACTGTTACTGAACATATGTGTGATGTAAACCAGTTAGCGAAAGATATTGAAGCAGCAGTACATCATGAAACGCGAGCAACTATTCTAGGTCATGTACAACGCGGTGGTTCACCTGTACCTTATGATCGAATTTTAGGTTCACGTATGGGAGCTTATGCGGTTGAATTACTCATTGATGGTCATGCTGGACGTTGTGTTGGAATTCAAAATGGTAAATTGGTTCATCATGATATTATTGATGCTATCAATAATATGAAAAGACCATTTGATATGGATCTTTACAATACAGCGAAACGTTTATTCTAAATATTGCTCCATTGATAATCTAATAAGATGTGGATAATTGATATACCATAGTTTGATATTGGTTTTATCAATTATTCACTTTATAAGTTTAAAAATATTTTTTTAATAAATTCCAACAAATTTTTCTTTCCTTATTTTATTAATTTCGATAAAAATCATACTAATTGAGGAATTTTATGACATTACAATATAAGCAAGATAACGATCGTTTCTATGTATGTAATGACAATAATCAAGAAATAGCAGAAATGACGTTTACTCGAATTGGGCAAGATAAAGCAACCATCAATCATACCTATACAGATCCTAATTATCGTGGACAAGGAATAGCAGATAAGTTACTTGAGCTTGTGGTGAAAACATTAAAGCAAGAAAAACGCGAAATCATACCTTTATGTTCTTTTGCTGCGAGTAAGCTAGACAATTAATTGTGTTTCTATTTGATAAATATTTGTAATTTTTTCAGAAATTTGTCAAGAAATATTTTGTGCATTTTCTAAAATAATACTAGTTTTTATCTTGAAATTTTGTGCTAATGTATAGCAAATTTTCTTTGTTATGTTTTGCTAACTGAAATGACAATAGTCAAACCCCAAAAAATTCATTCTATTCATGTATTGCGTGGCGTAGCCATCATTATGATTGTTTTTAGCCATTGTTTAGGCGTATTTAAAAATAGCCATTTAATTGCTAATAGTTATTTATTTTCTTTTTTAAATTTATTCGCTTTTAATTTCACAACATTTTTTGTATTAATTGCGGGGTTTTTATTTCAGCATTTAACTTATAAATATAATGTAAAAGCGTATTATTTATCTAAGTTTAAAACAGTAGTTTGCCCATATATTTCTGTCTCGATATTTTGTTTCCTATATTTTCATTATCAATATCTATCCAGTTTACCTATTTTTTCGTTAACTGAACCAAGTTCAAGCACTTCGATCATTAAAATGATGTTGACCGGAACCCAGCTTTTGCCATTATGGTTTATGCCGATGATTATCATCATTTTCGCAATTAGCCCTTTATTATATAAATGGTCAAAAAAAAGTTTGATTATCGTAGGGTTAGTTTCGATGTTCTGGGTGGTTATGTTCACGAAGCCTGATTATACTCAGCCATTGCTAAATTTATTGCATTATGGACCTGTTTATTTGACGGGAATGATGATAAAGCAAAATTATGAAAAAATTATGAAACTAGTTAAAGATAATTTAGTTTTGGTGATTTTCTTTTTTGGCTTATGCTTTTTTATTCCATTTGCTTATCGCTATGTTGATCATCTTTGTGTTGAAAAACTTTATTACGATACATTACAAAAGATTATTTTATTTATTTTAGCACTTTATTTTTTGGATGGCTTGAACCATAAAAATAATGAAAGTAAAACATTTAAGTTTTTTTCTTTCATGGCAAATGTTAGTTTTCCAATCTACTTTGTTCATGAAATTATCGTAATCCTTTTAGAAGCACAGTTACTGAACTCACCTTTTGGATACATTATTAAAACAGATAATGGTGAATTAGCATCACTTGGTGCTATTAGCTTTTTAATATGTACATTAACTTTAAGTGTTCTTGTTGCATATACCATTAAATTAGTATTCAAAGATAAAGCAAAATATTTAATTGGTGGTAATCGTTAATATTTACGATAGTTAAATGAATACTTGATAGAAATTATGTGTTTTTATGGTTCAAAACATATAACAATATGTATCTTGAAGCAACATTTTGATTTTTCGAATTTTTATAGTAACAATTTTTGCTTTATCTAGAGTATATCAATATTGCTGCTGAACAAATAAAAAACAAACGGAATTCTAAGTGTGATTTTTCACTTGCCAAAAAAAAAGAAGTGCCTATAATGCGCATCCACTGACACGGCGTCAGCGAAAGCAGACGATAATGAAGTTGGTGAACAAGATCAAATTTTTTAAAAAAAGATCTTGACGAATAAAAAGGTGTAGCGTAGTATACGCAGCCCTTGAGACAGCAAACTGAAGTAAGAAATTGTGAAGTTAACTTAAAGCTGTCAGCTCTTTAAAAAGAAGAAACAGACAATCTGTGTGGGCACTTGCGAGACAAAAAATTAAAAGTCTACGGACTCAAAAAATTAAGTCTTGATAAGTGACACTGAAGATTCATTTGAATTATGTCAGAGACAGTTATTGAGCATCAAACTTTAAATTGAAGAGTTTGATCATGGCTCAGATTGAACGCTGGCGGCAGGCTTAACACATGCAAGTCGAACGGTAACATGAGTGCTTGCACTTGATGACGAGTGGCGGACGGGTGAGTAAAGTATGGGGATCTGCCGAATGGAGGGGGACAACAGTTGGAAACGACTGCTAATACCGCATAAAGTTGAGAGACCAAAGCATGGGACCTTAGGGCCATGCGCCATTTGATGAACCCATATGGGATTAGCTAGTTGGTGAGGTAAAGGCTTACCAAGGCGACGATCTCTAGCTGGTCTGAGAGGATGACCAGCCACACTGGAACTGAGACACGGTCCAGACTCCTACGGGAGGCAGCAGTGGGGAATATTGCACAATGGGGGAAACCCTGATGCAGCCATGCCGCGTGTATGAAGAAGGCCTTCGGGTTGTAAAGTACTTTCGGTAATGAGGAAGGTGGTGTATCTAATAGGTGCATCAATTGACGTTAATTACAGAAGAAGCACCGGCTAACTCCGTGCCAGCAGCCGCGGTAATACGGAGGGTGCGAGCGTTAATCGGAATGACTGGGCGTAAAGGGCATGTAGGCGGATAATTAAGTTAGGTGTGAAAGCCCTGGGCTCAACCTAGGAATTGCACTTAAAACTGGTTAACTAGAGTATTGTAGAGGAAGGTAGAATTCCACGTGTAGCGGTGAAATGCGTAGAGATGTGGAGGAATACCGGTGGCGAAGGCGGCCTTCTGGACAGATACTGACGCTGAGATGCGAAAGCGTGGGGAGCAAACAGGATTAGATACCCTGGTAGTCCACGCTGTAAACGATGTCGATTTGGAGTTTGTTGCCCTGAGTGATGGGCTCCGAAGCTAACGCGATAAATCGACCGCCTGGGGAGTACGGCCGCAAGGTTAAAACTCAAATGAATTGACGGGGGCCCGCACAAGCGGTGGAGCATGTGGTTTAATTCGATGCAACGCGAAGAACCTTACCTGGTCTTGACATCCACAGAATCTTGCAGAGATGCGAGAGTGCCTTCGGGAACTGTGAGACAGGTGCTGCATGGCTGTCGTCAGCTCGTGTTGTGAAATGTTGGGTTAAGTCCCGCAACGAGCGCAACCCTTATCCTTTGTTGCCAGCGATTCGGTCGGGAACTCAAAGGAGACTGCCGTTGATAAAGCGGAGGAAGGTGGGGACGACGTCAAGTCATCATGGCCCTTACGACCAGGGCTACACACGTGCTACAATGGCGTATACAAAGGGAGGCGACCTCGCGAGAGCAAGCGGACCTCAGAAAGTACGTCTAAGTCCGGATTGGAGTCTGCAACTCGACTCCATGAAGTCGGAATCGCTAGTAATCGTGAATCAGAATGTCACGGTGAATACGTTCCCGGGCCTTGTACACACCGCCCGTCACACCATGGGAGTGGGTTGCACCAGAAGTAGATAGCTTAACCTTCGGGAGGGCGTTTACCACGGTGTGATTCATGACTGGGGTGAAGTCGTAACAAGGTAACCGTAGGGGAACCTGCGGTTG
>NZ_LZGP01000022.1:0-43729 GCF_001690445.1 Gilliamella sp. wkB195
TAGCTGTCTAAAGCTTCAGCTAATTCAACAATTTTTTCTTCCCATGCTGCATCGCCTTCTAACGCTTTTAACGCTGAACCACGAATTACTGGAGTGTCATCACCTGGGAAATCGTATTGAGATAGAAGTTCACGTACTTCCATTTCAACTAATTCTAATAATTCTTCATCATCAACCATATCGCATTTATTTAAGAATACGATGATGTAAGGAACACCTACTTGACGACCTAAAAGGATGTGCTCACGAGTTTGTGGCATAGGACCATCAGTTGCTGCTACGACTAAAATAGCACCGTCCATTTGTGCCGCACCAGTGATCATGTTTTTAACATAGTCAGCATGGCCCGGACAGTCTACGTGTGCGTAGTGACGAGTTGGTGTATCGTATTCAACGTGTGAAGTGTTGATGGTGATACCACGTGCTTTTTCTTCTGGTGCATTATCGATTTGATCGAATGCGCGAGCTTGACCGCCGTATTTTTTAGAAAGTACAGAAGTAATAGCTGCTGTTAAAGTTGTTTTACCATGGTCAACGTGGCCGATTGTACCAACGTTAACGTGGGGTTTTGTACGTTCAAATTTTTCTTTAGACATCTTAATGTTCCTTTATTAAATCACTTCCCTAATTTTGTAGGGAAGTGTTACTTTATTTATATAAATAATTATTTCGCTTTACGAGCTTCAATAATTGCTGTTACGATGTTTGAAGGTGCTTCGTTATACTTCAAGAACTCCATAGAGTAAGAAGCACGACCTTGTGTTTGTGAACGAAGGTCTGTCGCATAACCAAACATTTCAGAAAGTGGAACTTGTGCTTTAACTGTTTTACCAGTTGCAGTATCTTCCATACCTTCGATCATACCACGACGACGGTTTAAGTCACCGATAACGTCACCCATATAATCTTCAGGGGTTTCAACTTCTACTTTCATAATTGGTTCTAAAAGCACAGGTTTAGCTTTCATGAAGCCTTCTTTAAATGCCATTGATGCGGCAAGTTTAAAGGCAATTTCGGATGAGTCGACATCATGGTAAGAACCAAAATGTAAACGCACACCAAGATCCACTACCGGATAGCCAGCTAAAGGACCTGATTTCAATTGCTCTTGGATACCTTTATCAACTGCTGGAATAAATTCACCAGGAATTACCCCACCTTTGATTTCGTTAACAAATTCGTAACCAGCACCACCCGCTTCTAATGGATACAAGTCGATAACAACATGACCGTATTGACCACGACCACCAGATTGTTTTGCATGTTTACCTTCGATATCTTTAACTGTTGTACGAATTGTTTCACGGTAAGCAACTTGTGGTTTACCGACATTCGCTTCAACGTTAAATTCACGTTTCATACGGTCTACGATGATTTCAAGATGTAATTCACCCATACCAGCAATGATAGTTTGGTTTGATTCTTCATCAGTCCATACACGGAATGATGGATCTTCTTTTGCCAAACGACCTAAAGCAATACCCATTTTTTCTTGGTCAGCTTTAGTTTTAGGTTCTACTGCAACCGAGATAACTGGCTCAGGGAATTCCATTCTTTCAAGAATAATTGGTGAATTTTCAGCACAAAGCGTATCACCAGTTGTGACATCTTTAAGACCGATTGCTGCTGCAATGTCACCCGCACGAACTTCTTTGATTTCTTCACGTTTGTTCGCATGCATCTGTACGATACGACCAAAGCGTTCTTTACGATCTTTAACTGAGTTAAGAACTGAGTCACCAGAGTTAACTACACCAGAGTAAACGCGGAAGAAGGTTAAGTTACCAACAAATGGGTCAGTTGCAATTTTAAATGCAAGTGCAGCAAATGGTTCATCATCACTTGAATGACGTTCTGCTGGTTCACCATTTTGTAATTCACCTTTAATCGCAGGGACATCAGTTGGAGCAGGTAGATACTCAATAACTGCGTCAAGCATGAACTGAACGCCTTTATTTTTAAATGCACTACCACATGTTACCAAGATGATTTCGTTAGCAAGTACGCGTTCACGTAGTGCTTTTTTAACTTCTTCTTCAGTTAACTCATCACCACCTAGGTATTTTTCCATTAACTCTTCGTTAGCTTCTGCTGCAGCTTCGATTAAGTTTGCACGCCATTCTTCAACTTGCTCAACCATGTCAGCTGGCACATCTTCATAAGTAAAGGTTGTACCTTGGTCAGCATCATTCCAGTTAATTGCTTTACGTTTAAGTAAATCAACAACACCAGTAAAGCCTTCTTCAGCACCGATTGGTAATACTAATGGAACAGGCACTGCCGCTAAACGTGTTTTGATTTGTTCAACCACACGTAAGAAGTTAGCACCCATACGGTCCATTTTGTTTACAAATGCGATACGAGGAACTTTATATTTGTTAGCTTGGCGCCATACTGTTTCTGATTGAGGTTGAACACCACCAACCGCACAGTAAACCATTACTGCACCATCAAGAACACGCATAGAACGTTCAACTTCGATTGTGAAGTCAACGTGTCCCGGGGTGTCGATGATATTGATACGGTGTGGTTCAAATTGTTGTCCCATACCTGACCAGAATGCAGTTGTCGCTGCTGAAGTGATAGTAATACCACGTTCTTGTTCTTGTTCCATCCAGTCCATGGTAGCTGCGCCATCATGAACCTCACCAATTTTGTGACTTACACCAGTATAAAACAAAATACGTTCGGTAGTTGTTGTTTTACCTGCGTCAATATGTGCACTGATACCGATATTACGGTAGCGTGCTATAGGGGTTGTACGAGCCATATTAATCCTCTATTTAGAATCGTTTGCTTAATAAAATATCATTTAGGTTGACTGACAGTAGATATGTGCTGCCAGTCTAATTTCAAGCCACTTAATATCAGTGGAAAGATTACCAACGATAGTGTGCAAACGCTCTATTAGCTTCAGCCATACGATGAACATCTTCGCGTTTTTTCACAGCAGTGCCTTTGTTTTCAAAAGCATCCATAAGTTCATTCGCTAGGCGTAACGCCATTGATTTATCGCCACGTTTACGTGCAGCATCTACAATCCAACGCATTGCAAGTGCATTACGACGAACTGGACGCACTTCAACAGGAACTTGGTATGTAGAACCACCAACGCGACGAGACTTAACTTCTACAGTTGGTCTTACGTTATCTAATGCAACTTCAAAAGCTGCTAAGTGGTCTTTTCCACTACGCTCAGCTAATTTATCAAGAGCTGAATATACGATTGATTCTGCGATAGATTTTTTACCATCTATCATTAAAATATTTACAAATTTCGCCAGCAAATCTGAACCGAATTTCGGATCAGGTAAAATTTTTCTTTGACCGACAACATGACGACGTGGCATTGGAATACTCCGTTTATATGTTATAAATTTTCAGGTTTACCCAAAACTCAAATGAGTTAAATGGAATTATTATAGTTTGGCCTTACTTAACGGAGTTCCATTAAGCTTTAGGTCGTTTTACACCGTATTTAGAACGGCTTTGTTTGCGATCCTTAACACCTGCGCAGTCTAATGCACCACGAACAGTGTGATAACGAACACCAGGTAAATCTTTAACACGACCACCGCGGATTAAAATCACGCTATGTTCTTGCAAGTTATGACCTTCACCACCGATATAAGAAGTCACTTCAAAACCGTTGGTTAAACGTACACGGCATACTTTACGTAATGCTGAGTTTGGTTTTTTAGGTGTAGTGGTGTAAACACGTGTACAAACACCACGTTTTTGCGGGCATGCTTCAAGGGCAGGAACGTTACTTTTCGCTTCCTTTAGCGCTCTTGGTTTGCGTACCAGCTGATTAATTGTTGCCATTAATAAGCTCCTGATTAATTAAAATAAATTTAAAAATTGCTTTTTAGATACGTAATTAATAACTGTAGCCCAAAGCCTATGTATATAAGTTTTGGGTCGCAAGATTCTAGACCTCAACAGGCATAATGTCAAGTATTACCACAAGTTTATTATGTTATTTAATTAAACTATTTTAGATTGTTAAGCATCAGATAGTTAAACAAAGTTTATCTTTTTCATTCGTAAGTTGTTGGTGAGATTTTATGCATTATTTCTTATCACAATAACTATTTAATGTAACGTAAATATTTAATGGCAGTGTGGCATAGGTATATGGCCATTAAGATAGTAAAAGACAAACTGTACAAATTTAAGCTAAATTTTTGTCTAAAAAAACGGTAATATGATACTGAGTATTGAATAAATGTCGTGCGTAACAATGATGAATATAAACAATGAACCTTACAAAGTTGTATTACTATTTAATGCTAATAATATTTACGATCGTCAAATTTTAAAAGGTATTGGTGATTTTTTGAAGTCACATAATATTCACTGGAATATTTATATCTCTGAAACGCTGCGTTATGACACGACCAACTCTTTTCGTTTTGACTGCGATGGAATTATTGCTAATTTTGATGATCCTGATATTGCCGATTTGCTTAAACATGTTCAAATACCAATAATTGGTGTGGGTAGCTCATATCATGGTAAGTCGAGCTATCCAAATGTGCCTTATGTTGCTGCTGATAATTTTTCCATTATTGAAAGTGCATTTAATCATTTGTGTGCTAAGGGAATTAGTCAATTTGCTTTTTATGGTTTACCTTCAAACCGATATTGCCGATGGGCTGGTGTGCGAGAAGAAATTTTTAAGCAAATCTTGGCGCAGAAAGGATATGAAGGGTTTATTTATCAAGGTTTGTCTACCTCGCTTGATAATTGGCAAGAAGGCTTAGATAAACTTTCTAAATGGTTGCTATCTTTGCCAATGAATACTGGCATTATTGCGGTTAATGATGCTAGGGCACACCATATTTTACAAGCGTGTGATAGAGCAGGCATAAAAATACCGGAAGAGTTATGCCTAATTGGTATTGATAATGAGGAAGTCATCAATGATTTGTCAATGGTATCGTTATCAACCGTTAAGCAAGGCACTGAAGAGATGGGATTTAATGCGGCAAACTTACTCCAAAAACACTTTATTAAAGGTAATGTGCCGGTGTGTCCTTTACTTATAGCACCTAAAAAAGTTATTGCCAGACGTTCAACAGATTATCGCTCTATTCACGATCCCTATGTCATCCAAGCCATTCACTATATTCGTGATCACGCCTGTAAAGGAATTAAGGTTGAGCAAGTGATCTCTCAGATGCAGATATCACGCTCTAATTTGGAAATTCGATTTAAATCATCATTAGGTAAAACCATTCATGCGGTAATTCATGAAGAAAAATTTAATCAGGCTAAATATCTTCTGCTTGAGTCATCATTACCCATTCAAACCATTTCTCAGCAATGTGGTTATCCGTCAGTTCAGTATTTCTATTTCCTGTTTAAGAAGCGTTATGGTATGACCCCTAAAGATTTTAGGTGCCAATTTACCACACTAAAGTCGGCGACGCTTTAATATCAATAGTAACCGTAATAATAAGGAAAAAGCTCAAATATTGCTGTTGCTTTTTCCTTTTTCCTTTTTGATGGGTTTATTTGTCAACTGAACGAATTAAAAATATGGCAGTACCGCCAACAATGGCAAACACAAAAGAGACTATAAAAATAGCGGAAAAGCCAAATAACGTTATCACACAAGCGGCAATAATTGGTGCGAGCGCTTGGGTAATGGTGTTACCAAGATTATAGATCCCTAAAAAAAAGGCTACTTGCTGCCGATCAGGTATGACTTGCAAATTTAGTAAATTGTCGAGTGAATTCCATATTCCCATGCCGATTCCCGCAAAAAATGCATAAATTAATACGCCTGTTTGATTTGGACATAGCGATAAACCCAATGCACCAATGCCTAAAAAGAGCGTAGATAAACCAACTGGTAGTTTAAGCACTTTTAATTTATCGCAGATCGGACCGGCAATAAATCCCATTAAAATGCCGAAAATTAACATAATTAAATTAATGAGTTGGATAGCATTTTGTGTATCGGAAGAATTGCTCTGCATAAAATCGGTCAAAATAAAAAGTAGGTAACCGGTAATAGTAAAGTTACTGATGCCTTGAAAAAGCTTACCAATTAACGCCAAATAGTAGTCCCGACCGATTGACCATTTGGGAAATATAGCCAATGCGTTTTTTAATGTTTTATCGCTTTTGAGTAATTTGTTTTCCTTCGTTTGGTTAAGGTTTGACGGCTCTTTTACAATCAATACCGCTAGGAATACACCAATGAATGTAATGATACCAAAAACGATAAAGCCAAATCGAAAGCTGCCTAAAAACATCGCAGCAAGTATCGTAAAACCGTTGTTACCTAATGCCATACCTAAACCACCATAAGCGCTAGAGGCCGAGCCTTTTCTATCTTCGGCGGCAAAGTCTATCCAAGCTACCATAGGGGCAACAATAAAGTTTAAAGCAACTTGACCGAGTAACCAGCAACACAACAAAAAAGGGATACTGTTAGCTGTTGAGGCTAATATCATGGATAACATAAAGGCGATAGCGCCCACTACAATCCAAGGTGAGCGATTACCGAATTTTGAACGTGTTCGATCTGATAAATAACCTGCAAGCATATTCGATATTGCCGCAACCACCATACCACACGCCGAAAATAGCGCTAATAAGTGGATCTTATTTACTTCATCAATTTGTTGAATTAACGCCGGTAAAAAGAGACTTGATGCGGCAATGTATGGACCTAACCACGATGCTGGGCCGATAATTAGCCCGGGAATAAGTCGAGTTAATGGAATTGTTGTTTTCATAATACTTTACCTAAAATGTTAACCATTGTTGATCACGTAGTAATAATCAAAATCGGCATAAGATTGATGTTGGTAGCTATCGACAGCTGCAATAAAATTAAATAAGCCGGTAAATCCACCTATTTCCCCCGGTTCGCCATTGACGCCTTCATCCGATAAGTAAAGGACATCAATCGTTTGCATAATTGGCATCCATGCTTCATCGAGTCGGTAAAGTAGCGCAACCTTGCCATGTTGGTAGGATAATTTCAGTTCCACAACTCCGTTTGGGATGGCAATACGGTGATTAACATATTCAATTCTGGTACCAAGTTTTGCTTGTAGTGTGGTTAAAACAGGTGTCTTCAGTTGTTCACTATAGGTTAAATGTAAATAGAGCCAATTATTTGAGTCATAATAAAGACCAACACCAGCGGTTTGTGAGTAGTGTTCCGGGTGGAATTCAACTTTAGTTTGAATGTAATAATCAAACGAAGTAGCCCGAGTTGCCATAATCGACGGCTTTACTTGAGAAAATAGCGAGTTTTGTCCATGAATTCTCAAATGACTGTGGCGTTCATGAGTGTTCACCCATTGAGGGGATTGATGTTGATAAGGTGTCATAAAGGACAATTGATAGCCATGGTCGAACTCTTCAATCACGTCATGGCTTATTTCGTCCTCAAGTGGTAAGGCAGAATCAAATTCCATTTTGGCTAAATTAGAGCCGTCTGCCATGATAAGCCAACCATCCTCAGTCCAATGCATTTTTTGGATTGAGGTTTCTCGACCAAGTGGATTGAGTAGTGTGTCTTTTATTGGTCTAGACATCAGATGGGCAATATACCAATCGCCGTTTTGGCTCTGAACAAGTGAGCCGTGTCCAGCTTTTTGCATTAGTGAATTAGGATTGTACATTTCAAAATGGCCGGCATCAGGATCGCCCAATGAAAATAGATGATTAGGTGAGGAAGTGACAATAGGCTCTCCGGACGGGTGGGGCTGATAAGGACCATAAATATCTTTAGCTCGACCGATTTCAATACCGTGCGCATAACCAGTACCACCGGCGGCTATTATCAAATAATAGTTATCAAGCCTTTTATAAATCTGCGGCGCTTCAGCGCAACCTCGAGTTGTAAAACCTTGCGTTAGACGATGCCATGGGCTGGCGAGTTTTCCTTCAGCAAGATCGACTTCAGCAATGACAATATGACCCGGAGCTTGATAACCTTGTCGGGTTTCCCACTCTAAAATAGTTAAATAATGTTTACCGTCATCATCATGAAACAGCGCCGGATCGAAACCGATAGAGGTAAGATAAATTGGCGCTGACCAAGGCCCTTTAATATTCTCAGCGCAAATTGCATAAGTGTCAGCATTAAACTCTCGCCCGGCCATGTTTATCATATGCGAGTATATTAGCCAAAATTTTTTATTTATCGAATCATAAGACAAATGCGGCGCCCATACACCGGCGGGGGTATTTGTTCCGGATAAATTGACTTCACCATTTTTAAATACATAATCAATTAGTTGCCAATTAGCGAGGTCTTTTGATTGAAAAATTTGAATGATTGGATTCCAATGAAAAGTGGATGTGGCAATATAGTAAGTATCGTTAACATGAATGATTGACGGGTCAGGAGACATGCCCGGTATTACCGGATTTTTTATTTTAGGCATTTTTATTTTCTCTTAATGTTAGATTATTGATAAAAATACTTATCAAAAAAATAAGTTTTAAGGTTGTTTTGCCCAATATAATTTATCTATGCCGATAATGTTATTATCAAATTTGGTTTCAAATTTATGAAATCTTATTAATGAGATATGTGTCACACTCTGAGTAATAAAATTTACCTATTCAATTAACATAATTAGAAAAAAATAGGGTTAACTTAGCAAGTAATATATTGGTTAATAAGCGTTATTTTTAGTTTGGTAAAGATAAATAGTGATAAATTGTTCAATATCTTTAAGAAGGTAAAAAAGGCAGGATAAAAGGTGCAGAACACCCTAACAGGGTATTCTGCAAGTCATAATTATGACATCAATGGTTTAAGTTGCTGATAAATATCTCTAAAAATAGTGCGTTGTTGCTGATAATATTGGTAGAGATTGCTATCGGTCTGATGCGTTTGAACAATTGTCAATGGCGCAAGTAGTTCGCTTATCCCCGTATTGGGATGACAAGCGATTTGTGCAAGTTTTGCTGCCCCTAATGCTGGCCCCACTTCGCTACCTTCACAATATTCAATGCAATAACCAGAAACGTCACTCAGCAATTGTCGCCAATAACGGCTGCGGGCTCCGCCACCAATTACCAAAATTTTATCGGGTGTGACGCCTGTTTGATGAACTGCATCGATGCCGTCAGCAAGGGCATAGCTAACGCCCAGTAATACCGCTTTTGCCAGATCGACTTTGTTGTGTTGATAAGTTAAGCCAAAAAATACACCTTTAGCTTCAGGATTATTGTGAGGTGTTCTTTCGCCGGATAAATAAGGTAAAAAATAGACCGAAGGTTTGTCATCGATCGGTTGCGCCTCAATTAGAGTTAGTAAGGTTGGGACATCTTCAATGTCCAGTAACTGACACGCCCAATCGAGGCAAGAAGCACAGCTCAACATTACCGACATTAGGTGCCAGCGGTTTGGTAAGGCATGGCAAAAACTGTGAATGGCTTGCTCGGGGTTGCTAATAAACTGATCGGTCACGGCAAAATAGACGCCGGAGGTACCCAGTGAGAGCATCGCTTGTCCCGATTGATGTAAACCCACCCCAACCGCGCCGGCTGCATTATCACCACCGCCAGCAATCACCGCAATCTGATTAATGCCCCAACGTTTAGCGATTTCATCGGTCACATAACCGGTGATCTGATTGCCTTCAAATAGCGTTGGCATATGGTGTCGTGTTAAGCCGCAGGCTTTTAGTAGTTCATCATTCCAATCACGCTTTCTTACATCAAGCCACATTGTCCCGGCTGAATCGGACATATCTGAAGCAAATTGATTGGTTATTTTAAAACGCAAATAATCTTTGGGGAGCAATACTTTATCAATCTGAGCAAAGATTTCCGGTTCATGCTGTTGTACCCATTTAATTTTAGGAGCGGTAAAACCAGCCATCATTAGATTGCCAGTAATTTGACGGGAAGTGGGTACCTGTTGTTCTAGTTGGTGGCATTGAACATCACAGCGCCCGTCATTCCAAAGTATTGCTGGTCTTAATACTTGTGATTGTTGATTGAGTAATACCGCACCATGCATTTGGCCACTTAAACCTATGGCTTTTACCGATTGTAAATTATGTTGCTCACTAAGCTCACGCATTGCTGTATCGGTTGCTTGCCACCATTGCTCCGGATCTTGCTCTGACCATAATGGATGTGGGTGGGACACGGTGAGTGGTTTGGTTAATGTTGTGATAATATGTTGTTTTTCATCCATTAAAATCACTTTGACACCCGAAGTACCTAAATCAATACCAATATACATACTCTTCTCCATTTCACAGCTTACTATCAGGGCAAACTATACCCTGATTAGTTTGCTTCGAACAATTAACTTAGCCAAAAATTAACTGATTAACTCGATTTTCTAACTTCTCTTGCTCACCACTGCAAGGTTTTGGTTGCAGATTATTGGCTAAACTATACTGGGCAATATCTTGCAGCGTCATTTTGCCGTGAAGGATTTGTTGACCTAATTTTTCGTCCCAAGCGGCATATCGTTGTGTAACTTTTTGCTCAAGAACGTTATCTTCAATTAGTTTGGCTGCGCACTTCAATGATAATGCCATGGTATCGATTGCGCCAATATGCCCGTAAAATACATCATATTTATCAACACTTTGACGGCGAATTTTGGCATCAAAATTAAGTCCACCGGTTTTAAAACCACCACTTTTGAGAATTTCATACATGACAAGGCTATTTTCTTCTACACTATTTGGAAATTGATCGGTATCCCAACCTAGTTGCGGATCGCCTCGGTTTGCATCAAGTGAGCCAAAGATATCAAGTGCGATAGCTGAGGCAACTTCATGTTGGAATGAGTGGCCGGCTAGTGTTGCATGGTTAGCTTCGATATTAACTTTAATTTCTTTTTCTAAGCCAAATTGTTTTAAAAAGCCATAAATAGTTGCGACATCATAATCATATTGATGTTTGGTTGGCTCTTGTGGTTTTGGTTCAATAAGTAAAGCGCCTTTAAAACCGATTTTATATTTGTTTTCAACCACCAATTGCATAAACTTGCCAAGCTGCTCACGCTCTTTTTTGAGATCAGTATTTAACAGTGTTTCGTATCCTTCACGTCCGCCCCAAAGGACATAATTTTGCCCACCTAATTTATGTGTTGCATTCATTGCATGGACAACTTGTGTGGCAGCACAGGCAAATACTTGCGGATCTGGATTCGTGGCGGCACCTGCAGCATATTTAGGATTGGTAAAGCAGTTGGCTGTGCCCCAAAGTAAGTTAACGCCTGTTTGTTGTTGTTTTTCCAACAAAATATCGCTCATTACTTCTAAATTATTGATGTATTCTTTGATTGAATTGCCTTCCGGTGCTACATCGACATCATGAAAAGCATAAAAAGGCACGTTCATTTTATAGAAAAACTCAAAGGCAACATCAGCTTTCGCTTTTGCATTAGCTAAAGGATCTGAGCCTGTTTGCCAAGGATATTGAAATGAGCTTGACCCAAACATATCTGTTCCTTCCCAACAAAAAGTGTGCCAATAACAGATCGATAAGCGTAGATGTTCCGCCATGGTTTTACCCAAAATGATTTGGCTAGGATTATAGTGCCTGAATGCAAAAGGGTTGTCAGTTTGAGTGCCTTCGTAGTTGATGCGTTCTATTTTGTCATAATATTGTTTCATAATATTCTCCTAAATTTGGTTATGAAATTAATGTTGTAATTATTTGTTCCAGAACTGTTCAAGTTCTTCTAAAGATTTTCCTTTCGTTTCAGGTAACCATTTCCATATGAAAATTGCAGCCACTACACTGATAACTCCATATAACCAATAGGCAAATCCATTGTTAAAATGTGAGACAAGGTAGGTGTTTTTATCCATAATAGGAAAGGTCCAGGATACCAAGTAATTTGTAATCCATTGTGCTGCAACAGCGATAGAAAGTGCTTTACTTCGAATGGAGTTAGGGAATATTTCAGATAGTAATACCCAACATACAGGCCCCCATGAGATAGCAAAAGAAGCGATGTAAAACAGCATAGAAGTAAGCGCAATAATTGCTGGTAATTGTAGAAAGAAAGTTGTTCCTAATGTGATCATGCCAATCGCCATGCCTATAGCACCGATGATCTGTAATGGTTTTCGCCCTAATTTATCAACAGTGAATATTGCAATAGTGGTAAACGAAAGGTTAATAACACCAACAATAATAGTTTGTAATAATGCTGAATCGGTGCTTGCTCCTAAGTTTTTAAATACTTCTGGTGCATAGTAAAGTACAACATTAATGCCCATTAATTGTTGGAATGCTGATAATAAAATTCCGATAACAATAACACCAATTCCATATTTTAAAAGTGGACTACTCTTTTTAGTCGAATTAGAAGATAATGAACTAATTATGCTATTAAGAGCTTCTTCAGTTCTTTGACTTCCCAATATACGGGATAGTATATTTTGAGCTTTACTTATTTTATTTTGTGCTGTTAACCAGCGAGGGCTTTCCGGGACGGTAAATAATAAGCCAAAGAAAAGTAAGGCTGGAATAGCTAGTGATAAGAACATATATCGCCAACCGACAATATTTAACCAATCTTGATCACCTGAACTTGCTATAGCATAATTGACACAATAGACTAGAAGCTGTCCAAAAATAATAGCAAATTGGTTAAAGGAGACGAGTTTACCTCTAATTTCAGCTGGGGCGACTTCGGCAATGTACATCGGAGATAACATAGAAGCTAAACCAACGCCGATACCACCAACGATGCGATAAAAAACAAATTCAGGAACATATCCTGCTAAATAGTAAGGAATTTCTTGAGATTCTACTGAACGAAATCCTAATTCAGGCCAAGCAGATCCAATTGCTGCGATAAAAAATAAAAATGCGGCAATTAATAATGAATTGCGACGACCAAAACGGTTACTTAAATATCCTCCCATTAAACCGCCGATGATACAACCAATTAAAGCACTTGCCACACAAAAGCCTAGTAAAGAGTTGGCTGCAGTTTCACTTAGATGTTGAGGTTCAACAAAGACTTTTGAAATAGATCCGACTGTTCCTGAAATAACTGCTGTATCATAACCAAATAATAAACCACCTAAAGTTGCAACTAGAGTGATTCTGAAAACGTATAATGAATTGTAATGCGTACTCATATTTCATTCCTGCTTATCAAGTTAGGTTTAGATAAAAATAATCTAAACTTCTCATTCAATATGCATGAATTATTTAGCTAACAACAATTATTAAATTTCGTAAGCATTTTATGTTTTTTTATTTTTGTGAAGTAGATCAAACTCCATTTAATAAACTACTTGTATAAATTTTATTATTTAAAATATTTTTTTAATCAATTGATTTTTAATGAAAATAATCTTTTGGCCTTATCACTGAAAGTGAATTCTCAGGTGATCGATTTTATTGCTGATAGTTATTATAAGATAAGCAGTAAGGCTTATTTTACTTTATTAGATGATGGCAATTGAGAGATGATCAACAAAATTAGAAAGTTATTTGTTGCTTGATTAGTGGTGAATTTTAACTCAATTTCTTGGATTATTTCTATCGCTTTTCAGCGATAGAAATTTGATGATTAAAATTAATGATGATCGATAAAGATAAATTTTAATGCAAATAGAAGGGCAAAAATAATGACGCAAAGATTTAATTCTTTAAATTTACCAGTTAATGTTTTTAACACAACGTAAGAGATAAAACCAAGTGCTACACCTTCGGTAATAGCAAAAGCGAAAGGCATCATTAATGCGGTAATAAATGCTGGTGTTGCATCAGTTAAATCAGACCAATTAACTTTCATTAAACTTGAAACCATTAAGATTCCAACAAATATTAAAGCACCAGATGTCGCATAAGGTGGAACTAAATGGGCTAAAGGCGATAAAAAGGTCATTAATAAAAATAATAATCCAACTACAACTGCAGTTAAACCTGTACGCCCACCAACTGAAATACCGGCAGAACTTTCAATATAAGTTAGTACTGATGAAGTTCCAAATAAACCACCAAGTGAAGAACTAAAACTATCGATTAATAAAGCTTGACGCATTTTAGGGAAACGCCCTTTTTCGTCAGAAATTCCTGCTTTGTCGGTTAAAGCTAAAATTGTACCGGAAGAATCAAATAGGCTTACAATCATAACTGAAAAAATAACACCCATAATACCCACATTAAGTGAACCAGCTAGATCGACATGACCAACAACACTGCTAACACTTGGTGGAACTGATGCAATTCCTTGATAACTAATATTAGGATCAAGCCAAAGTGCAAGTAAGGTAACAACAAGAATTGAAACTAGTACAGCCGCATGGAAATTACGAGTTGCTAGAATTATTATAATAAAAAATCCTAGTGAACCTAATAATACTTTAAGTGATAAGATATTGCCTAAGGTTAGTAATGTTTCTGGTGATGCGACCACAATTCCCATATTTTGAAATCCCATAAAAGCAATAAATAGTCCAATACCAGCACTTATACCTGCTCGCAAACATTGCGGAATATGTTCAATTAACCAATGGCGAACTTTAAATAATGATAATGCAAAAAAGATTAATGAGCCCCAAAATATTGCCCCCATACCCACTTGCCAAGAATAGCCCATAGCACCGCATATTCCATAGGCAAAGAAAACATTGAGTCCCATAGCTGGAGCTAAAGCAATCGGTAGATTGGCAAACAGCCCCATTAAAATAGTAGCAAAAGCTGTTACGACGCACGTTAGAACAAAAACTGCTGATTTGTCCATGCCAGTTACAGATAAGATAGAAGGGTTAACAAAGATAATATAAACCATGGTTAGAAAAGTTGTACAGCCTGCTATAACCTCTGTACTAATAGTGGTTTTCTTCTCTTTCAGTTGAAAAATTTTTTCGAATAGTGAATTCATAAGTTAAAGCCCAATTTAGTTTGATAGTAATCGATATAACCTTTATTTTTACCTAAGTCGCTTTGCAGTAAAAATAAAAAAGATACAAAGTTATCACTTCATATCTCAAAAACGAAAAAACACAGCGCTATTATTGCCTGTAATTTATTTTGGTCAAGCGTTATTCATATTAAGAATATCGTTTAGTAATTGATAGATAATTTTTATAACTTACCTCTAAAATAGTTGTTTAGCTCATCTGAGATGAGTTAAACAATGGGTAGAATATCACTAACCTAGTTCTTTAATATATCTAATTTATTCTTAGTGATTTTCACTTTTAAAATACGGTGACTTTCAATTTCGGCAACTTCAAATAAATAATCGCCAATTTGTATTGTTTCACCGACATTAAGTAAATGTTGGGCTTTTTCCATCAACAATCCAGCAAGAGTATGGTATTCTCGCTTATCATCTATTGGTATAGGAACATACCTTACTAATTCTTCTACAGGGATGTAACCATTAGCAATCCAACTGTTATCATCAATACATTGAATATCGTGTTTGGCATCAATTTCCTCTTCTTCAGTTGGGAAATCACCAGCAATGGTTTCAATAATGTCTGTAACAGACACAACTCCTTGCATTGAACCAAATTCATCAACCACAAACGCAAAATGGGTTTTCGCTTTTTTGAATTGTTCCAGTGCGACAAGTAAAGATACCGTTTCAGGGAAAATTAATGGCTGCTTTATTAAAGAGTTAATATCAATATGCTGTTTATCTTGTAAAACATCTTTCAATAGATCATTAACTTGAATAATGCCTAATGGTTCATCAATTGAAGCATTATCCGTTACGACTAAACGTGAATGAGGATTATCAAATATCTCTTTTAGTATCACCTCACGATCATCATTTATATTGACCATATCAACATTTAATCGTGAGGTCATGATGCTACTAACTGAACGTTGAGCCAATCCTAACACTCGCTCGACCATGTTTAATTCTTGATGATTAAATACTGATGTTTTCTTATTATTATCAGAAACAACATCAATATTGTGAGTTTCGGGATCTTCTTCTGCATCGCCTTTGAGTAAATGTAAAATCGCTTCAGCGGTGCGTTCACGTAATGGTTTTTTGTTTAATGCTTTTCGGCGATTGAATATAGCTAATTGATTAAAAAACTCAATCATAATTGAGAAACCAATAGCTGCATATAGGTAGCCTTTTGGAATAATAAACCCAAAACCTTCGGCAACCAAACTAAAACCAATCATAAGTAAAAAACTTAAACATAAAATAACAATCGTTGGATGGGAGTTAACAAAATAGGCCAATGGTTTACTTGCTACCATCATGATACAAATAGCAATACAAACAGCAATAATCATTACTGGAATATGTTCAACCATACCCACTGCAGTAATTACTGAGTCAAGTGAAAATACGGCATCAAGTACAACGATTTGAGCGACAACAGTCCAAAAATGTGAAGTCTTTTTGGGTTTACCATCTTCATGTGAAGCGCCTTCTAAGCGTTCATTGAGTTCCATTGTGGCTTTGAAAAGCAAAAATATACCACCAAGCAACATTATCAATTGCCTAGCATTGAAACTGATTCCGGATATAGAAAATAGAGGGGTAGTGAGTGTAACTAACCAACCAGTAAACATTAATAACAATATTCGTGTAATTAATGCAAAAGCAAGGCCAGTAATGCGTGCTTTATCTCGTTCTTGTGGCGGAAGTTTCTCGGCAAGAATGGCAATAAAAACAATGTTATCAATGCCAAGGACGATTTCAAGTACAACTAGAGTGGATAAACCAATCCAAATTGTAGGATCCATGATCCATTCCATATGTCAGGTGATTACCTCTAATGAACACAGCACATGCTGCTTAGTAATTCTGTCTGCAATTGACTAAATAATCAATAAAATATTTATATTTTTAGCCATTTTTCTAAAAAATCCAGGTTTAATACTAAATTGTTAAGTGAAAATTAGCTTCGCCAGAAGGTTGGTGTAAATAAAACCAATAAGGTAAATATTTCAAGTCGTCCAAATAACATGTCCACAACCATTACCCATTTAACCATATCACTTACATGCGCAAAATTATCACTCACACTACCAAGACCAACCCCCAAATTGTTCAATGATGAGGCAACAATATAAAATGAGTCAGTTGCATCAATTCCAGACGCCATAATGATAAATAGACTAATTAAAAAAACTAATGCATAGGCAGAAAAGAATCCCCATACTGCCTCAATAATTCGTTCCGGTACAACTCGATTATTCAATTTTAAGGTATATATTGCGTTCGGGTGTATAAGACGTTTTAATTCACGTGAACCTTGCATAAATAATAGTAGAACCCGAACAACTTTTAACCCTCCTCCAGTAGAACCAGCACAGCCCCCAATAAATGAAGCACATAATAAAAAGATTGGTAATGAGGATGGCCAAGTATTAATATCATCGACGGTAAAACCGACAGTTGCAGAAACCGACACGACTTGTAACACGATTTTATCAATACCAAGATTTCGTTGTGGTTGATAAAAATAGATAACAAAGGCACAAATAACAATTAAAATAAGAAGGATAAAGACAAACGTTCTGAACTCTTGATCGCGCCAATAAACTTTAAGTGAAATACCATTTAATGCGGCAAAATGGAGTGCAAAATTACAACCAGATAAAATTAGGAAAATAGTAACAATATAGTTAATTGCTGGACTATTAAAATAAGCTAAATTGCTGTCATGAGTTGAGAATCCTCCCATCGATATCGTCGAAAAACTATGCGAAATAGCATCGAAGATATTCATTCCAGCAAACCACAAACTTATTGCGCATAACGTGGTAAGTAAAATATAAATAGACCACAATGTTTTTGCCGTTTCAGCAATGCGGGGACGCATTTTACTATCTTTTTGAGGACCTGGGATTTCAGCTCGATAGAGCTGCATTCCACCAACACCTAATAATGGTAAAATAGCAACTGCAAGTACGATAATTCCCATTCCCCCAAGCCATTGTAGCAATTGACGATAAAATAAAAGGGCCTTAGGTAAATGATCTAAATTAACAATAGTTGTAGCGCCTGTTGTTGTTAACCCAGAAAAAGATTCAAAAAAAGCAGTGGTTAAATTAAGATTGATATGATTATCAAAAAGAAATGGAAATGCACCAATAGTACCTAAAACTACCCAGAATAATACAACAATGAAAAAACCTTCCCGAGTACTCAACTCATGACGCTGATTTCGATTAGGGAACCACAACAATACTCCTAAAATTAATGCAGCGAAGAAAGAACGGACAAAAATTGCGCCAGCACCATCACGGTATATTAATGCGATTAGTGCCGGTATTAACATAAATATCGACAATAATGATATTAATAAACCGATAATTCTTATAATTGAGCGCCAATGCATCATAGTAATAATCTCTATTTGAATCCACGAGATGCTTTTATAAGATCGTAAGCAGCTTGAATTTCTTGTGCTCGCTTTTTGGTTGCCTCTAACATCTCTTTTGGTAAGCCTTTTGATGCTAATTTATCTGGATGATGTTCATTCATTAACCTGCGATAAGCTTTTTTGATTTCAGGAATATCAGCAGATGAATCTATCCCTAAAATTCTATAAGCATTTTGCAAATCTGATTGGTGAGAACTGTTTTGATAATTGCCATAATTATTGCTTTGTTGATATTGACTATTTTGTTGATTATTATAATATTCTTGACGGAAATGAAAGCTTCCCATCATCATCTGAATATATATAACCATTTGTTGGCGAGGAATATGGAATTCTTCAGCAACAATAAACAAAATTTGTGACTCTTTTTCATCTAAATTACCATCAACTAAAGCCGCTTGAATTAATTGTTCACAAAATATATTTAAAACATTTCTTCTAAAACGATATTGAAAGTAGAGTTCTCGTAAACGCGATCGAAGTGGGTAATCACTTGCTTTACCACGATTAAATGACTCTTGAGCTAATTGGCGACCGGCTGCATCAAGTTGTAGCCGATCCATAAATTGCCGAGCAAGATTAATATCATCTTGGGTAACAACACCTTTAGCTTTACTCAGATGCCCCAATACTTCAAAAGCAACAATTAAGTACAAAGTTGGGTTTGATTGTGTCCTTTTTTCATTTAATCTATTGCCAAATGCTTGATACAACATTGGACCTATTAATAGACCAAGTATAAATCCCCATCCGGATTTGAAAACTGAGCTCAGTATTAACCCGAAAATAATGGACCAGATAAAAGACATATTATTCGTTTACCTCAATTCGATCGATTTTTTGTAATCCACGCGGTAGTGATGTTCCTTTACGAGCACGCTCTGCTCTAAATTTGTGTAAATCAGTAGAAGAAAGCGTAAGTTTGCGTTTACCAACATACAACGTCAGTGAGGTTTTAGGCGTTATCAGCATCATATAAGCTAGGCTATCATCGCTGGCAGATAATGAGATAATTTTATTTCCTTTACCTTTAGATAACTCTGGTAAATCTTTCACCGGGAAGATAAGCATTCTACCCGCTTGACTAATTGATAAAAGTAAGCTTTCCTCTGATACTATCTCAATCGGTGCAAGTACATTTGAATTATTAGATAAATTAATTACTGCTTTACCGTTACGATTACGCGCAATTAAATCGCTAAATTGACAAATAAAACCGTATCCGGCACTAGAAGCAAGTAAGAATTTTTGTTCTTCATCGTTTGACATTAAAACATGTTCAATAGTTGCACCTGCTGGTAATGCTAATTTACCGGTAATTGGCTCGCCTTGTCCTCGAGCTGATGGTAAAGTATTTGGCTCAATAGCATAACTTCGCCCAGTTGAATCGATAAAGACAACTGGCTGGTTACTTTTACCTTTTGCAGCAGCTTTAAAGCTATCGCCTGCTTTATAACTTAATCCGACGGGGTCAATGTCATGACCTTTAGCCGCTCTTACCCATCCCATTTCAGATAATACAATTGTGACGGGTTCAGAAGGTGTTAATTCTTGTTCAGTGATCGCTTTAGCTTCACTTCGCTCAACGATTGGCGAACGGCGTTCATCGCCATACTTTTCAGCGTCTTCTTGCAATTCTTTTTTGATTAAATTACTGAGTTTTCTTGGTGAAGCAAGTAGAGCTTGTAGTTGATCCCGTTCTTTAGCAAGATCAGCTTGTTCGCCTTTAATACGCATCTCTTCCAATTTAGCTAAATGACGAAGTTTTAACTCTAAAATAGCTTCTGCTTGTATTTCACTTAAGGCAAATCGCTTAATTAATTCTTCTTTTGGTTCATCTTCATGACGAATTATTTCAATAACTTCATCAATATTTAGAAACGCAATTAATAAGCCATCTAAAATATGTAATCTTTTTAGTATTTTATCTAAACGATAATTTAATCGGCGTGTTACCGTCAAACGTCGATATTCTAACCATTCAGTTAATATTTCAACTAATCCTTTAACTGATGGACGATTATCAAGTCCAATCATATTCATATTGACGCGATAGCTTTTTTCAAGATCCGTGGTAGCAAATAGATGATTCATAACTTGCTCTAAATCAACTCTATTAGATCTTGGGACAATCACTAAACGGGTTGGATTTTCATGGTCTGACTCATCGCGTAAATCTTCAATTAATGGCAATTTTTTCGCCCGCATTTGCGAAGCAATTTGCTCTAAGATTTTAGCACCTGAAACTTGATGAGGAAGATCTGTAATAACAATATCACCCTCTTCTTTTTTCCAAACTGCACGCATGCGGATTGATCCTCGCCCAGTTTGATAAATTTTAGCAATATCTTCTGGTGCAGTAATAATCTCGGCTTCAGTTGGAAAGTCAGGGCCTTGTATGTGAGCCATCACTTCACTAAGTGTTGCTTTTGGGTTATCTGCTAACATAATAGCAGCATTTGCTACTTCACGAATATTATGTGGTGGAATATCAGTTGCCATACCAACAGCAATGCCGGTTGTACCATTCAATAAAATATTGGGTAATCTAGCTGGCAACATTTTAGGTTCTTGTAAGGTGCCATCGAAGTTTGGCGTATAGTCAACAGTGCCTTGCCCTAATTCGCCTAATAATAATTCAGCATATTTTGATAGACGAGATTCGGTATAACGCATAGCCGCAAATGATTTAGGATCATCTGGAGCTCCCCAGTTTCCTTGACCATCTACTAATGGGTAACGATAAGAGAATGGTTGTGCCATTAACACCATTGCTTCATAACAGGCACTATCGCCATGAGGATGGTATTTACCTAACACGTCACCTACAGTACGAGCTGATTTTTTAAATTTAGCCTGAGCATTAAGCCCTAATTCTGACATGGCATAAACAATACGGCGTTGCACAGGTTTTAAACCGTCACCAATAAACGGCAGTGCACGATCCATAATGACATACATTGAGTAGTTTAAATATGCGCTCTCTGTAAAAGTACGTAGCGACTGAACTTCTACTCCGTCATGAGTTATCTCACTCATTATTGTTCCTCTAAATTATTCTGTATATTAGACATCAAGTTCAACTTGGTCACCTTTTTCTTGTAACCATTCTCGGCGATCTTCTGCTCGTTTCTTAGCCAGCAGCATATCCATTAATGCCATGGTTTCCTCTGCATTATCTAGTGATAACTGAACTAATCTACGAGTATTAGGATCCATCGTTGTTTCACGGAGTTGTAATGGATTCATTTCGCCTAAACCTTTAAAACGTTGTACATTCGGTTTACCCTTTTTACGTTTAAGCTGATCTAAAATCCCTTCTTTTTCTTCTTCATCAAGGGCATAATGCACTTCTTTACCTAAATCAATACGATAAAGCGGAGGCATAGCAACAAAGATATGCCCATGTTCAACCATCGCCCGAAAATGACGAACAAATAACGCACAAAGCAAAGTGGCAATATGTAATCCATCTGAGTCTGCATCAGCTAAAATACAGATTTTACCGTAGCGCAATTGACTTAAATCATCACTATCAGGGTCAATACCTATGGCAACCGAGATATCGTGGATTTCTTGTGAGCCTAATACCTCGTCTGATGATACTTCCCAAGTATTTAAAATTTTACCTTTTAATGGCATTATGGCTTGATATTCTCTATCTCGTGCCTGTTTGGCTGAACCACCTGCAGAATCACCTTCTACCAAAAATAGTTCAGTACGACTTAAATCCTGTGAAGAACAATCGGCCAATTTACCAGGTAAAGCAGGACCACTTGTGAGCTTTTTACGAATAACTTTTTTAGATGCTCGTAGGCGTTTTTGCGCACTTGCAATGACCATTTCAGCCAATAATTCTGCAATTTGCACATTTTGATTTAACCAAAGACTGAATGCATCTTTAACAATTGCCGAAACAAATGCAGCGCTTTGTCTTGATGAAAGGCGTTCTTTGGTTTGACCAGCAAATTGAGGTTCCTGCATTTTTACGGATAACACATATGCGCAGCGTTCCCAAATATCATCGGCGGTCAGCTTTAGGCCTCGAGGAAGTAAATTACGGAACTCGCAAAATTCGCGCATAGCATCAAGTAAACCTTGACGTAAACCATTAACATGAGTACCACCTTGTACAGTTGGAATCAAGTTAACGTAACTTTCAGTTAAAAGTTCCCCACCTTCTGGTAACCAGAGTAAAGCCCATTCGACTGCTTCTGTTTCGCCGGTATGACTACCAGTAAATGGCTCTTCAGGTAATAGTGTGTAACCACTAACAGATTCCATTAAATAATCTTTTAGACCGTCCTGATAACACCAGCGTTGTTCAGTATTGTTAATTTTATCTTTGAAAATGATTTCTAACCCTGGGCAGAGTACCGCTTTTGCTTTAAGTAAATGAGTTAAGCGGGGTACAGAAAATCGTGGTGAATCAAAATACTTTTCATCAGGCCAAAAACGTACTTTTGTACCGGTATTTCGACGACCACATGTACCTATTACATGTAAATCCTCAACTTTATCACCATTTTCAAAAGCGATTTGATAAACTTGCCCATCACGATTTACAGTAACTTCTACACGCTTTGATAATGCATTAACAACGGAGATACCAACACCATGCAAACCGCCTGAAAATTGATAATTTTTGTTGGAAAACTTACCTCCAGCATGTAAACGGCAAAGTAAAAGTTCAATAGCTGGTACACCTTCATCAGGATGAATATCAACCGGCATACCTCGCCCGTCATCAATAACCTCAAGTGAATTATCTTCATAGAGTGTAACTTTAACTTGGCGGGCATGTCCTGCAATAGCTTCATCTACACTATTATCAATAACCTCTTGTCCCAAATGATTTGGGCGAGCAGTATCAGTATACATGCCTGGTCGATGGCGGACAGGATCGAGTCCTTTTAGGACTTCAATATCAACAGCATTATAAGTGGATTGTGACATAAGTTTTCTATTTATTCGAATAAATGGGCATATTATACCAATCTTTCTTTAAGATGCATGAAATTAAATTGATAATAAAAATCAAATTAAATTTTTAATTGATAATAATTCTTATTTTATTAATTTATTTTAAGTTAATTTCGATTTTAGCCTTTTTTCTGTTTTATAATCCTATCTATAGTATTATGATAAATACATCCCAAATAAAAAATAAGGGAATAGGATGAGCAAGTCAGAAAACAAAATAACTCGGCGTGATTTTTTGCAAAAATCACTAGCAATTGGTGGTGTGGCAGCAGTAGCAAATAATTTGCAATTACCTTTTGCTTATGCAACACCTGAAACAAATCACGATAAAGCATTGATACCTAATCCCACTAATGATGAAAAGATTTTCTACAGCGCCTGTTTAGTGAATTGCGGTAGTCGCTGCCCACTAAAAGTCCATGTTAAAAACGATATTATTACTAAAATCTCATCCGAAGACGGTATTAATGATCCTATCTTCGGTCAACATCAAATTCGCCCATGTTTGCGGGGGCGAGCAGTACGCTGGCGAACTTACGATCCGGAGCGTTTAAAATACCCTATGGTGCGAATAGGTAAGCGTGGTGAAGGTAAATTTAAACGTATTAGCTGGGATGAAGCAATAGCTTTATTGGCAGATAAACTTAAATACACCATTAATCGTTATGGCAATGAAGCTATTTATTGTCAATATGGAACAGGTACCACCGGCGCAAATATCGCCGGACGCAGTGCTTGTAGACGGTTTTTAAGTACTATCGGTGGTTATCTAAATTATCATGGCGATTACTCAAGTGGACAGATAACTGCTATTAAGCCTTATATTTATGGCAATGCTAAAGAGTCGCTCATTGATCAAATTAAACATTCAGATTTGGTTGTTATGTTTGGACATAATGTTGCTGAAACGCGAATGTCAGGCGGTGGGCAAGTAACGGAACTGTTTCATGCTTTAGCGCAAAGTAAAGCCAGAGTGATTATTATCGATCCTAGGCGTAGCGAAAGTGTGGTTGGCTATAATGCCGAGTGGATCCCGATTATTCCCGGTACCGATGCGGCGTTAGTTGCTGCAATTGGCTATGCTTTACTGGAAGAAGATAAAATTGATGAGGCAATGCTTAATCAATATTGTGTGGGTTGGAATGCTGACTCATTGCCGGATAGCGCACCCCCTTTTAGTGATTATAAATCTTATATTTTAGGTTTAGGTGATGATAGAACACCGAAAACGCCGGAGTGGGCAGCAAAAAAAACCGGTATCCCCGCTAAACAAATTCGTAAACTTGCCTTGGATATTGTTAACTCTAAAGCAGCATGGATTTCGCAAGGCTGGGGAGCACAACGTTGGCAAAATGGTGAGCATACTACAAGAGCAATTATGATATTGCCTATTATCACTGGTCAATTTGGTAAACCGGGCACCAATATTGGTACTTGGGGCGGAAGCGTGACTTATCCGGTTCCGGGTCTGAATTTATTAAATCCGATTAAAACCAGTATTCCATTTTTTTTATGGACTAAAGCAATCGAATCACCGCAAAGCATGACCGCAAAGAATGCTTATATACTTGGTAAAGATAAATTGGATGTCGGTATCAAGTTTATCTGGAGTTACGCCAGTAATGTAATTGGTAATCAGCATGCCGATCTCAATCGAACGCACCAAATTTTACAAGATGAATCTAAATGCGAATTTATCTTAGTGTGGGATACTCACATGACCGCATCAGCACGGTATGCCGATCTGTTATTACCGGATGTGTCATCTGTGGAAAGTAACGATTTAATTAATAATTCTTATGCATCCGGTGCTTACCATTATGTTATTCGTATGCAACGGGCTATTAAGCCACTTTGGGAAAATCGATCGTCTTATGATGTGTTAACTGAGTTATCAGAAAAAATGGGCGTTAAAGATAAATTTACTGAAGGGCGAACGCAAGATGAGTGGATAGCGTATAGCTATGAAAGAATGCGCAAGCAGAATCCTGATTTACCGCCTTTTGCTGACACTGACGGTAAGGGTATTGTCGATCGTAAGTTAGCGGATAGCGATGCGCAAATTGCCTTAAAAGCATTCCGGGATGATCCGATTAATCAGCCATTAAATACCCCGTCTGGCAAAATTGAAATTTATTCAGAAGCGCTGGCAAAAATAGCGAGTGAATGGGAGATTGAGCCGGACGATAAACTCTACCCAATTCCTGCTTATTTGCCTGCTATTGAAGGGAGTGAGGATCAACAAAAACGCAATAAATATCCGCTGCAAATGATTGGATTTCATATTAAAGGGCATTGTCACTCCTCTTATAGTAATCTTCCCCAACTACGAGAAGCTGTAGCCAGTAGCGTTTGGATTAACCCGATTGATGCTGAGCAAAGACAAATTAAGCATGGGCAATTAGTTGAAGTATTTAACGATCGTGGTCGGCTTTATATTCCGGCTAAAGTCACGCCTCGTATATTACCGGGCGTGATCGCTATACCTCAAGGGCTATGGGCAAAAACTAATGCTGCTGGCGTGGATATTGGTGGTTGTATTAATCGTTTAACCTCATTGCGCCCGTCAGTGTTAGCGAAGTCAAATTCGCAGCATACTAATTTGGTTGAAATCAAACCATTATCAACTATGCCAGCGGCATCATAATTAAAAAGGGAGATGATTAAAATGCAATATGGATTCTTTATTGATTCTTCCAAATGTACCGGGTGTAAAACCTGTCAATTGAGCTGTAAAGACGAAAAAGATAATGCGCTGGGCGTGCATTTTCGCCGAGTTTATGAGTATGGTGGTGGATCGTGGCAACAAGTGGACGGGATTTGGCAAAATGATACTTTTACTTATTATTTGTCAATCTCATGTAATCATTGTGAGCAACCAACTTGCGTGCAAGGTTGTCCAACTGGTGCGATGCATAAACGCCAACAAGACGGCTTAGTGGTTGTCAATCAAGATGTGTGTATTGGTTGCCGCTATTGTGAAATGCGCTGTCCATATGGTGCGCCACAGTTTAATCAACAAAAGCGGGTTATGTCAAAATGCGATGGTTGTTATGAGCGTGTAGCCGAAGGCTTAAAGCCTGTGTGCGTCGAATCTTGTCCACAACGTGCTTTAGATTTTGACGAGATAGGGAAATTACGTGAGCGTCATGGTGATGAACGTAATATTGCCCCTTTGCCTAATGTAGAGTTGACTAAACCGAATATTGTTATCAAACCACATGCTTTGGCTAGAAGCTCAGGCGATATACAAGGAAAAGTGCTCAATCCGGAGGAGGTATAATATGCATGAATTACCATTGGTTTTTTTTACGGTATTTGGGCAATTATCTGCCGGAATGGTGCTGTTAAGCAGCTTATCTTGCTTAATGAATTGTTCACAAGCCAATCCCATTATTCGTCAAAAAATTAATCTGTTAGCGCTGGTTTTTATGGCTGTTGGTATGCTGCTTGCCTCATTCCATTTAGGGCATCCTTTGCGGGCGTTAAATGTGATCTATGGGATCGGACGTTCGCCGATGAGTAATGAGATTTTCACTTTTGGTGTGGTATTTGGCGTTACATTCGCCTCAGTATTAATCCACTACTTTTCTCTCAATCCGGATAGCCAAAAACTGAAATTGATTAAACCGCTTTGTTTAAAGATTAATCGCCTTCCCTATATCAACCTACTAATAGCCATCATCTTAATCCTACTGAGCTTAGTTTTTGTATGGACGATTGTTTTAACTTACATGCTACCAACAGTGAAAACATGGGATACCAACTATACCGCAATTCAAATGTATACAGCGATGCTGGCGTTGGGTGGAATTGCTAGCGCAATGCTTGGGTTATATCGTTTAGGCAACGCAGCTTTTCTCATTGGTAGTGTATTGATTATATTATTAAAAATTCCCTATTATAATTTAATGACGACCATAAGCCCGGAGCTGGCTTGTGCGCAAGCAAGTTGGATGATTGCCGAGTGCATTTTAATCATGGTGGCACTACTATTGGTTGCTTTTAATATTTACCGTTCCAAACATAATGCAATAATTTGTCTTACTGCTTTTACTTGTGTGTTTATTGCTGAAGTTTGTGGCCGTATTGCCTTTTATAATTTATGGATGATACCGCTATAATTAACAATATAACTGATCGACAACAAGTAACGTCAATGAATAAAGAGAAAAGATTCGATAATCTCACTTGTGCGACCCTAGCAAAAGTACTGGGTGCTTTTTTCTATTATCCACCTAATAGCCAAACCGTTGAGCCGCTGCTTGAGGCTCTATTGCATATTGACCAACTGGCGGATTGGCAAAATCCAGAGCTCATTAGCCAGCAATGCCAGATATTGGCAACGCAAATCAGCCATGTCGATCTGGATTATCAATTCTCGTTATTGTTTGAAGGGCAAGGCAAAATGCCGGCCCCGCCTTGGGGATCAGTCTATTTGGATCAAGAAAAACTATTAATGGGGGAATCGCAAGAGCGCTATCGTCAATTTTTACAGCAGCATGGTTTAACGCTTAATACAGGTATGAATGAGCCGGAAGATCAGTTTGGTTTAATGTTAATGGCTTATGCGATATTGCTGGAAAAACAAAAAACGCAAGCGGCGAATCAACTGATTGATGAACACTTAATGACTTGGTCATCAGCTTATCTAGATCAATTAAAACATAATCAAGTTAGCCAATTTTATCGGGCGTTAGCCGTGATGGCAGAGCAGTATTTACTTTTGTTGTAACGCTTTATTACCACAATTAATCACTTTAGTTAGATTAACCGTTTTGGATATGACACGATATTAGGTAAATTGACTTGATTGATTACACATGTAGCAGCACCAAATAAAAACGGTATTTATCCGCATTGCAGCTTTAACAAGATCAGGTATAATCCGCCCATTATAATTGAGGATAGATATATGTTAGCTTATATAAAACTGATGCGGTTAGATAAACCAATCGGCATTTTACTGCTACTTTGGCCGACTTTGTCAGCAATATGGCTTGCTGATCCTTATCCAACTGAAAAGCTAGTTTTGATATTTACGCTAGGTGTCATTGTTATGCGATCCGCCGGTTGTGTTGTGAATGATTATGCTGATCGCCATTTTGATGCGCATGTAGAGCGAACTCAAAGTCGTCCGTTAGTGCAGGGTGAATTAACAGCAAATAATGCTAAATGGACATTATTGATATTATTATTAATGGCCGCTTGTCTATTATTATTTTTAAACGCTTTGTCGTGGTTGATTGCTGGCTTTGCATTGTTAACTGCGATGATTTATCCGTTTATGAAACGTTATACTTATTTTCCACAAATAGTGTTGGGAATTGCATTTAGTTGGAGCATTCCAATGGTCTATGCGGCCACACTTGAACAGTTTCCGTTAACCTGTTGGCTATTGTGTTTGGCAAATATTTGTTGGACAGTTGCTTATGATACCGAATATGCCATGGTTGATCGAAATGATGATATCAAAATTGGCATTAAATCGACGGCTGTTTTGTTTGGTTACTATGATAAATTGTGGATAGGCATTCTACAGATAATAACATTGATTTGCTTGATAATTATTGGTCTCAATAATCATTTATCTTTTATTTATTATTGTGGATTATTGGTTGTGTCGTTACTGTTTATTTATCAACAATGGTTAATCAATGATCGTGATAGAACTCGATGCTTTAAAGCTTTTCAAAATAATAATTATGTTGGTTTTATGATGTTTCTAAGTATTTTTATTGTTTAAAAATTATTTGAAACAGTGATGCCAAAAATTGAAAATTCTCAAGCATAAAACAAAAAGGGATTTTTATAGTATTTGTCTAAAAATTCCCTTTTTAATAAAATAATGGCTTATTTTGTTAAAGTTAAACCCCGTTTATTCCTGTTCAGCTAAAGTGGCTTGCACAATTCGCAGTGCATCAAAGGTTTCTTTTACGTCATGAACTCGAATAATCTGCGCACCTTTCATGGCTGCAATTACTGCACAAGAAACGCTACCTAACATACGTTCTTTAGGCGAAACATTTAATACTTGTCCAATCATGGATTTGCGAGACATGCCAACTAATAGCGGTAAATGAAAGTGATGAAATTTTTCAAGTGTTGCTAGTAATCGATAATTGTGTGCCAATGTTTTACCAAACCCAAAACCCGGATCAAGAATAATTTTTTCTCGTTCAATTCCTGCGTTTATGCAACGATTGATATGATGAGCAAAAAATTGATCAACTTCTTGATAGATGTCTTGTTGATAATGCGGAGCATTTTGCATAGTTTGGGGATCGCCTTGCATATGCATAATGCAAACCGGTAATCCTGTTTGAGCTGCGGCTTCGACTGCTCCAGATTCTGTTAATGCTCGGATATCATTAATTAAATGTGCTCCTGCTTTTGCTGATTCAGTCATAACTTGAGGCTTAGAGGTATCAACCGAAATCCAAACATCAAAATAGCGAGCCACTTTTTCAACTAAAGGCACAACTCTATCTAATTCTTCTTCAACTGAGACGAAGGCTGCACCAGGACGAGTTGATTCGCCCCCTATATCAATAAATGTTGCGCCTGCTTGTATCATATTATCAACTCGACGCATGGCATCATCAAGATTGTTATAATTACCGCCATCAGAAAAAGAATCTGGCGTCATGTTTACGATACCCATTACCTGTGGAAAAGAGAGATCCATAATTTGATTGTTGAAACGAATTTCCATGATTATGCCTTATTTGAGTCATCTGCTTTTTGTTATCGCTAAGCTTTGTTATAAGCTAAACGATAGCAAAATCATTCAAGTTTATTACCTGTTTTGAAAATCACTTTTATTTTAGATTTATTTAAATTATCCGATAAAAAACGCGCCGTAGCGCGTTATAAAAATTAAAACAGATTAATCATCAGATTCAGGTGGTGTACCTTCATTCGGAACTTCTTGAGCTGCTATTTCATCACTGGCTGTCCAGCCTTCTGGTGGTGTGACTGGCTGGCGATTCATCAGTTCATCAATCTGTTGTTTATCAATTGTTTCATATTTCAGTAAAGCATCTTTCATTGCATGAAGAATATCAATATTTTCAGTTAGTGTTGTTTTAGCTCGTTGATAGTTTCGTTGAAGGATTGCATCAACTTCTTCATCAATAATTTTTGCTGTACCATCAGATATTTTTTTCATGATTCCATAAGAAGATTCTTCATATTCAAATAATGCAGGTGGTAAACGATCTGAGAAACCCCACTGTGTAACCATTGCTCTGGCTATGTTAGAAGCGTATCGTATATCACTAGATGCACCTGAGGTAATTTTATCTTCACCATAAATTAGGCCTTCGGCAATTCTTCCCGCATAAGCTGTAGATATTTTAGACTCTAACTGAGTACGACTTTGACTAATTTGATCGCCTTCTGGTAAGAAGAAGGCTACACCTAATGCCCCTCCTCGAGGAATAATAGTTACTTTATGAAGCGGATCATGATCTGGCATTAAATAACCTACGATTGCATGTCCCGCTTCATGATAAGCCGTATTGGTTAATTGCTCTTTTGTCATGGATAACGAACGACGTTGAGTACCCATATCGATTTTATCTTTGGCTTCTTCAAACTCATCCATCGTGACTAAACGTTTATTACGACGCGCGGCAAATAGCGCAGCTTCGTTAACTAAATTAGCTAATTGAGCACCGGAATAATTTGGTGTTCCGCGAGCTAATACTGCTAGATTAACATCAGAACCTAAAGGTACTTTACGTACATGTACTGCCAGAATTTGTTCACGGCTTTTTAAGTCAGGTAAATCAATTTGAACTTGACGGTCAAAACGACCCGGACGAAGTAATGCAGGATCGAGAATGTCCGCACGGTTTGTTGCTGCAATAATGATAATACCACTGTTAGCTTCAAAGCCATCCATTTCAACTAACATTTGGTTTAGAGTTTGTTCGCGTTCATCATGTCCGCCCATTGAGCCGGCACCACGTTTTCGACCAACAGCATCAATTTCATCAATAAAGATAATACATGGTGAATGTTTACGGGCTTGTTCAAAGAGGTCACGTACACGTGATGCGCCAACGCCGACAAACATTTCAACAAAATCTGAACCTGAAATACTAAAGAAAGGCACGTTTGCTTCACCCGCAATGGCTCTAGCTAATAATGTTTTACCCGTACCCGGAGGTCCTACCATTAAAATCCCCTTAGGAATACGACCGCCTAATTTTTGGTATTTGCCAGGATCACGTAAAAAATCGACGACTTCTGTTACTTCTTGTTTAGCTTCTTCACTGCCTGCTACATCTGTAAATTTAGTCTTAACTTGGTCAGGCGTTAACATTTTGGCTTTACTTTTGCCTACCGACATTGGGCCACCTTTACCCCCGCCTTGCATTTGGCGCATAACAAAGAACCAAAAACCAAGTAATAAGATAATTGGAAACCAAGAAATCAAGATACTAACTAATAAGCTTGGTTTTTCATCTGGACTGCCGTAAACAGCAATATCATTAAGCACCAAGTTATCGACTAGTTTTTCATCAAGGTAAGGGATATAAGTAACATAATTACTACTACTTTTAGTTGTAGCAACAATTTCGCGACCATTAATATGTACTTCTTTGAGTTTGCCGCTCGTTACATCCGAATTAAATTTGGTATAATCGACTTGAGGACCGCTATTGGATAACGCGCTGAATTGGTTGAATACAGCAAACAATACTACCGCGATAACGCCCCAGATCAGTAAATTCTTTACCATGTCGTTCAAAAGAAAAACCTCTCATAAAATTAACAGTTACGACTAAAATTAACCAAGTATGGTACTACAAAATTGTACGGCTGGCTACTTCATCCCCATTGCTACAATATATACTTCTCGAGATCGTGCGCGCGAAGCTTCAGGCTTTCGAATTTTGACTGTTTTAAACAGCGATCTAACTGTTTTTAGATATTCTTCAAAGCCTTCGCCCTGGAATACTTTTACAATAAAACTTCCATTAGGTGCAAGAACGTCTTTACACATATCTAATGCAAGTTCAACTAAATACATAGCTCTTGGTATATCAACTGCAGGCTGTCCACTCATATTCGGAGCCATATCTGACATAACAACTTGTACTTTCTCTTCACCAACGCGCTCAAGTAAGGTATTTAATACGGCTTCATCCCTAAAGTCACCTTGCAAGAAATCAACGCCAACTATTGGATCCATCGGTAATAAATCACAAGCAATAATTCGTCCCTTATTACCGATGAGTGATGCAACATATTGTGACCATCCGCCCGGTGCTGCCCCTAAATCCACGACAGTAATTCCTGGTTTGAATAGTTTGTCACTTTTTTGTATTTCTTCTAATTTAAACCATGCTCTAGAACGTAGGCCTTTTTTTTGTGCTTGTTGTACAAAGCGATCTTTAAAATGTTCATTTAGCCAACGAGTAGAACTTGCTGAGCGTTTTTTGTTACTCACAGCGAATAAATCCTTAGTGTATAGAGGTTACTTCAATTGATTACAAATATATATAAGGGTAGAATAGCAAAATTGCAACTTAATGTGATAAAAAATTAATGAATTTATCGAATAAACAAAAACAGTACTTAAAAAGTGAAGCTCATCATTTAAAACCGATAGTGATGATTGGTGCTAATGGATTTACCGAAGGCGTTCTTGCCGAAATCGAAAATGCACTAAATTTCCATGAGTTAATTAAAATTAAAATCGCTGCCGAAGATCGTGAAACGAAAAAATTAATTTGTGAAGCTATTATCCGCGAAACAAATGCATTACCCGTTCAACAAGTCGGATCTATTTTTACGGTATTTAGACCTAGCGAAGATAAGAAAATTACTTTACCCAAATAAAAAACAGGGCAATAGCCCTGTTTTTTTATTGCAGTTGAGTTTTATTAGATATACTCAACTTTAACAATGTCAAATTCTACATTACCGCCTGGTGTTTTGATTTGGACTGTATCACCATCTTCTTTACCAATAAGACCTCGAGCGATAGGTGAGTTAACCGAAATTAAATTTTGTTTATAATCTGCTTCATCATCGCCAACAATTCGATAAGTTGTTTCTTCATCGGTATCGATATTAATTACAGTCACTGTGGCACCAAAAATTATGCGTCCAGTATTTTTTACCTTGGTAATATCAATAATTTGTGCTTGAGATAATTTGCCTTCGATTTCTTGAATACGACCTTCACAAAAACCTTGTTGTTCTCTTGCTGCATGATATTCCGCGTTTTCTTTTAAATCTCCGTGCGCTCTGGCTTCTGCAATAGCAGCAGTAATTTGAGGTCTTTTTATATTTTTAAGTTCTTCAAGTTCTGCTCGTAATAATTCGGCTCCCCTTACTGTCATTGGGATCTGTTTCATCTCGATTTTTTCCTGTTTATATGGTCAATAAAAAAGAATTTTTCTCCCTAATCAAAGGATGAAGATTAATTCCGTGAATATGTTATTCTAAAGTCATAATTGGCTATATATTAACGTTAAAACTAGTTTAACAACAAATCATTTATATTAAAATCAAGTGCTATTTTACCCAAAATCAGGTATTGTTATATAAATTTTAATCCATTTTTATTACTATACTGCTTATTTATGAGACGGTTACGATCTTGTTTAATTTTGCTCTTTTCGATTATCTGGTTGTTAATTGTAGTTAGTTATTTTGCCTTGCAAACCAATTATGGAGCAAAAATACTGAGTCAACAATTATCAAAGCTTGGAACATACACTATTTCAATTGGTAAGATAAATCATTCATTAGCTAATTTTTATGAGTTAAGTATTGATAATTTATTGGTAATAAATGATAAGCAAGAAGTGACTAAAATTGGAAAGTTAACTATTGGTTTTGATAAGAAAAATTTATGGCAACTTCATCATTTTAATTATATTAATGTGATTGATGGTGAATTTAATGGTGTTGATATTACTAGTTTTTCGGCTAATGTATTAAAGTTTTATAATTCTACAATAAATTTTTCGTTTAATGATGAGCAAGATTCTCTTTCTTTAAAAGGCGTTGATGGCCGTATTAAACCTTTTGATTTAAGTAGTAAACAGCCATATCAATTTGATTTCACTTCACAAAAAGCATCATTTAATCAGATACCGATAAACAAAATATTGTTACAAGGATATTATCGTGATGGGGTTACAGCAATCACCAATTTAGGCGGTAATATGGATAATGGTTTTTTTGTTAGTAAATTAAAAGTATTAGCCGATGGTAGCTTAGATATAGCCCAATTAAGATTAAATAATATCCGTTTTCAACCAGATGATTATACTGAATTAAATAAGTATTTGCCTAAATTTCCAAAGTTTAGGTTAGAAGAACTTTTAATTTTAGACAGTAATATTCAATTACCTAATTTAATTATTGCTAAGGGAAATTTTGAAATAACCAATATTAGCTATGATAATCAGTGGAATCTGAATGAAACTTCCTTTATTTTTAATGCAGATAATGTGGTTTGGTTTGATCAAATATATTCTTCTTTATTGCTTCAATTGTCTTTTAAAGATAATGAAATAGATATCAAAAAAGCAGTTGCTCGATGGCATAACGGTGATGTTCATTTAGATGGTAGTTGGAAAAATAATTCATTACATTTGAATAAGTTATTGTTGACAGGCATCAGTTATGAATTATCTGATGAAGCAAAACAACCGTTATTACCAGATATATTTAATCGTGTTGACGTTGATCAGTTAATCATATTGCAAAGTATGTTAACCAGTATTAAATCTGATTATCCTTTTAACATTGCAAACTTTGATGTTTCGGGGAAAAATGTGAGCTTAGTTGAAGACAACAAATTTGGGTTATATTCGGGCTCACTATTTCTTAAAGCTAATAATGCTTCAGTTAATAAAGTAAGTATTAAATATCCTAGTGTGTCGGTAGATATTGATCCTCAGCATCGCACATTATTAAGTTTTAATGCATTAGTTAATGGCGGAATAATTGACTCAACTGCAATAATTAATCCTTTGCATTCTGAATTTGAATCATTCCACCTCATTAGCAAAGGTACCACAAGTGAGCTGCTTAATCGATGGAAGTTAATACAGAATCCTCCAGAGTCGTTAAATTATCGAGCTGATTTGCGTGGTAAGATAGCTCCATTTAGTTTATCTGGAATTTTTTCGACAGGTGGCAATGATTATTCAATTCATTCACAACATTGATTTTAATAAAACGATACTTATATTAGTTATAAATGTATTAAGTCTTAAACGAGGAAACAATGCATCTCGTCAGATTAGATAAATGGTTATGGGCCGCGCGGTTTTATAAAACGCGTTCCATTGCTCGTGAAATGATTGAAGGTGGAAAAGTTCATTATAATGGCCAACGAGCAAAGCCAAGCAAAATAGTTGAAGTTGGGGCGATGATAGTGCTTAGGCAAGGTAATGAGCAAAAGACAATTCGAGTTTTAGCCATTAATGAGCAGCGTAGAGCCGCAAGAGAAGCGGAATATCTTTACCAAGAAACCCCAGAGAGCATTGAAAAACGTGAAAATATTGCTCAGGCAAGAAAACTTAATGCATTAGCCATGCCGCATCCGGACCGACGACCTGATAAAAAAGAGCGGCGTACATTAATTAAATTTAAATATGAAAGACAACAAGGCAATTAATATGGATACTTTAAATCGGTTTTTATTTGATAATCATCCTGTTCGAGGGGAAATCACTCGACTTGAAAAAACATACCAATCTATTTTAGAAAACCATAATTATCCTATTCCAGTACAGAATTTATTAGGTGAATTATTAGTAGCCACCAGTTTATTAACCGCTACATTGAAATTCGATGGTGATATTGCTGTGCAATTACAGGGGGATGGGCCATTAACATTAGCAGTGGTAAATGGCAATAACCTACAAGAATTACGTGGTGTTGCGCGAGTAAATGGTGAAATTGCCGATAATGCTTCTCTTAAGGAGATGGTTGGCAACGGTTACATTGTAATTACCATAACGCCTAAAAAAGGCGAACGTTATCAAGGCATCGTTGGATTAGAAAAAGAAACGCTAATTGGCTGTATTGAAAATTATTTTATGCAGTCTGAACAACTGCCAACTCGTTTATTCGTTAAAACTGGAGTGCATAATAACACACCGATGGCTGCAGGGATTTTATTGCAAGTGTTACCTGCAAATGAAAATACTCAAGAGTCATTTGAGCTTCTAAGCACATTAACTGAAACCATCACTAGCCAAGAGTTGTTTCAACTTCCTACTGATGAAATTTTATATCGTCTTTATAATCAAGAAGAAGTTCGCTTATTTGAAACTCAACAAATTGTATTTAAATGTGGTTGTTCACGACAACGTTGTGAAGATAGTTTAATGACATTACCAGCCAAGGAAATTGATGAGATTCTTAATGAAGACGATGGCAAAATTGACATTCATTGTGATTATTGTGGAAAACATTATCTGTTTGATGCGATAGATATTGCTGAATTGAGAAATAAGAAAAATAACAATTATCATTGATGCAAATAAAAGGTGCCACTAAAATTATTAAAACTTTAGTGGCAAAGTGAAATATAGGGAATTAAACCCTCATTTAATTTAGCAGAATTAAGCTCTCTTACCAACCTATATTATCGGTATTATGTAATTCTTTTGTAAAGAATTTTTACAAAAAAAATATTTAATTACATATCTCATTGTTTTGTAAATTTATCGTTTAAATAAATTAACATTACCGTTCAATAATATGTATATTTTCAATAACGGCTAAGCAGCCTATCACCTTCCATTTAATATTAAAATGATATAGTGAGATTGCATAAGTTTGCTCATGGTTGTTTTTTTGTTTATAAGCTGGTCTTGGATCTTGAGATATTACTTGTTCAATTAATTCGGTTAGTTGTGGATAATCTTGTTGGGATTCAATAAATAATTTAGCGTTAGCTGAGAATGAAACTTCAAGTTTCTGTTCTGGAAGCATTTGAGCGTAACCCGCTTTTGCATCAGGATGGCTATCACAGTAAGGTAAGTAGGGTTTTATATCAATTATAGGTGTGCCATCTACGAGATCTAATCCCCCTAACTTTAAAATCACCTGATTTTTTTCAACAATGATATCTATTAATTCAACAACTGAAAGACCAATGTTATTAGGTCTATATGGAGATCTTGTTGCAAATACGCCTAAACTTTTGTTTCCTCCTAAACGAGGTGGACGTACCGTTAATCTCCTCTTGGTTGGCTCAATATGGTGGAAATGAAATAAAAGCCATAGATGAGAAAACTGTTCTAATCCTTTGACACTGATAGGATTGTTATATGGTGTAAGTAAATGTAGTTCACCTTGAGCAGCTTTGACCAGATTGGGTTGACGAGGCACTGCAAATTTTTCAACATAAGGTGACTGGATGATACCAATTGGTTCAAATTGATATGTCATTGTTGATTCTTTATTTAATTATTTTAATGATTTCCGTCGACGAATGCCGACGGAATATAATAAATTATAGCTTGCTAATTTACCAACCACGAATTGCGCCACCATTAAAAATTTGGTCAGCTTTTTGCGCTACTGCATCAGTTTGGTAAGCTTTAACAAAGTTTTTTACATTTTCATTATCTTTATCCGCTTCACGCGATACGATAATGTTAACATATGGAGACTCTTTATCTTCAACAAAAATACCATCTTTGCTTGGTGTTAAATTTGCTTGTCCAGCAAATGCATTGTTAATAATAGCAAGATCGACTTGCGAATCATCTAGCGAACGAGGTAGCATCGGAGCTTCTAGTTCGATAATTTTATATTCATATGGGTTACTTGTGATATCAAGTACAGTTGGCAATAAACCTTTTGTCTTATCAACAGTAATTAAACCTTCATGTTGTAATAAAAGTAATGCACGACCTAAATTTGTAGGATCATTAGGAATGGCAATTGTTGATTTAGCTGGAATAAAGAACGTTTCGCCTCGAGGTGAGTTTACTTTTACACCTTCCCCAGTTTCACTGTTATTCTCAATCGGTTTTAATTTGTGTGAGTAACTTGCAATAGGGTAAACAAATGAGTTACCAACAACAGTTAATTTATAACCTCTTTCTTTGATTTGTTCATCTAAATATGGTTTATGTTGAAAAGCGTTAATATCAATTAATCCATCATTTAATGCTTGATTTGGAGTAACGTAATCATTAAAAATTACAAGTTCAACATCAAGATTATAAAGGCTTTTAGCTTGTTGTTTGGCTACTTCTGCTACTTCTTGTTCAGGACCTGAAATTACACCAACTTTAATAGTACTTACTTTTGCTGGTTCTGCTGGTTTGTTATCAGTTACAGACGATTGTTTATTATCACAACCTGTTAAAAAAAATGCACTTACCAAAGTAGTGGCTAGTGCTAGCTGTTTAATTGACATAATTTTCTCCAAAATTAATGATGAGTAACATACCTTACAATCCTATTGCCAATAGCTTGGATTAGGAATACTAATATAACTAATAAAATAACAACTGTATTCATTATAGCGGGTTTGTAACTATTATAGCCATATTGAATAGCCAATTGCCCTAAGCCTCCAGCCCCAACAGCTCCACTGAGTGCAATATAGCCTGTTAATGTTATCAGTGTTATTGTCATGCTATTAATAATAATAGGTAGAGATTCGGGAATAAGAACTTTATATATAATCTGTAATGGTGTGGCTCCCATTGAACGAGCAGCTTCAATTAAACCTTTAGGAATATCCAGTAAAGCATTTTCAATCATTTTTGCAATTAAAGGTGCAACACCTACACTAAGCGGAACAATAACACCTTGTCTACCTAAAAAGGTGGCTTGGCCGGTTATAATGTCCATTACTTCTACTGTGAAAGGTTTTATCCATAAAATTAATATAATAAAAGGAATTGCTCGAAATATATTTGTGAGAAAAGAGAATGTAAAATTTACAATGTCATTTTCAAGTATGTTTCCTTTTCGGGTGACATACAACAATATACCTAATGGTAATCCAATTAACGTTCCATAAAAACCTGATAACAACACCATATAAATAGTATCATCGGTTGCTTGTGCCATTTTGAATAGCATTGCTTCACTAAAACCATTAAATGAAGAACAAAAGGTAACAAAATCTTCCCAGAAACCATGTTGAGCTAAATAGCGAAAAATCGATTCAAATGGTTTAAATGAAGGAATAAAATCAAACATAGCCTAAAACCTCAACTTTAGTATTATTTTTTTCTAGAAACGCAATTGCTGATGCAGTACTTTTCTGTTTTCCTTTCATTTCAGTTAACATCAAACCAAATTTAACGCCACCCGCATAATCCATCTGAGCGCTGATAATATTACTATCAACTTCGAATTCTTTAGCTATTTGAGACAGTAAAGGTAAATCTACCGATACACCAGAAAATTCCAAACGAACAAGTGGATTAAGTCCTTCTTTATGTACTGGTGTTAGTCTAGCTAAATAATCATCTGGAATAGTAAGGTGTAATGTTGATTGAATGAATTGCCTTGCAATATCTGTTTTAGCATGCGAAAACATTTCACCGACTGAAGATTGTTCAACTAATTCTCCGTTACTAATAACTGCTACTTGGTCGCAAATCTGTTTAACAACATCCATTTCATGAGTGATTAATAAAATGGTTAAACCTAGTTTTTGGTTGATATCTTTTAATAATGCTAAAATAGAACGTGTTGTTTCAGGGTCAAGGGCACTGGTTGCTTCATCACATAATAATACTTTAGGATCACTTGCTAACGCTCTAGCAATAGCGACGCGTTGTTTTTGTCCACCCGATAAATTAGCTGGATAGACATCAGCCTTTTCACTTAAACCTACAAGTTCAATAAGCTCATTTACTTTTTGCTTGATTACCTTTTTAGGTGTTTTATTTAGTTCAAGTGGAAAAGCAATGTTATCGAATACAGTTCTAGATGATAACAAATTAAAATGCTGAAAAATCATGCTAATCTTTCGGCGTACTTCAATTAATTTTCGATTAGATAAATGGGTGATATCTTGGTTGTCAAAAAATATTTTTCCACTGGTTGGTTTTTCTAATAGATTGACACAACGTATTAATGTGCTTTTACCTGCGCCTGACTTGCCAATAACACCATAAATTTTACCTTGAGGAACATTTAATGAAATGTCCTTTAAAGCATGGATAGTGGTTTTATTGTGCTCAAAATTTTTTGAGATGTGTTCAAGTTTTATCATGATATATACTAATAAAAAGGAATGGATAAATATTAAGACGTCTAGACATCTATGTCAATCGATAATATCCTATATAAAGCTAGATAGACACCTCTATAAAAGGAAGATGATTAAACATGAAGCCTGCTATATTTTTAGATCGAGATGGTACAATTAATATAGATTACAATTATGTACACACTATTGATAAATTCCACTTTATTGATGGTGTAATTGATGCAATGCGAGAACTCAAAGAAATGGGTTTTTTACTTGTTATTACAACTAACCAATCTGGTATTGCGAGAAACATATTTACTGACGAGCAATTCAATACCTTAACAGAATGGATGGATTGGTCATTACAAGACCGAGGTGTTGACATTGATGGTGTTTATTATTGCCCACATGATCCTCTGGTTGATGACTGTGAATGCCGAAAACCAAATCCCGGTATGATACAAACAGCAGCGAAAGAGTTAAAAATTGATATTGCCAACTCTTATATGGTCGGTGACCGAGTGTCTGATTTATTGTCGGGAAAAAAGGCCGGAGTTAAAAAAACGGTTTTGGTGAAAACCGGTGATGCCATTACTGAAGAAGCATTAGCGCAAGCTGATTGGGTAATTGACAGTTTGGCGGATTTACCCAATAAAATAAAAGCAGAGTCATAATTTTCTAAAAATACTATTGTTATACGGCATTTAAAATTAATGCCGTATAATTTTCACGATAAGAGGTGATAATATTAACCCTAAAAATAGTGCATTAATAAAGTTCACCACACTTTGACCAAAGGTATGAATAGTACTGGCGAAAAAAAGAGAAAAACAACTTAAAAAAATCAAAAACACTGTCCCCCAATATAGAAAGCTAATTTTATTTGTCTTATCAACCAAGATCGGTAATCTGAAAATAAAGAGACATATTAAACTAAATCCTATCAAAGTACTTCCATGTTGGAGTAATTGGTAGATAGGAATATTAGTATTTTTTAATGAAATTGTCTGTTGTAAAAAAGATAGGTGTTGTACAAAAAAGCCCGTTAAGTGGGTAAAACTATCCCAAACTAAATGAGATAGTGCGCCAATTAATGCAGAAGTTATGACAATAAACCAGTGATGGTAGCAATATTCACGCCAATTAAAATTTAGATAATGAGCAAACCGTTTATAAAGAAAATGGGGCAAATTCTTGATCAATTCATTACGAATAATAAAGTGAAAGATAAAAGCAACCATTAATGTTATTGGTAGATCAAAATAAAAGATACCCAATAAAGTATGGCTCATATCACTTTTTATTTTCATTCTAAGAAAATATTCAAAGTCAGGTGACATACTACCTATAATTAAGGTTGTCATGGAAAAAAATTTAGGCTTTTTGTAAAAAGGTAAAACAATTGCTGGATGTGCAAAAGTGAAAGGCATAAAAAATCCACTTAAAAAGTTAGACTGAAATAGAAAAAAGCAATTATATAATCAATAGTAAATTAAAGAAAGTTTGTAAAATTTGTATAGAATTAGTTTATTTTCACAGCGTCATGTGTAAAAAAAACACAAACGGAAATAAATTTGCAATAATCGCTTGCATGATTTTTCTAAGGCTCTATAATGCGCATCCACTGACACGGCGTCAGCGAAAGCAGACGATAATGAAGTTGGTGAACAAGATCAAATTTTTTAAAAAAAGATCTTGACGAATAAAAAGGTGTAGCGTAGTATACGCAGCCCTTGAGACAGCAAACTGAAGTAAGAAATTGTGAAGTTAACTTAAAGCTGTCAGCTCTTTAAAAAGAAGAAACAGACAATCTGTGTGGGCACTTGCGAGACAAAAAATTAAAAGTCTACGGACTCAAAAAATTAAGTCTTGATAAGTGACACTGAAGATTCATTTGAATTATGTCAGAGACAGTTATTGAGCATCAAACTTTAAATTGAAGAGTTTGATCATGGCTCAGATTGAACGCTGGCGGCAGGCTTAACACATGCAAGTCGAACGGTAACATGAGTGCTTGCACTTGATGACGAGTGGCGGACGGGTGAGTAAAGTATGGGGATCTGCCGAATGGAGGGGGACAACAGTTGGAAACGACTGCTAATACCGCATAAAGTTGAGAGACCAAAGCATGGGACCTTAGGGCCATGCGCCATTTGATGAACCCATATGGGATTAGCTAGTTGGTGAGGTAAAGGCTTACCAAGGCGACGATCTCTAGCTGGTCTGAGAGGATGACCAGCCACACTGGAACTGAGACACGGTCCAGACTCCTACGGGAGGCAGCAGTGGGGAATATTGCACAATGGGGGAAACCCTGATGCAGCCATGCCGCGTGTATGAAGAAGGCCTTCGGGTTGTAAAGTACTTTCGGTAATGAGGAAGGTGGTGTATCTAATAGGTGCATCAATTGACGTTAATTACAGAAGAAGCACCGGCTAACTCCGTGCCAGCAGCCGCGGTAATACGGAGGGTGCGAGCGTTAATCGGAATGACTGGGCGTAAAGGGCATGTAGGCGGATAATTAAGTTAGGTGTGAAAGCCCTGGGCTCAACCTAGGAATTGCACTTAAAACTGGTTAACTAGAGTATTGTAGAGGAAGGTAGAATTCCACGTGTAGCGGTGAAATGCGTAGAGATGTGGAGGAATACCGGTGGCGAAGGCGGCCTTCTGGACAGATACTGACGCTGAGATGCGAAAGCGTGGGGAGCAAACAGGATTAGATACCCTGGTAGTCCACGCTGTAAACGATGTCGATTTGGAGTTTGTTGCCCTGAGTGATGGGCTCCGAAGCTAACGCGATAAATCGACCGCCTGGGGAGTACGGCCGCAAGGTTAAAACTCAAATGAATTGACGGGGGCCCGCACAAGCGGTGGAGCATGTGGTTTAATTCGATGCAACGCGAAGAACCTTACCTGGTCTTGACATCCACAGAATCTTGCAGAGATGCGAGAGTGCCTTCGGGAACTGTGAGACAGGTGCTGCATGGCTGTCGTCAGCTCGTGTTGTGAAATGTTGGGTTAAGTCCCGCAACGAGCGCAACCCTTATCCTTTGTTGCCAGCGATTCGGTCGGGAACTCAAAGGAGACTGCCGTTGATAAAGCGGAGGAAGGTGGGGACGACGTCAAGTCATCATGGCCCTTACGACCAGGGCTACACACGTGCTACAATGGCGTATACAAAGGGAGG
>NZ_LZGP01000023.1:0-43693 GCF_001690445.1 Gilliamella sp. wkB195
GAAGCATTACGTAATCAATCTAATATTATTTAATAAATAGTATTTAAAAACTCCAATGGCAAATATTAATCATATTTGCCATTTTTTAATTAAAATTTAATATACCATTCTAATATTTTTCAGAGAATCTCTCATGTATAGGCAACAAACTACTAAATTAGAATTACTTAGCCCCGCAAAAAATATAGAAATTGCAAAAGAAGCTATCTTACATGGAGCTGATGCTATTTATATTGGCGGTCCTCAATTTGGTGCTCGTCATAATGCTGGTAATTCAGTAAGTGATATTGCTAAACTAGTAGAGTTTGCTCATCATTTTTACGCTAAGGTTTTTGTAACTTTAAACACAATTCTTCATGACAATGAGCTTGAAGCTGCAAGACAGTTAATTTGGCAATTATATAATGCAGGTGTGGATGCTTTAATCGTTCAAGATATGGGAATATTAGCCATGGATATTCCACCAATCGATTTACATGCTAGTACCCAAATGGATATTAGAACCCCAGAAAAAGCTAAATTTCTTTCTGATGTAGGTTTCTCTCAAATAGTTTTAGCGCGAGAATTAAATTTAACCGAAATAGCAAACATACATCAACAAATTGATGCAAATATTGAATTCTTTATTCATGGCGCATTATGTGTTGCATTTTCTGGTCAATGTTATATTTCTCATGCACAAACGGGTCGAAGCGCTAATCGAGGCGACTGTTCTCAAGCTTGTCGATTGCCATTTACATTAAAAGACGAACAAGGTCGCATCGTCGCTTATGAAAAACATCTTTTATCGATGAAGGATAATAATCAGTCTGATAATTTAATAGAGTTAATACAAGCCGGAGTGAGATCTTTCAAGATTGAAGGCAGATACAAAGATTTGAGTTATGTTAAAAATATAACCGCATTTTATCGTAAAAAATTAGATAATATTTTAGAAAAAAATACAGATTTTGTTGCTGCATCGAGTGGCAAAACTGAACACTTTTTTACCCCAGATCCAAATAGAACATTCCACAGAGGATCTACCGATTATTTTGTTCGAGGTAGACAAGCCAACATTGGTGCATTTGATTCACCCAAATTTATTGGCTTAACAATTGGTGAAATGATAAAAATTACTAAACAATCTATCGTAATAAAATCAGAACAAGCGTTAACTAATGGTGATGGATTAAATGTTTTAATCAAAAGGGAAATTATAGGTTTTAGAGCTGATAAAGTAGAAAAAATTGATAATAATTATTATCAAGTATTTCCTAATGAAATACCTAAAGCATTATATTCTATAAAATTACCTTATCAAATTAATCGCAATTTAGATCATAATTGGCAACAAATTTTATTAAAAGAATCTAGTTGTCGTCGTATCGGTGTAACATTTAGGCTTAAAAATATAACAAACGGTTTGGAGTTAATTGCATCAAGTGAAGAGGGGAGTTGCGTTAAAATTGAATTGAAAGGCCCATTTGAGCTAGCTAAGCAACAGGATAAAGCTCTCAATAATATAAGAGATAGTTTATCTAAGTTAGGTCAGACAACCTATTATTTAGCGGAGTTAAATATAGATTTTAACCAAGCTTATTTTGTTCCCAACAGTCAATTAAATCAGTTAAGACGAGATATTATTGATAAATTAACTCTAGAGCGATTAAATAATTATCGAAGAAATATTCGTAAACCTCAAGTACATCCAACACCGATATATCCTGAACAGCAATTAAGTTTTTTAGCTAATGTTTATAATCATAAAGCTCGTGAATTTTATGCTCAGCATGGTGTAAAACTAATCGAGAGTGCATTTGAAGCTCACGAAGTTAAAAATGACGTTCCTTTAATGACCACAAAGCATTGTCTAAGGTTTGCATTTAATTTATGTCCAAAACAAGCTAAAGGAATTCAAGGAGTTAAAACTAAAGTAACACCAATGAAACTAATTCAAAATAATAATGAAGAATTAGTTTTAAAATTCAACTGTAAAGCTTGTGAAATGCAGGTTTGGGGCAAAATCAAAAAACATATCTTAAAAATTACATTACCTGGTAGTGAAGTTATTTTACTGACAAGTAACGATTAACATGTTGATAATTATTAAATTATTTTTTTCCCGTTAATTTATATCTTTAATATAAAAATTTTAGCGATAATAGTGAATGTAACGGGGGTTATTTCAGTTCGTAATAATACTATTATTTAACATAATATACATTATTTGAATTTTAATTCGTTGATTTAATTGCATTTATTAGGTTTGGTGCGTAATAATAGAAAATAGGGGATAGATAAACGTTTTTTTAAAGAAAACACGAAAATAAAATTCCAATCAATCTATATAACTTAACTTTCTATTAAATAGTTTATGTTTATATAGTTTCAGATAATAAGAGTTAAAATGGTTTATTATGTTATAACAAAAAGTATCAACTTTATGCAGTAAGGATATTTATTACAGACCTTGTTTATTGCGAAAAATGATTAATTATCATTCAACTAATGCAAAATATGTTATGTTTAATTCTAAATTATAGTAGATAACGGCTTACAATCTAGAATTGCACATAACATTTTTAAAATAACTAATATCAGTTATGATATTGTCTTTTTCTTTTCGATTTATATTTCCAACTTTTTGACATCTTATATACGTAGGAAGTGTAATCATCCCTAGGATTTGCTATATTTCTTCCTCTACAAGCTCTAATTTTCAAATTGAAATGTTTATATTCAATCATATGAATATAATAAGCACTTTTTTCTTGTTTAGTGCTAAAACATTTATTCATATAACTTCGAATACATGGATAATATATAATTGGTTTACCATGTTTGAAGTATCCAATTGTAGCTGAGTTTATATATTGTTTTTTTAACTTTAACATACTTTCTCCTAATTAGTTTAAGTACTTAGAAGAAAGCCTCCTTATAATAATTCATAACTATTTTCCTTGCTGATATTAATATGAAATTTTAGGTTCCCAAAATATTTGTCTGAAATGTTTATCTACATCCAGGGGCATTGATAGAGTTTAATGTAACATTTATATCAATTTTTAAATAGATTTTTTACCAGTATAAGTAAAAAATAGATATTGCTTAAAAGGTATTTTGAATAATTAAAAGCCAATATAGAAAAATTGAAGTTTCAGATTGTCCGATTCCTGATTGGCATCAAATGCCACAAATTTTTAAATTAGTGGCATGATTTAGCTTTTTTCTTATGAATCTATATTGGTGCGCATAATGTATATTATGTTAAATAACGTATATTAAATCAATTAAGTTCATTTATTCGCCACTCACCCTCTATTAACAATTCTAAATCTTTATAAGACTATTTTTTTATCAAGAATTCATTTATATTGTTTAGATTAATTACTTAGTGTAGTTATTTAAAAATTTAATAGTGATTTTCTATTTCTTTTCTTTTTATTGAATAGAAATACAAAAAAATTGGTCAATTTTTGTTTTATGACAAAATATGGTAACCTTATCACTTCAAATCAACAGCCCTTGTATTTAGGATATTATGCATAGTATTTATAAGACATTACGTTCCAATAGTTATTCTGTTCCGTGCGAATTATGCAGTCTCGGTGGGCTCTGTATTCCGATGTTACTCAATAATACATTAAGTAGTGTTTTAGAACGCAAAAGATCTTATTCAAAAGGCGAAATAATAGTTAAAGCAAAAACGCCATTTAAAAAATTCTTCATCGTTCATTCCGGTGCACTTAAAACATTTGTCACGACTTCTGAAAATAATGAACAAATCAATGGATTTTATCTACCTGGAGATATTGTCGGTTTAGACGCCATTTCAACAAAAGTTTATAACAATAACATTCAGGCATTAAGTAACACACTAATCTGTGAACTGCATTATGATGAATTAATGACATTAATTGATACTAATAAGAATGTTAGAGATTTAATCTTTAGATTATTAAGTGCTGACATTTATAATTATCAAAAATTGGTTCTTTGCTATTCTCAGAAAAAATCCGATGAACGCCTTGCCACCTTTATTTATTCTCTTTATCTTCGATATCAGCAAAGAGGACATTCTTCTTTAAATATAAAACTAGCAATGAGCCGTGCTGAAATAGCTAATTATTTAGGATTAACGATTGAAACTGTAAGTCGTAATTTATCAAAATTACAGGAGCAAAATATTTTAATAGCTAAAGGTAAATATATTTATATCAATAATTTGGAAGCTTTAATAGATTTAGGAAATTAAATTTATTTATGCTAAAATAACTAAAAATTCATTGTAAGGTTTTTTATATGTTAAGTTTCAAGAAAACAATTATCGCTACAACTGTTGCGCTTATTCCATTTTGTTCTTTTGCTGCTCAGCAATTAACTGAAGAACAAGCAAACAGCATGCAATCTTTTAAAAGCATTACGATTCGAGGTGCTTTTTATACTGATAGCGATTATGTTATGGCTATGTCAAAGGCTGCAGACAATGAAGGAGCTGCTTCTTTTTACATAACAACAACAAATATCAGCCCTTCTAATGATACTTTGCGTATCGTTTATGCAAAATTATACAAAGCAGACGCACCTAAAGCTTTAGAACAACCAGAAACTTTACGTAAATTTGAAGGTGTTTACGAATATCCAAAATCTAAAGCAATTCGCTTAGAACCATTTAATATTGTGCGTATTCGTGGATACTTTCCGACAGATTATGATGTAAATCAAGCTATTGCTAAAGAAGCATCAGCGCAAGGTGCATATGGCTTTTATATAGATTCACGTTCAGAATTAGGCAGTAATATTCAAGTAGCTGCTTATTTATTTAAAAAAGACGCTCCTGAACGTAAATTACAACCTGAAAATGCTATTCCTTACGATTCTGAAGCAGGTCAATTAGCATTAGCTAAAGGTGGAGAAGCTGCAATGCAGGTTGAAAAACCTGGTTATTACTCCCCTTCTGCATTTAACGAGAAATATTATGCAGATAAATTTAATAATAAAGTAATTGATAAAACTACAACAAATTCTGCTGCAACTAATAAAGTTACAACAACATCAAATACAGAAACAATAAGTACCGTTGCCACTGAACCTCAAAGAGTAACTCGTTACACTGTCACTCTTCCTGATGGGCGAAAAATTCAGGAACTTAACGATGCAACTGCGGCTAAAATGGTTGCCTTTGATACACTGAAATTTAGAGGTTACTACGTTACTGATCAGGAAATTTCATATCAAGCAGGAAAAAGAGCAATAGACGCTGGGGCTAAATATTATCATATTGCTCGAGTTGCTCATGATTCTAAAGGGCCAAACATCACTGTATTTGTAGATCTTTACAAATAATCAAAATGGGCGCATAAGCGCCCTTCTTTTTTATCCTTATAATTATATTCTATAATTCAGAAGATACAGTTTCTATTTGTTGTTTTATCCTTTTTGCAGAAATTGGATACGGTGTGCCGAGTTGTTGAGCGAATAAGTTAACTCTAAGTTCTTCTATCATCCATTTAATATTCGTAACATCATTCAATGATTTTTGATTTTCTGACAAACTATTAAACCAACTTTGATATTCATTTTTCACTTCTTCTATTATATTCATCGATTGTCTATCTTTAGCCACATTAGTTCCTAGCTTCTCTATCCGTTTTTCTATAGCAGATAAATAGCGATATATATCATGGAGTTTGTTATAACCAGTTTTTGCCACAAAACCTTTATAAACTAGCTCATTTATCTGTTCTTTGATATCAGATAACGCATATGCTAAAGACAAATCGATACGGCCTTTAAGTTTTTTATTAATATTAAAATGGAGTGTTAAAATTGATTCCACTTGTTTAGCTATATCAACTACAGTTTCATTGATATGTTCTTTGGTATGACCTAACAGTTTTTGATATTGTTCTTGATTGTCAACTTTCTGATTGTACTTCATAATCAAGTAGTCTATTCCACAGGCAATGCAGTCATCAATAAGGTTTAGAACTGTACCGAATGTATTAAAATATAAGCTTAGTTTAGATTTATTTGGTAACTTTTCGTGCAAATATTTAATTGGAGATGGAATATTTAAAATCAACAATCGTCTAATACCCAGCTTGGTTAATCTTTTTTGCTCTTCAAGTGAATCAACCAGTTTAATACTTACCGAATTTTTATTATCGATGATGGCTGGATAGGCTTTAACTGTATAATTATTTTGCTTTTCTTCATAAACACTTGGTAAGTAACCAAAATTCCAATCGATAATATTATCTTTCTCTATTTTGACAGATTTTTTTTGAGTCAACGATGATAATGCTTCTTGAACTTCTGTTTTAAGATGTTCTTTAATCATCATTAGATCTTTGCCAAAAGCTATTTCTCGTCCCTTATCAATGATACTAAAATTCATTTTTAAGTAATCTGGCACTTGTTCTAATTGCCAATCGGTTGACTGAATTTTTATACCTGTCATTTTCCTAAATTCATTTTCTAACGTTTCAAGTAATGTATGTTCAGTTGAATTGACTCTACTTAGAAAAGCCTCAGCATAGTTAGGTGCAGGAACTAAGCTTTTGCGTAAAGATTTTGGTAAGGATTTTATTAAAGCAATAACTAAATCATAACGAAATCCAGGTACTTGCCAATCAAATCCTGTATCTTTTATTTGATTTAATATATTAAGCGGAATAGAAATTGTTACACCGTCACGTGCATTACCTAGATCAAATTGATAAGTTAAAGGTAATTTCAAGTTATTCTGATACCAAAAATCTGGATAATCATTTATTTTTACAGGCTGAGCTGATTGTTTAATCAGCATATTTTTTTCAATATTTAAAAAATCAGGGTCTATTTTTTGTTTGTTTTTCCACCACGTATCAAAGTGTTTTGCGGAAATAACTGATTTGTCTATTCGTTCATCATAAAAATTATAAAGATCATCATCATCAATCAGAATATCCTGACGACGAGATTTATGTTCAAGATCCTCAACTTCATTGATTAATTTCTGATTTTGTTTATAAAACTGGTGATTAGTTTGCCAATCACCTTCAACCAAAGCATTCCGAATAAATAAGGAACGACTTAGTACTGGGTCAATTTTACTATAATTAACTATGCGGTTTGCAACAATTGGTAGACCGAATAAAGTTACTTTTTCATTGGCTAGAGTTGTCCCATTCTTTTTAGACCATCTAGGCTCACTATAACTATATTTAACTAGATGTTTTGCTAATGGTTCAATCCAATCTGCTTCAATTTTAGCAGCCGTTCTACCCCATAGACGGCTTGTCTCAACAAGTTCACTAGCTATACACCATTTTGGTTGATTTTTAAAGATGGCTGAATTAGGGAATATAGCAAATTTAATATTACGAGCACCGATATATTCATGTTTTTCAATTTCTTTCATACCAACATGTGACAATAAGCCGCTTAATAACGCAGTATGCAGTGAACGATAATCCGCTAATTGACTATTAATCGGAAAAGCAAGTTGTTTAATGGTTTGTCTAATTTGTGTATAAACATCTTGCCATTCTCGAATTCTAAGATAGTTAAGATATTCTTTTTTACACAACCGTCTAAATTGATTACCCGACAAATCTGCTTGTTGATTTGTTACATAATTCCATAAATTGATAAGTGATATAAAATCAGATTCTTTATCAGCAAACCTACGGTGTTTCTCATCAGAAGCTTGCTGTTTGTCAAATGGCCTTTCTCGAGGATCTTGTATAGATAGTGCTGAGACAATAATCATAACTTCTTTTATACAACCTAACCGTCTAGCTTCAACTAGCATTCTAGCTAATCTAGGATCAATAGGTAATTGAGATAAAATTCGTCCTATCTCAGTCAAATGATAATGATGATGTTTAGTATAAATTGCACCTAATTCTTCTAATAATCGTATACCATCACGAATATATCTAGAATCAGGTGCTTCAACAAATGGAAAAGCCGCTATATCACCTAATCCTAATGAAGTCATTTGTAATATAACTGATGCTAAATTGGTTCGAAGAATTTCAGGCTCAGTAAATTCAGGTCTGGATAAAAAATCTTGTTCATCATATAAACGTATACAAATACCATCTGAAGTTCTACCACAACGCCCTTTTCGTTGATTCGCTGATGCTTGAGAAATGGGTTCAATTGGTAATCGTTGAACTTTCGTCCGATAACTATAACGACTAATTCTTGCTAAGCCAGGATCGATAACATATTTAATACCAGGAACGGTCAAGGATGTTTCAGCCACATTTGTAGCTAAGATAATTCTTCGAGCACTGTGTAATTGAAAGATACGGTTTTGTTCAGATGCAGATAATCTAGCATATAAGGGCAAAATCTCAGTATGTTTCAGTTCAATTTTTCTTAGCGTATCGGCAAGATCACGTATTTCACGCTCACCTGTAAGAAAAATCAAAATATCCCCATTGCTTTCAAAAGATAATTCATCGATTGCATCTATAATAGGCTGAAAATCATTGTTTTTCTCATTTCCATAATCATCATTAGGAATTGTTGGACGATATCTAACTTCGACAGGATAGGTTCGACCTGAAACTTCAATGATTGGAGCATGATTAAAATGATTTGAAAAACGTTCAACATCTATTGTAGCTGAAGTTATGATGACTTTTAAGTCAGGACGTTTAGGTAATAATTGTTTCAAATATCCCAAAATAAAATCGATATTTAAACTACGTTCATGAGCCTCATCTATAATAATAGTATCATATTGAAGTAATAATTTATCTTGCTGAATCTCTGCCAGTAAAATTCCATCAGTCATTAATTTAACCAAGGTAGTTTCGCTGACATGATCAGAAAATCTGACTTTATAGCCCACTAAGTTGCCTATTTCTGTTTTTAATTCCTCAGCAATACGATTGGCAACTGAACGAGCTGCTAACCTTCTCGGTTGGGTATGGCCAATAAAACCTTTAACACCTAAGCCTAGTTCCAAACATATTTTAGGTATTTGTGTCGTTTTTCCTGAACCTGTTTCACCGGCAATAATTACAACTTGATTATTTTTAATTACTTCAGCTATCGCCTCTTTTTTATCAACTACTGGTAAATTATCTGGAAAATCGATATGTTTAGGTAGCGATTGTAATCGAACATTATAATGTTCAACAGCTTGTGTAATCGCTTCTTCGATGGTATCTGAATTTTGATTTTTGTTTGAAAGCTTTCTTATTTTATGTTGATCTAAGAAAGTCATTGATTGAAAAAATTTAATTTGCTGTTGAATTAACATAAAGAGTAAAATGTAATTATTAAATTTTAATTAAAGTGATTATATCAAATTTAGCCAACTATTAGGAGTTAAGATGAAAAAGACTTTACTATTAATAATGCTTTTTACTGGAACTTTCGTGATGAGTGGTTGTGGAGAATCTAAGAATGTTAAAGCTGAAGATTTAATGCACCATCGCTTTGTATTGATTAAAGCCAATGGTCAAGATATTTCAGCAGATAAAAACGCTGAGCTTGAATTTGGTGAAAACATGAATATTTATGGAAAAATGTGTAATCGCTTTGTTGCAAAAGTAGAATTGGAAAACGAAACGATCAAAGGCCCTGGTGTTAGTATGGCAAAAATAGCTTGTGATGATGAGCAATTGAGTAAGTTAGATGATACCATCGCTCAATTAATTCAAGACGGAGCATCAGTCAGTTTGGACAAAGAACAATTGACTTTAAAAAATAAAGATATTGAACTAATTTATCAACTTAAAGATTTAATGTAATTTTAAAAGGCATTTTTTATCACAAACTTGCTAAAAATTTAACCAAAAAAGATGTTTTAGTTTTTTCTATCTCAATTGATGTCTAGTTTTTTGATAAAAAACTTTATTTAAAATGTCGTTAAGACTATAATAAAAAAAGTTTTTAAGAATGGTTTATATTGATGAGATTACCAAATTCTTTAGATATTGCTTTTAATAAGAGTAACTTTTTAAAGTTACTCTTCCCTTTTTATACCAATGCGCTGGCATTGGTTTTTTTTGTTTAAATATTTATATTTAAAACCATTTATTTAAATTTGAACATTAACTTTAACAACTAGTAGATAATATTATGAAAAAGACAAAAATCGTTTGTACCATAGGTCCAAAATCAGAATCAAAAGAGATGCTAACTAAATTATTAAATGCAGGCATGAATGTAATGCGTTTAAACTTCTCTCATGGTGATTATGAAGAGCATGGTAATCGAATCAAAAATTTACGTGAAGTAATGCAAGAAACAGGCTTAAAAGCTGCCATCATGTTAGATACTAAAGGCCCAGAAATTCGTACTATTAAGCTTGAAGGTGGTAACGATGTATCACTTGTAGCAGGCCAAACTTTCACTTTTACTACTGATGAAAATGTAGTTGGTAATTCAGAACGTGTAGCCGTTACATATAAAGGATTTGCTCAAGATCTTAAACCAGGTAACCGTGTATTAGTTGATGATGGTTTAATCGCTATGGACGTTCAAGAAATCAAAGGTAACGAAGTTATTTGTAAAGTTTTAAATAACGGTGACCTTGGTGAAAATAAAGGTATTAACTTACCTGGTGTTTCAATCAAATTACCTGCACTAGCTGAAAAAGATAAAAATGACTTAATTTTCGGTTGTGAACAAGGTGTAGATTTTATTGCAGCATCATTTATCCGTAAACGTTCTGATGTTGAAGATATTCGTGCTCATCTTAAAGCTCACGGCGGTGAAGAAATCAAAATCATTTCTAAAATCGAAAATCAAGAAGGTTTAGATAACTTTGATGAAATTTTAGAAGCATCTGATGGTATCATGGTTGCTCGTGGTGATTTAGGTGTGGAAATTGCGGTTGAAGAAGTTATTTTTGCTCAAAAAATGATGATTAAAAAATGTAATAAAGCTTCAAAACCAGTTATTACTGCAACTCAAATGTTAGATTCAATGATCAAAAACCCACGTCCTACTCGTGCTGAAGCTGGTGACGTTGCTAATGCAATTATTGATGGTACAGACGCTGTTATGCTATCTGGCGAAAGTGCTAAAGGTAAATATCCATTTGAAGCAGTTAATGTGATGGCTACTATTTGTAAGCGTACTGATGGTACTATCCCAGCTAAATTAGAGCTAACCACAAAAGAAGAAACATTACGTATTACTGCTGCTGTATGTTGTGGTGCTGTTGAAATCGCAGAACGATTAAATGTACCATTAATTGTTGTTGCTACTCGTAGCGGTAAATCAGCTCGTGAACTTCGTCATTACTTCCCGACAGCTCGTATTTTGGCTTTATCTTCAAGCCAAAAAACTGTCAATCAACTTGCCTTATCTAAAGGTGTTGAACCTATTTTAATTGATGCAATTAATTCAACAGATGATTTCTACCGTTTAGGTAAAGAAATGGCTGTTAAAATTTGTAATGTAAAACAAGGTGATACAATTGTTATGGTATCAGGTGCATTAGTTCCAAGCGGAACAACTAACACAACTTCTGTTCACCGCATCTAATCACCTTTAATTTTGTTTAAATGAATGATAAAAAGCTAGCTATATGCTAGCTTTTTTTTTATCTTACGTTATTCTGTAATAAATCAAATTAGTGGAATGGGCATTACAAAAAATGATAATAGAAAAAGTATATTTACCTAAAGAACTAAGTTGGTTATCATTTAACCAACGGGTATTACAAGAGGCTGCTGATGAAAGTAATCCTCTCATAGAACGAATCCGTTTTTTAGGTATCTACTCAAGTAATCTTGATGAATTTTATAAAGTCCAATTTGCAAATTTAAAAAAATATGTCCTTATTGAGCAAGAACAAGCTCAAGCAACATCTAATGCTAAACATTTATTGCGTCAGGTTAATCAAAAAGTCATTCAACTTGAATTACAATTTGATCAGCTTTATAACGAGCTATTATTAGAAATGGCAAGGAATCAGATTTTCCTAATAAATGAAAGGCAACTTACCACTTATCAAGAAACTTGGATAAAAAATTATTATAAGCAAAATTTAAGACAGTATATTACCCCTATTTTGTTAGATAGCCATACTGAGTTGATTCAATTTTTAAAAGATGATCATGCTTATTTAGCAGTTGAAATTATCTGTAAAGATAGTATTAGCTATGCATTACTTGAACTTCCTACAGATAATGCGCCTCGGTTTGTTTTATTACCTTCAGAAGTTTCAACTAAAAATAAATCAATTATTTTTTTAGATAACATTTTACGTTATTGTTTAGCGGATATTTTTAAAGTCTTCTTTGATGCGGTAGAATTAAATGCTTATTCTATAAATATTAATCGTGATGCTGAATACGAATTAAATACTGAACTTGATAGTTTACTTGAGTTAATGTCTCAGGGTTTGAAACAGCGGTTAACTGCTCAGCCAGTTCGTTTTACATATCAAAAAGACATGCCAAAGGCATTATTTGAATTATTGATAAATAAACTAAGATTAACTGAACAAGATGCAATGCCTGGTGGACGTTATCCCAATTTCAAAGATTTAGCAAATTTTCCAGATCTTGGTGTCAAAAACTTACTTAATAAACGCTTACCAAGCCTTGCTTATAATCGATTCAAGAAATTCAGAAATGCTTTTGCAACAATAAAAGACCGAGATGTATTGCTCTATTATCCTTACTATTCATTTGGACATGTGCTTGAAATTATGCGACAAGCGTCATTTGATCCAGCTGTTACCCATATTCGTATGAATATTTATCGAGTAGCTAAAGACTCCAGATTTATTCATGCTGCTATAAATGCAGCGAACAACGGTAAAAAAGTCACAGTAGTAGTAGAACTGCAAGCTCGATTTGATGAAGAAGCAAACATAAAATGGGCTAAAAGGTTAATTCGTAGTGGTATAAAAGTTATCTATTCACAACCAAAACTTAAAATTCATGCCAAATTATTCTTAATCGATCGTAAAGAAGACGATCGAATTGTCCGTTATGCTCATATTGGTTCAGGTAATTTTAATGAAAAAACTGCACGTATTTATACAGATTTTTCATTATTAACGGCTGACCCCGCGATTACCGATGAAGTTATCAAAGTATTTAACTTTATTGAAAACCCATTTAAACCGGTAACTTTTCACCATTTATTAGTTTCACCACAAAATACACGATTACGCTTTCATGAATTCATTGAACGAGAAATCAATAATGCCAAAGCTGGGAAACCTTCAGGGATCTATCTTAAACTCAATGCAATAACTGATAAAGAGATGATAAATCAACTCTACAAAGCTTCTTGTGCTGGCGTAAAAATACGCATGATTGTGCGAGGTACCTGTATACTTGTTCCTCAAATTCCTAATTTAAGTGAAAATATCTATGTAACCAGTATTGTTGACCAGTATCTCGAACATGCTCGAGTTTATATTTTCGAAAATGACGGTAATAAAGATACCTACATATCATCTGCCGATTGGATGCCTAGAAATCTTGATAACCGTATTGAGGTTGGCGTAAAAATATTTGATCTGACATTAAAATCCACTATTCATAATATTTTCAATATTCAGTGTAATGATAATGTCAAAGCTCGAATTATCGATAAAGATAATATGAACAATTACGTCCAAAGAGGTAATAAAAAGAAAGTAAGAGCACAACGTGCAATTTATGATTATCTAAAACAATTAGAATCAGCAAGTTAAGGATTTGAACGTGAATAAATTTGATGAATATGCAGTTATTGATCTAGGTTCGAATAGTTTTCATATGGTCATTGCACGTTGTATTGATGGTGCAACACAAATTATCTACAAAAATAAAAAAAATATTCATTTAGCTACCGGTTTAAATGAATTCTATGAGCTAAGCGAGACAAGTATTAAACGAGGTATTGAATGCCTTGCACTCTTTGCTGAACGGCTGAATGGATTTCCCCCGGAAAATGTTCGAATTGTTGCAACCTATACGTTACGTATCGCCACTAATCGGCATAAATTTCTAGCCCAAGCGGCTAAGGTTCTACCCTACCCAATTGAAATTATTTCCGGACAAGAAGAAGCCCGTTTAATCTATTTAGGTACCATGACAGCCGAATCAACCGCCGAAGATGATACCAAATTTGTTATTGATATTGGTGGTGGATCGACTGAAATTGCCATTGGTCGAGGAAACGATCTCAAACCATTTATTGTGGCAAGTCGACCAATGGGCTGTGTCACTTATACTAAGCAATTTTTTCCACAAAAGACCATTGACCGATATTCCTTTTTAAGAGCCAAACTGGCAGCAGAACAACAAATTGAAAATCTTATTACCACAATAAAAAGACAAAATATCAGTGTCGCATTTGGTACTTCCGGCACAATCAAAAGTATTTACAAAATATTATTAGATTTAGGTGTCAGCGACGGTATCATTACGCCTAAACGCTTGGATGATTTAATCAGTTATATCTTAGAATTCAAGTCTTTTCATGAAATTGACTATCCATCACTTTCTGAAGAAAGAAAAAACGTTTTCGTCAGCGGGTTAGCAATATTTAGTGGCGTTTTTAACGCATTAGGCTTACAAGAGCTTCAATTTAGCCCATGTGCATTACGTGAAGGAGTTTTGTATGAACTGATCGACGGTCCAAATTATCGAGATATAAGACAAACAACAGCCGAATCACTCTCTCAGCATTACAACATAGATGAACGTCATGCTAAACAAGTGGTGAAAACGGCAAAGTATCTTTTTTCACAATGGAAAACACAAACTTCGACTAATATTCCGCAACATTTAGAATCTATCCTCTATTGGGCAGCGCAGCTCCATGAAGTGGGACTGAAAATAAATTTTTCATCAATTCACAAACATTCGAGTTATATTCTGTTAAATAGTAACCTACCCGGATTCAATGAAGAACAACAACTTTTATTGTCTACCCTTGTTCGTTATCACCGAAAGTCAATTAACATTGATGAACTGCCGTACTTTAGTTTATTCGAATACAAACATATCATCTCGTTATTGCAGATTTTGCGGCTTGCCGTTTTATTTAATAACCAGCGTAATAACGATTTGGATCTCACTGCATTTAGATTAAAATTAAACAGTGATAAATTGAGTAAACTGACGATAGAACTCAACGAAAAGTTTGTTGAAAATAATAAGTTAATCTTGCTTGATTTAGAGCAGGAGCAGAAATATTGGAAATCGGTTAATGATTGGAAATTATCGATTGAAATGTTTTAATCACTCAAAAAAAACCGCCAGTTTAACTGGCGGTGATAGCTAAACTTTTATCCTAATCCAATGATTTTCCACCATAAAATACCAATAGTGAAAACAATAATTAAATTTACTACGCTACAAATGAAACCGACTTTCCACCATGTTTTAACCGGTACAAAGCCTTCAGCAAACAGTAACGGGTTACGAGCATTAGCAAATTGGGTAATCGAACCAAAATAGTTAGTACAAATAACTAATGCAAAAATGGCAATCATTTGCGGCACGCCGAGCGCTAAAGCAACCGTTAAAAATACTGGGAATAAAGCAGCAATATGCGCATTACCACTCGCAAAGAAGTAATGGAGATAAACATAGGCTACACACAAAATAACAATGACTAAAACCCAGCTACTATCTCCTAAGTGACCTTTAACCGCATTACCAATTGTATCGCCTAGCCACTTAGTTACGCCAAGTTTATTAACTTGTCCCGCCATCATCAGTAATGCTGCAAACCAAATTAAAGTATCCCAAGCAGCCTTTTCACCTTTGATATCATCCCAACTAAGTACACCGGTTAAAATTAAAATTGTTAAGCCGATAAATGCAGTAGTAGTTGAATCAATACCAAAGTTTTTACCAAAAATCCACAAGCCTAACAGTAATAAAACAGTTGAACCCATAATAAGTTCTTTAAAGGTCAGAGCCCCCATTTTTTTAAGTTCTTCTGTGGCTAATTTAGGCGCTTCTGGTGTCTTTTTAAGCTCAGGATTGGTTAAAAAGTAGATAACTAAAGGAATAACAATAAATGAGACTAAACAAGGTACGATAGCCGCCATAAACCATTGTCCCCAGCCTAAAGTAATACCAAGTTGACTTGTTACTAATTTGGCTGCCAACAAGTTGCCGGTAAAGGCAGTTAAAAACATTGCCGATGTAATATCATTTACATGACTAATGGTTAACATTAAGAAAGTGCCAATACGATTTCTTGATTCATCTTTTGGATTTGAATTAAAATTGATCGCTAATGCTTCAGCGATTGGATAAATCACACCGCCAGCACGAGCTGTCGTACTAGGAATAGCTGGAGCTAATGCCATATCCGTTACCGACAGGCCATAGGCTAAACCTAATGTATTTCTACCTAAAAGTTTAACTAGATAATAAGCTATACGCTTACTTAACCCTGTTTTGATAAAACCACGTGCTATCATAAAAGCAATAACGATAAGCCAAATAAGGCTACTGTTTAATTCGCTTAATGAAATTTTAATCGCCTCTGTCGCTGTTGCTGCCCCTGATGGTCTTAGAACCGCAAAAACCGTTATCGCTAATAATCCAATTGCACCAATTGGCATAATTTCAGCGACAATACAGGCAATAGTAGCAACAAAGATGATACTTGTGTGCCAACCTTCAATACTAATTCCTTCTGGCGGAGAAACAAATTGCCATAATATTGCTGAAATAACAGCAATAATTATGAGCGGTAACCATTTGACAGGTGGTTTTTTCACTGTGTTCATAGTATTTTCCTTTTTAATTAAAAATGACTTAATTTAATTCATAATAAAAACAATTCAGTTTGATATAATCTTTTCGTTTCCAATAAAATGTTAATGTAAAACATAATGTTGGCTAATTAACTGAAAAGCAAAATTATCAGTATTAACTAGTTCGATTGTTTTATTTTTTAAAACAAATATGGCTGATAAACTCGGATGTTCAATCAAATATTTACTAGCTTTTTTAACCCCTAATCCATAGAGAATAGTTGAAAAAATATCTCCTTCAAGCGACGTATCTGAAATTACCGTTACACTTTCTAATTCATTATCTAACGGGTAACCGGTTGAAGGGTTGAATATGTGATGATAACGGTGATTATTTAAGGTAAAGTAACGCTCATAAATCCCTGATGTAACAACAGATTTATTATTAACTTGAATAATCCCGGCCAATTGATTGTTGAGTGAAAATGGCTCTTTCAAACCTATTTGCCAATTGCCATTCCTATCTAAGGGTGATTTGCCCAAAGTTAAGACGTTACCACCTAAATTGATAATAGCTTGATGTATGTTATTTTGCTGTAGGACTACTTTAACTACATCTGCTATGTAGCCTTTGGCTATAGCACCTAAATCAATTTCCATTCCCTTTTTTTTCAAAAAAACTGCACAAGTTTTAGGATCAAGCTCAATTTCGCTAGGATCGGTTAATAATAGTTGATCATAAATTTGCTGTGGGGAGGGAACTTGCTGGCCTTGAAAACCGATTTTCCATAATTTGACTAAAGGACCAATAGCAAAATTGAAACAACTATTGGGCATTAAACTGACTTTATAAGCTTGCTCAATAAGCGAAAACACAGCACGGCTAACGATAACCGGATGTTTACCCGCAGCAGCGTTAATCGACATAACTTCTGAATGACTGCGGTTAACGGTCAATTTATCTTCAAGTAATTTTATGGTGTGAAACACCCTATGAGCTACGGCTTCATTAGGCTCATAAAGCGTTAATGAAACCGTGGTACCCATTAATACTTGAGTATATTCATGGCTTGAATTAAGCATTTTAAACAAGCTTAAGTCATATTAGTCAATTAATGATTAATGTAATCAGTGGCTTTTCTACCTGCCTGCATACCAAATATAATGATATCAGCAACAGCGTTTCCACCGATACGATTGGCACCATGAACACCACCGACCACTTCGCCAGCAGCAAATACGCCTTGTATTACATGTTTATCCGTATCTAAAACTTGAGTATCGGTATTAATCGTTACCCCACCCATAGTATGATGCACACCCGGAGCAATCTTAATCGCATAAAATGGTCCTTTGTTAATAGGATGTCGCATACCAGTTGTTCGACCAAAGTCTTCGTCACGTTTTGTTTCAGCGAACTGATTATAACGCTCAACAGTTTGAGATAAAGTATTGCTGTCAATTGAGAGTTTATCAGCAAGATCTTTAATCGTATCAGCTTGAACGACTAAATCATGTGATACATATTCTTCAACAGCTTTGTTTTCATTACGTACTTGTTGATCAAATAGAATATACGCATAATGCTCAGGTAATTTAATAATTTCTGCTGAAACTTTATCACGAGTATCTAACTCATTGACAAAGCGTAGCCCTTTTTGGGAGACCAGTATCGCCCCTCCTCCACGAATTGATTCGGAAATCAAATACGAAGTTGTTTGCTCAACAGTTGGATGAATCTGAATTTCTTTCATATCCACTGTGCCTGCGCCCAGTTTTTCTAGAATCATAATTCCGGAACCAGTAGCACCTTTATGGTTAGTGGTAACAAATCCTTTCAGATCTGGTCGATATTTTTCAACCATTTCACGATTTGCACTAAATCCACCAGTAGCAATAATAACCGCTTTGGCTTTAATCGTTTGAACGGAGCCGTCTTCTTCATTGACTTTAACTCCGACAACTCTATGATTCTCAGTTAATATTTCAGTTACATTGGTATCAAGCATGACTTCAATACCACGTCGGTTGATATTTTTTTGCAATCCACTAATTAAAAATCCGCCAACAGCAGCGCCACTTGCCGGGCGATGCGTACGGTCAATGCTCATGCCCCCCGTTGTTGTGATACCACTAAGTTCGATACCATTATTATCTAACCAGTCAATGGCATCAGGTGCATTTTCAACAAAATAACGAAGTAACTCAGGATTATTTTTGTTTTTACCACCTGTTAACGTTTCTTTATAGAACAGATCTTTACTGTCCACAATGCCTTTAAGTTTTTGGAATTTGGTTTCGGCTGCATTCATACCGGCAGAAGCTTTATTTGTATTGCCGCCAATAACCGGCATTTTTTCAACCACAACTACACTTGCTCCTAAATCATGTGCTTGAATAGCGGCTGCTAGTCCAGCGCCACCACTACCAACAACCACCACATCATAAGCTTTATCATTAGGATCACCACCCTCAGCAAGGATAGCTTCTTTATTTGATTTCGCCATAGCTTTGGTTACGGCTTTTTTGAACGCCTCACATTGTGATGTCGCGCCAGAAATTGCATCGACGTGAGGGCTATTAGAGTCAATAATACGATGTTTGATCTCAGAAAAGTTGTTGACCACTTCACTATCAAAATCATTAGCATTGAGCAATTGCATGTCTTTAACAAAGTCATTACCTAATTCAACATTAATTAAGTATTCATAAGACTCATCATTAACCTTTTCTTGATAATTGCCCGGCTTGAATTTTTTTACATTAAGATTCACATCACGAATCAAGCTTTCAACCAATGAAAAGTGCCATAGTGGCTCAGGTATATTGAGTTCTTCACGTTTATCACTATTGATGAAGAGTTCAAGTTTCTCCCCTTTTTCGACTCGACTAAGCCAATCGGGATAAGCAATACATGCCCGACCAACTGCAACCAGATCAAAGCCGTTATCCATAGCTGCTTCGATATCACTTATATTAACCACATTACCGACACCAACAACCGGAATTTTAGCTAATGTCTGTGATCGCATTGCTACATATTTATTAATTAAAGGCGTTGGATCATTAGTTTCAACAATAGATGGTCTTAAGATCGTCCCCATAGAGAAGTGAACGTAATCAAGTCCCTTTTCAGCCAATTTTTCAAGTAAGTACATCGAATCATCAAAACGAATTCCAGGTACTTCTAATTCTTCCGGCGAAAAACGATAACCAACAATAAAATCAGGATTGGCATACTCTTTAACCATATTATGAGTAATATCTAGAACAGCCAATGGGAATCGAGCTCGATTATCACGGCTACCACCCCATTTATCAGTTCGTTGATTTGAGTTAGGTGAGTAAAATTGTTGAATTAAGTAGGTATTAGCGCCATGAATTTCGACCCCGTCAAATCCAGCTTGGATCGCTCGACGAACAGCTTGACCAAACTTATCAATCATTTCATCAACTTCATCTGCCGTTAATTCAATTGGGGTCGCCGCGCCCGGGCGTGGTGCAGCTATCGCACTTGGCCCAACTGGGGATTGTCCACCAATAAGTTTAGGCTCAACCATACGGCCACCATGATAAACTTGGATAACCGCTTTGGAGCCTTTCTCTTTAATGGCTTTAGCGATCTTCGCTAACCCTTCTATTTTATCATCATTATCTAAACCAATCGCACCGGGAAACGCTAACCCTTTATTGTCAACAAATCCACATTCAACAATAATAGTGCCAATTTCACCCGCTCTTGCTCGGTAATATTCAATTAAATCATGCGTAACAGAACCTTCGTAAAACCCTGAACAAGTAGTCATTGGTGCCATCATAATACGATTTTTTAGGGAAACACCATTGGGTAAGATTACTGGTTTAAAAATATCTTCGTTTTTCATATTTCATTACCTAATCATTAATATTTAAATGTTAACGTGGATCATAACATCCGAAATTTTTCTTCTCCACTTACATAAGTTTCATTAGTCGGAAAATATCATTTTTTCGACAAAAATTTATTCAAATTTATTAATAATTTATAAAACAATCTATGGATATAACAAAAAGAATTGTCTGTTTTTTATGTTATTTTGAAAGTGTTTGCGTACAATACTGCATAAACCTGTCTAAAAAAAAACACTATAACTATTTCATTTACTTATATTTTTTTTAACTTCTATCACTTGTACTTTATTTTTATTCGACTAAAATGCTTACCAATTTTAGAAAAGAGAATTTGATTATGCTTGTGGTCCATACAAATAAACCAATAATAAAATTGAATTGTCTTTTTATTTTGAATATTCATCCTCCTTTATGGAGGATTTTTTATATCTATAAATTCAACCTTCCAATTTTATATCAAATTACCAAACAATACCACTTCCAGAACAGCCATAAACAGGAGATACCATGAAACCTTTGATCCCTTTTTATAACCCAAGTATTAGCTATGAAGATAATTATGCTAAAGGACCTTTTGGACTTTTTGCAGAATTAGACAAAGCAGAACAAGTTTCAACTAAACCAACCAAGTTCTTAAAAGTTGATGTTAATTTACCATTTGGCCAACCCGCTGGACCTTTATTAAATGCAAATTATATTAAAGCAGCATTTGCTTATGGATTCGATTTATGTGTATATAAAACGGTAAGAACAAAATTACACAAATGCCATCCGTTACCTAATGTTTTATCTGTTCATCCCAAAGGTAAACTTACGTGTAATTTAGACACAGTTTTAGCTGATACTAATTATAGCCAACCTCTTTCAATCACTAATTCATTTGGGGTTCCATCATTTGCTCCTGATATATGGCAACCAGATATGGCTGATGCTGTTAAAGCTGCTGGTCCAGGACAATGTGTTATTGGTAGCTTCCAAGGAACTCAAGGTAATGGAGTGATAGAACAAGATTATGCATTAGCTGCTAAATTAGTAAGAGAAACCAATGCACCAATTTTAGAAGCTAATTTAAGTTGCCCGAATGAAGGTGCAAGTAAATTACTTTGCTTTGATGTAGATAGAGTTGAAAGAATTGTTAAAGAAATTAAAAATGCTGTACCTGACCGCCCTCTTATCCTGAAATTAGCTTACTTCCCAGATGATGAAAGAATCGTTTCATTATTAACTCGTATTGGAAATATAGTTGATGGGTTAAGCGCGATTAATACGTTGTCAGCAAAACCAGTTGACGCAAATGGTCATCCAGCTTTAGGTGAAAATCGAAAAGAAGGCGGTATCTGTGGCGATGCAATTCGTTGGGCTGGGTTAGATATGGTTAGTCGACTCGATAAATATCGTAAACAAATGGATTTAAAATTTGCAATTATAGGTGTTGGTGGAGTTAGTAACAGTGAACATTATCATCAATTTATAAAAAATGGTGCTGATGCTGTAATGAGTGCAACAGGTGCGATGTGGAATCCGTTACTTGCTATTGAAATTAAAAAGAGTTTGAAATAATAGTAAAAAATAATACATCGCAATAAAGAGCCAATACTTTTGTTACAGGGTAACTTATTTACCCTGTTTTCTCTTAATTTCAACCTTTATATTGATCATTTTTTATTAAAATAATAGTAGACAAAAATGACATGAGCAAAAAACACAGTGGCTAAGATTATTCTAACATGTAAAGAATTAAAAATAATAAAAGGAATAAGTAGCACAACAAACACCATTGCCAACATCTTAAATAAACTTGACCTGGTTGCCTTCTTTTCAATTAGCAATTTTTGGATATAAGTTTGATAGTAAGTAGTTTGTGTAAAATAGTTATAGAGGCGCTCTGAACTATTTAACCATAGATATGCAGTAAGTAAATAAAAAGGTACTGTAGGTAACAAAGGAATAAAAATACCAATAGTTCCTAAAGCAAAAGAAACTCCACCTAGAACAACAAATATCGATTTTTTTAGCATGTCTAAATCAATTTAATTAATATTCATAGGATATCGAAGATAGCACAATTATAATAAACAAGGAAAGTATAAAGAAAAATAAGAATTGGCGGAACGGACGGGGCTCGAACCCGCGACCCCCTGCGTGACAGGCAGGTATTCTAACCAACTGAACTACCGCTCCGCTTTTTAGATACTTTAATGTGGAACATCAAAGTAGGCGTGATGTTAAAGATTATTTTTATTTTCGTCAATAAAATTTTTAAAAATAAAGTTCAATTGAATAGAAAACAATCATTAATGTACTTTAATGTACTTTAATGTGCTTTCCATAATGCCCCGCCACTTTTTTTATCAATCTTTTCTAAAATAGACTCGTGAGCAGAGAGTTCAGATTCATTTGCTTTAATTATCTTTAAAGGAGTTCCATTACGTTCAATTTTCTTGACGGTATTATTTGACATTGATAATGGATTATCTTCAGCGCTGAATGCTAACGTCGTTTGCCCCCCTGTCATTGCTAAATAAACTTCAGCTAGAATCTCAGCATCAAGTAAAGCGCCATGCAGTGTACGATGTGAATTATCAATCTGATAACGCTCACATAGTGCATCTAGATTATTTCTTTTACCAGGGAAAAGCCGCCGAGCCATAGCTAGTGTATCAGTAACAATACAATGTTCAGCTGTTTTAAAATTTAAACCACAAAGACGAAATTCATAATCCATAAATCCGACATCGAACGATGCGTTATGAATGACTAATTCAGCACCATCAATAAATTTTATAAAATCATGTGCTATATTTTTAAATATTGGTTTATCTTTAACAAATTCATCACTTATACCGTGAACTCTAAAGGCTTCTTCATCAATTAAACGTTCTGGATTGATATAAACATGGAAATGATTGCCAGTTAGTCGCCGATTTAATACCTCAACAGCACCAATTTCAATAATCTTATGCCCTTCATAGTGATTATTACCGTCTTGGTTCATACCTGTTGTTTCAGTATCTAATACAATTTGACGTGTTGAATGTGTTATCACGTTATACTCTTCTTCTAAAATTGGGAAATTTAATAATTAATGGTATAGTCTAACACCAAAATGCGCTGATGTTGATACCTACAGTGTTTTCGCCACTAATTACACAACATCACATTATTTAATTCTAAATTTTATTCAATAGGCAAAGTTTATTTAGTATGTTAAAAAAAATTCAAATTTTCACAGATGGTTCTTGTTTGGGTAACCCTGGTCCCGGTGGATATGCCGCAATTTTAAAATATAAACAAACAGAAAAAGTATTAGCTCAAGGTTATTTTAAAACTACCAATAATCGAATGGAATTATTAGCTGCAATTGTTGCTTTAGAGCTTCTTAAAGAACCGTGTCAAATTCAACTGTATTCTGACAGCCAATATCTACGTAATGGCATTATGAATTGGATTCATGGCTGGAAAAAAAATGGCTGGAAAACATCAAATAAACAACCTGTTAAAAATGTTGATTTGTGGCAACGTTTAGATGAAATAGCTAAATCACATACTATTGAATGGATTTGGGTTAAAGGTCATGCTGGTCATATCGAAAATGAGCGTTGTGATATTATTGCTAAAAATCAAGCCGAATCCCCAACTTTACACGATACTATTTTTGAAGCATCGTTAAAGGACTGAATACAAAAAACAGTTAGATAACTAAGAAGGTATAATAACTATGTATCGATTACATGTTATCCCGGCCCTAAAAGATAATTATATTTGGTTGTTGGAAAACAACGATAAACAAATTGTTATTATCGACCCAGGTGAAGCTGCCCCTGTAATTAGTTATCTAAAAAAACATCACTTGTCACCCCTTGCAATTTTACTAACTCACCACCATATCGATCACACTTGCGGGGTAACAGAGCTAAAAGCATTTTATCCCGATATTGAAGTTTATGGGCCTAGTGAAATTAATTTGCAGATTAACTATCAAGATAATATAGATAAAATATCAATTGCTGATTTTCAATTTGATATTATTTCAGTACCGGGACACACATTAGGACATTTAGCTTATTATTGCCGACCATATCTATTTTGTGGTGATACCTTAATGTCTGCTGGTTGTGGTAGAATTTTTGAGGGTGATTATAAGCAAATGCTAAGCTCGCTTAATAATTTAAAGCGACTACCTGATGATACGCTTATTTGTGCAGGACACGAATATACTAAAGCTAATTTGAACTTTGCACAAATGATGGTTCCACATGATAAAGTTATTCATGAATATTATAATTATATTTGCAAAAAGAAAATTACTTTGCCTTCTATTTTAACCAAAGAAAAACAGATTAACTTATTTTTACGGTGTAAAGAAAAATCTTTGCAAAACAAATTCAATTGTAACAATGAGTTAGAACTGTTTGCTTTTTTTAGGAGCCAAAAGGACATTTTTTAGGTATAATAAGTCGTTTAAATTAATGTCCTAACTTATAATCTAATGAAAAAATTATTAATATTTACAGTGTTATGTGCTTTTTTAGTCGGGTGTCAAAACCAAGGGTCGCGATACACTTCTGGCTCAAAACCATACAATTCTAAATCAATAGTTAATTCTAGCGTTAAAAGTGGTGGTGTTAATTACGCTTCAGTCACGCAAAATCCTTGGCATTACATGCTAACTCAAATTAACGTAAATGTTCCGAACAACAGCCGAGTTGTCGCGGAAAGAGAACGTTTGCTGCGTAATCCACAGGGATTTGAAAATATTGCATTACGATCTGAACCTTATGTATATTACATCATTAATCAGTTACGAAAAAATAAGCTACCGGTTGAACTTGCTTTAATTCCATTAATTGAGAGTGCTTATGACCCTTTAGCTACCTCGCCTGCTCAAGCGGCTGGTTTATGGCAATTTGTGCCAATTACAGCTAAAGAATATGGTTTAAAACGTAGCAGTAGTTTTGATGGACGTCGAGATCTAATTGCTTCAACAAGCTCAGCTATATCTCTTTTACAAAATCTTAATAACCGCTTTAATGGCGACTGGTTATTAACATTAGCTGCATATAATGCAGGTGAAGGTCGAATTCAACGAGCGATTGATAAAAATAAAGCTAAAGGACTACCTATTGACTATTGGTCTTTAGATTTACCACAAGAAACAATGCATTATGTGCCAAAAATATTAGCTATCATCGACATTGTTAAAAACAATAAACGTTATGGAATTAAACTACCGGATTGTAATTATCAAAACTCTTTAGTTAGAATTGATATGTCTAAAAACATTTCATTGTCTAAAATAGCGCAATATACTGGATTATCACTAAATGACTTAATGACATACAATGCCGGTTATGTGCAACAAACTGTAAATGGCCCTTTTCATCTATTAGTTCCTTATTCTCATGCAAATAAACTATTCAAAAAGTTGAAAAATGAGAATTTAGTTACTAGTCAAGTAACTGAGCTTTTAGAAGATGTGCCACATAACAATATGCCGTTTGAAATTAAATCAACGACAATTCAATACAGTACAATAAATGCTAAAGATGCTAAATCTATTTTAAGTAATGGCAAAAAACAGATTACTTACCAAGTTAAAGCTGGTGATAATCTTTATTCCATTGCGAGGAATTACCGAGTGAAAATCACCGATCTTTTACAATGGAATAAATTAAAAAATGGACGAGTAAAAGAAGGTGATGTATTAACAATTAATTTAGTCAATTCGAATTCATTTTAAAATTGACTAATAATGGATTATGATCCGATGCGGCTGTACTAATTATCTTAGCCGCATCAAGCTTCAAACCTCGATAAAAAATAAAATCCAATGGCCTACCTAAAAACGTTTTTCGAATATCAATAGCAAAATTAACCGGTTTAAGATTTATTGATCGAGTCAAATGATAGAGTAAATTCAGTCGTTGCCGACTCCATGCATTAAAATCACCTGCCAAAATCACTGGTCCATCATGTTGCTTAATATAATTTAATAACATATACATCTGTTGACGATATATCTTTACGCCAATACTAAAATTGATGGCATGAATATTGGCAACTAACAGCTGTTTAGTAGAATTTTTAATTGGATAAACAGTAATTAGAGCTGATTTGGGTACCCGAATAAATGGCTCTTTTTCTCTAAACGATAATATTTTAGTCGGTGCTGAATCAGTTATAGTCATAACTCCAGCAAAAATATCATTAAAGCAGTAAGCTGGTACGTGATCGGCAACTTTGTTATTCGCAGATATAAAATTCAATAATTGTGGTGTTGTTTGGGCTTCTTGTAATAGCATTAACTTTGATTGGCTCGCATATTGTTCAAGAATTTTAATACAATCAGCCCGTTTTTGTTTAAAAATATTCCAAACTAAAACCGAGAATGATGATTGATCAATTAGTGGTTCATCATTGACTATCTTATGGTTTGGTAATATCAGTTCAACACTACTATTTCCTTGATATCGTAGTGTATAGTCTCGATGCTTAAACATTTTAACCGTTCATTTTTTCTTTTAAATAATCATCAAATGACAAAGTATCATTCTGTTCTTTCTTTTGTTGCTTTTCAATTGACATAGTTCTTTGCTGAACAAAATCACTATCAGTCAATAATTGCAAAGGTTCTGAACTAAGCTGATTTTTATATTGAGTTGCTAAAACTAAGCCAAATTTAGCAGTACCTAAATCACTGATAGCCTCAAGCGTTCTTGCTGAAAGTGTTAATTCAGGCTGATCAAACATCAGATCAAGCCGTTCGCAAACTTTACGATAATGTTGTTTATCATCTTGATGATCCAATACATCAGCAACACGGAGCAAATCTTTAAATAATTCGTGGCCGACTTTCGATAATGGCTCACGATAACTATCACAGCCGATACCAATTTCAAGACCAGGTTTACGCCCTTCCATAATAACCCGATTCCAATTTAATTTTGTACACTCAAGTTCGGCACTACTCATTTCAGGCGCTGGCGCTAACGCACACCATATCAAAAATAGATCAATAAAGCGGATCTGTTCCTCAGTAATACCTATTGGTGAAAATGGATTAACATCAAGCGCACGTACTTCAATATACTCTATTCCACCACGTAATAAGGCATCTGAAGGTAACTCCCCTGCCCTAGGAACTCGTTTAGGACGAATTGGTGCATAAAATTCATTTTCAATTTGTAAAACATTATCATTTAGTTGTCGATAATGACCATTAACTTTAATGCCTAATTTACTGAACTCATCTGATTTGACATGGGTAGCACGTTTTAATCCTTCAACATAAGTATCTAGATGATTAAAGGTAATACCTAATTGTTTCTGGGCATTGTTGGTGTAACCAATATCGCTTAATCTTAATGAAGTTGCATAAGGCAAAAAGCAGTTACCATTGGTTTGTTCTATAAATGCTTTAGCTTTTTGCTTATCTTGAATAAATGAAGAGCACATAGAAGGTGATGCGCCAAACAGGTAAGGAATCACCCAACCAAATCGATAATAATTACGTATTAAAGTAAAATAACCTTCAGAAATAACCGCTTTTCCTTCTTCGGCGTTTTTCACCCCAAATCGGGCTTGCCAAAATGCCATAGGCAAAGAGAAGTTATAATGCACGCCGGATATGGTTTGCATCATTGCGCCATAACGATTCTTCAATCCTTCTCGATAAACCGTTTTAAAACGCCCTTCATTTGAGGAGCCATATTGCGCCAAAATAATATCGTCTTCATTTGCCACAAAACAAGGCATACTTAATGGCCACATCATCTCATCGCCGATACTGACACTAGCATAACGATGTAAATCACGCAAAAACGTGAGCATATAATCAATATTCGTATTAACCGGCGTGATAAATTCAAGCATCGACTCAGCAAAATCGGTTGTTATCCAAGGATGAGTTAATGCTGAACCAATTTTATTAGGAAAAGGTGTTTTTGCTAAAGAGCCGTCTGGTAAAATTCTGAGCGTTTCACGTTCAACACCCCGTTGAATGCCTTGTAAAATTGTATAGTGTTTTTCCAACCAATTGAGTGCTTTAGAAACATCAGGAATCATAATTTTATATTTCCTAAATTCAGTTTAAATTGGCTTAATTTTAGCATAGTTTAATGGTTTATATAGGCTGTTTTGTGACTATTAAAAAGAAAATAGAAATCTATCAATATACAAAATAATATAAACTAATAGAATGTCACAAATAAGAAACCATTATCTACTAGATAGATAATGGTTAGTAACTTTGCTAATGAATCAGCTTATTTATTGGCTTGTTCAATTTTTTGATTAGCGACATAATCCTCATCGACCGGTGTGATAAGATTATTCTGATGATCAACAATATAGGTTTTTCCAAAACCTAAAACTAATCTACCGACTGTTGGTGTGATTTTAAACAAATTGAAATCTTTCATTTCCGCTAACATATACACCATTTTACTTACCCTTTTAGCAAGTTGGTCAATGATGTTATCAAAAAGCTCAGATTCTCTTTCAACAATGCTTGTTGTTGCACGGAACGATAGTCGTCTACGAGCATAGATATTCTTGGTATTGCATTCATCATCAATAATTAAAAAAGAGAGATTTGCATTATCTTTCATATTTTGACTATGAGGGGCGAGATCTGATATTAAAACGTAATAATCTTTTCCATCAAAAAAATAAGGTGAATAACTCGTATCTACTTCACCATTTTTAGTCATTGTTGATAATATAATTGTGCGAATTGTTTCATGTAAATTTTCTATTGTACTTTCAACAACATCATTTTTGGACTCAGCCATAATTACTCCTTGTTTGTCTATTCAGTTAACTTATTAACTTCATTGTTATAAATTCAATTGGATGCATTTATCAAAATAGTTCGAAATATCAGTATGAGAAATTATAATAAAACTACTTGTCGGTAGGTTTGTCTTTAACAATTTCAGCAATTGTTTTTCTGACTGCTTATCTAACGCATTGGTTGTTTCATCCATAAAAATCCAATCAGGTTTATGCATTAAAATTCTTGCAATCATTAGTCGTTGCTTTTCACCACCGGAAAGTGTTTTTAAATTATCACTGAGTAAATTTCTATCGATAAATTCTGTAGAAAAACCAACTTTTAATAGAAGTTGCTTAATCAAACTTAAATCTTTTTCAAACAAAGGTTGCGGATAGCTTATTGCATGAGCTAATCCCCCAACCGGAAAATAGGCATTTTGCGATAAAAATAATGTCTTTAATTTTGGCACTTTAATCATCCCCTCAAAATTGGGATAAAGGCCAGAAATTACTTTGAAAAATGTTGATTTACCTATACCCGATGCACCGGATATAACAACCGAATCGCCTTTATTAAGATAAAGATTGGGTAGTGTTAATAAAACAGTGCCATCCGGTTTTTTTATAGTTAAATCTTCAATCGAAAATGCATCTTGATTAATCTCTAATTGGCTAGCTGATTGATATTGATGAGCAGCTTGATTAGCTTTTTCAAAAAACTGGGTTAAACGATAACTACATGCAATAAGTTCGGCAAGTTTAGTATAATTGAAAATAAACCAAGACAAGTTAGTCACAACATTACTAAATGATTTACTAATTTGCATTAAAGAACCTAAGCTAACTTTACCAATTAAATAGATAGGCAAAGAAAAGAAAATAGGCACACTTAACACCGTTAAATAATAAGGCCGTGTAAAACAGCCTAAAATAAGTTGACGTTTGATTAATAAATACCAATTTTTGATAATATGATTGAAATGCTGTTCAAATTGTTGTTTCTCCACTTTTTCACCATTCGCTAACGCGATAGGCTCTTTCGATTCACGAAATCGAGTTAAGACAAAGCGATAATTTGCCTCTAAGTGTTGTTGTTCAATTAACACGTTTTTTAAGGGGCGCCCCAGCATGTGGGCAATACAAGAAGTGAATAATACATAGATAGGTGCTAGCCAAATTAAATAATGAGAAATACTTATATCAATATTGAATAGACTAAAATTTAAAACAAAATTATCGGTAATTTTCCATAGAAGCATAAAATAGGAAAACAGGCCTATACATTGAGTAATCAGCGAAAAGCCTTCATTTGTTAATCGCTCAATAAATAGCAGACAGTCTTCGGAAATACGCTGATCAGGATTATCAATTTGGTCTTGATTTAAATACCAATATGCCTTGTTATTCAGCCATTTATCAAGTATCGAATCATTTAAAACCTTGCGCCATGTAATCACTAAGGTTTTTCTTAAAAATTCAATTATTAAGTAAGTTATTGCCCCCGAAATAGTTAATAACACAAAAACGATTAATTGGGTAATAACGCCTTGCATGTCATATTTTTCTAATGCATTAAAAAAGTTTTTATTCCAATTAATCATTTCAAGACTAATTTTAATTAAAACAATATTTAAACAAATAATAATTAAAGCATAACAGTAACCATATTTACCTTGTCTTGTTTTGAAGCAAAGCTTCATAAGCAAGATTATATTTTTCAATGTTTGCACAACTTATACTCTCAAAACTGCCTTTTTCTAAATCAACTCCTGCCAATTATCAATTTGACAGAAGTATTTAACTTTAATGATTAAAAATTAATAACCGCACTAACGGCAAAAGTTCTTCCCGGTGCGGTTTGAAGCTCGATAGGATTCGTCACTTTTACATTATTTTGTGGATTTTTATAATAACTACTAAACATCGGCCATTTAAAATATCGGCGGTCAAATATATTTAACACCGATCCCCGAATAGTAATATTTTTGCTAGGGTGCCAATTTAAATAGGCATCATAGACTGCATAACCACTTGGCTTAAATATTTCATCTGATGAGGATTTATCCCTAGAAACGTGAGATACCGCTTTGGAAAAAGTGCCGACGACTTCAGTATCAAAATTAAAATCGGGAACATTCCATTTCAAACCGATATTACCTTGCAGAGGCATGGCTTCATTAAAATAAGTTCTTTTATCACCGGGGGAATCTTGTTTTTTTCCATATTGATATGAGCTTGAAGCATTCAAAGTCCAATTTGGCGCAAAATGCCACTCGCCCGATGTTTCAATGCCCCATAGATTAACATTGGATAAATTTTTGTAGGTATAATCCTTCGGTCCAACCCGAATAAAATTCTTGATATAGTTGCTATAATCAGCTTTGAATAAGCCTACACTAAACCAACCTTCTGAAAAATCGCCTCTGATTCCGGTCTCATAAGATTTCACTTTTTCTGGTTTTAGTTTAGGGTTAGGAATCAGATTCATCGTTACCGACGGCAATGAGGTATAAAGCTGTTGAGCCGTTGGCATTTTGAATCCTTCAGCATAACGGGCATAAGCAGAGTATTGATCAGTGATGTTATATAATATGCCTAACTGCGGAATGAGGCGATGTGAACTCAAATCACGAGGTTCTTTGCCTTTAACCACCGCATAATGGCTATCCGTATTGGGTTTAATTTTATACGTTGCATATCGTAAACCCGGTTTAATTTTTAAATTTTCTGATATAAAGTGAAATTCATCTTGAAGATAAATATCTGCACGCTGCGTTTTAGCGTTAGCAAAATTAAATCCGCCACCTATGGTTTTTACGCCATTTTTTGTGTTCTCATTACGATAATTGCTACGGGTAACATCCCCTTGAAAACCATAAATTAAATCATGCGTTGTATTGAAAAAATCAACGTTTGAATTTAACTGAAGATCCAACTGCCAAAACTTTTCTTTATAATCATTCGTGGTATAAGTATAAATCGGTGTTTGTCTTCGATCTTTTTGTTGACGATGCGATTTTAAATAACGTTCTTGCGGCGAGTAAGAGAACATCGTCTTGATTTGATCGATAAAGCTTATTTCGGGAGTCCAACTATCATCAATCGCAAACCTTTTACGAGTTTGAATTTGTGTTCTTCGATAATCCCCGTTGAATGTTCCATTGGTTTGTAATCCATAATCATACATTTGTTTTACATACGAATTAGAACGGAAATTCTCAAATGCTAACTTTGTTTCTCGAGTATCATTATGATAAACCAATTTGGTTAACATATTTTCAGCTTTAGCATCCAACGGATTTAATTTATTACATTTAATAGCATCTGCGCCACGTGGACAGCCCCAAATACCGCCATTTGCTTTAGCTTTAGTTAACTTGGTTTCTTGGTAATCTCTTCGACTAAAACTGATCAATCCTTCTAAGTTAGGCATCAATTCAAGCGCTAACATACTCGTTTTGGTATTTTGTTTATTTAAACTATCATAACCGCCACTTACTCGAACAGCATAAGACTTACCTTTAAGTAAATCACTAGGATCTATGGTTTTAAACGCAACTACCCCACCAACAGCATCTGCCCCCCATAATACCGAGCCAGGTCCACGAATGACTTCAACAGCTTTTATATTTGCTAAATCAATAAAATTTCTATTGCCGTCTTGGATACTTTCAATCACTCTTGAACCGTCAACTTGCATTTGAATACGGTTACCCGCCATACCACGTATTCTAATACTGCCTAAATTACCAAAAGGGTCGGTCCCTGAAGTTTGCCGATTAACTGATATTCCCGGTAAATATCTAACTAAATCTTCCATTGTTGACATTTGATGATCATCTATATTCTTTCTAGAGATGACATCAACAGTTTCTGGAATAGCTAATTTGGCTCTTTTTTGTCTACTAGCCGTTACCGTCATAGTTTCCAATTCATCATCAGCAGCAAATACTGAAAAGGAGATTGAAGCAGTCAAAACGGTTAAAAAGATTTTATTTATTTTCATTTTTCACCACAAAGTTATATTAATAAACTGCTCAAATTAATTCCCAATATTTGATAATTATCATTTTTTACTAATTAATCTAGCAAAAATAAAAAATATGATCAATGAGAATAATTATCATTTATATTAGATAATGATTATCATTAGCTTTGAGGCAAGGGACTAAAATATTAAAATGAGCGATTAATATCAATGAGGTTGAATAGAAAAGCAAATCTAGACCAATAGTTATTAATAACTAATATAAATATTAGTCATTAATAGCCTAAATCAGTAAATAACTATTTGTATTTTTCTAACAAAACCAAAACTTCCATGTGTGAAGTGTGCGGAAACATGTCGAACAATTGGGCTTTAATCATTTGATAATCGCTTAAAAGCTGCAAATCTTCTACCATAGATGCTAAGTTACAACTTGAATATAATATATATTTCGGTTTTATATTATCTAAGTATTGAATGAGTGATTTACCAGCCCCGCGCCTTGGAGGATTAAGTAAGACTAAATCAGGGATACCTTGTTCATTGTTTACATATTTAGTGGCATCTAACGATTTAAAATCGAGTTTATCATAACCAAGTTTTTCAGCGGATTTTGTTGCGCACTCAATGGCATCAGAACTAATTTCAATGCCAGTCAATTGGATCTTTTCATTATTAGAATGACCGATACAATGCAAACCAAAACCACCTACTCCACAAAATAGATCCCATATTGAGTTAACATTTAAGTTTGCCACCCAATCACTAGCCGTTTGATAAAGTTTTTCTGCAATGTAACTATTTGTTTGAAAGAAACTTTTAGATTTAATATATAAAGGTATCTGATTGAATTGGAACGCTAAAAAAGGATTATCGGTTAAAATCAGTTCTTCTTCCCCCTCTAATATCGCTGCATGGTTAGGTTGGATGTTGATAGTAACAACTTCTAAGTTATTTATTTGCAAGTTGTGGTAACTATTTTTAATTTTTTCTACAAATTTATGTGATTTCAATACAAATCGCAGCATAAAATGGCTGTTATTATCAATAATGCTTTCTGTGATGATAACGAATTTTAACTCCCCTTTTCGCTTGTTGATATTATAGGGAACTAATCCCTGCTTACGAATATAAGTACGAACCAATTTTAGAATATTTTGCATGTTCGAGCTATAAAGCGGGCAATCGCACAAATCAATCGCATCATTACCGTTTTGGATGCCTAAAATTGGTTTTTCAACCGTACCCAGCACTGCCATTTTAGCTTTATTACGAAACCCTGATTCAGGACTCACATACGGATCGTTAACTTGTTTAGGATTAAAATCAGCTAATATCTCCAACAAATGACTTTGTTTCTCAGTTAATTGAGAATGATATGGTTGATTAATTTTATGACAAGACAAACATTTTTTTTCTTGATAATAGCTACATTGCATCATATTGAAACCTTTTTTTATAATGTTTTATTATATAATTAAACGGTTTCAAGCTGTATTAGTTTTCATTTTTTATACACAAAAACCCCGTTCCTCAACTTTTTTTTCGTAAAATTTAAACTTTTAATCAAGAGGAATTATCCACCGCTATGCTTTAAAGAAACAACGGTATATGATAGGATATTACCATTAAAATTACAGGAACACGTTAATGTCTATTAAGTTAAAAACTCCCGCCGAAATTGAAAAAATGCGTATTGCAGGCAAATTAGCTGCTGAAGTTTTAGAGATGATCGAGCCGTATGTTAAACCAGGAATTACTACTGGTGAACTCGATAAAATTTGTTATGAACATATTGTAAATGTACAAAAAGCTATTCCTGCCAATATTGGTTATCATGGATTTAAACATACAAGTTGTATATCCATTAACGACGTGGTGTGTCATGGTATTCCAAGTTTTGATAAAAAATTAAAAGATGGTGATATTCTTAATATAGATGTAACTGTGATCAAATATGGTTATCATGGGGATACTTCAAAAATGTACATTGCAGGTAAACCCACTGTCGCTGGCGAAAAACTTTGCCAAGTTACACAAGAGAGCTTATACGAAGCGATTAAAATCATAAAACCAGGAATTCGATTGAGAGAAATCGGTAAAGCTATTCAAAAATATGTTGATAAATTTGGATTTTCTTCAGTTCGTGAATATTGTGGTCATGGTATTGGTGAGGTATATCATGATGAGCCTCAAGTATTACATTATGATGCTGATGATGGTGGCGTAATTTTAAAACCAGGTATGACTTTTACGATTGAACCAATGGTGAATACTGGCGATTGGCGTACACGTACAATGAAAGATGGTTGGACCGTTAAAACTAAAGACCATGGACTTTCAGCTCAATATGAGCACACTATTTTAGTAACCGATAACGGGGTTGAGGTTTTAACCCTTCGTAGTAACGAAAACTTTCCTCGTATTATCGAACATTAAATAAAAAAAGAGATTCAACAAAACTGTTGAATCTCTTCATTTCATCCTTCCAATCTATCAACTTTCTTTTGATATCTTTTAACTTTCCAAAGTTTCAATAGAGGCTCATAAAATTTTTTATGAATTAATGCCAAGCTATTACCATCGCCAGAAATCAATTAAATATTTCTTAATATAATAGCGTATAAAGCTTACGACGATAACTACTAGCTAAAGCGTTATTAGTACCCAATGCAGCTAACAGATCAAGTAATGTTTTCTTAACTTGACCATCTCCCGCATTTAGATCTTTTGTTAACGGTTTGAATAGTAGCTCTAAAGCCTCTTCGTGTCGCCCTACTTGCATCAATTGTGATGAAAGTTGGATCATTAATTCAATATTGTCAGGTTGTTTGGCCAATTCAGCTTGCAACTGCTGTAATTCTGGTGAATTTGCCGCTTGTTCAAGTAACTCAATCTCAGCTTGTAATCCATGAAAAGCCGAATCTTGGTCTTGTAGCGGAATTGTTGCTAAAACTTCTTTAGCATCGTTAAGTTGCTTTTGTTCAATTTGCGCTTTAGCTAACATTAATGCGATATCTGATCTTGGTTTGCCTAAGTGATCAGTTAGCGTCGTCCATGCTTGTTTTAATAAAGGTAAAGCTTGGTCATATAACCCTTCATTAAATAATTTTTGAGCTTCAACAAGTTTTAATTCATCTTCATTAGGTAAGATTTTGGCTAAAAATGCTTTAAATTGATCTTCACTTTGTGGACCTTGAAAACCATCAACTGGCTGCCCATTTTGGAACATATAAACTGTTGGAATCGCTCTTAAACCAAATTGTGCTGCAAGCATTTGTTGCTCATCACAATTTACGCTGGCTAAAATAAATTGTCCTTGATGCTCTGTCGCTAATTTTGTTAGCGTGTTTGTCATCTCTTGATGATTTGGACTTCTTGGTGACCAAAAGTAGAATAACACGGGAGTATTTGTCGATTTTTCGACAATTTCTTGAATATTCTGTTCGTTAACATCAAAAATAAATTGATTTGACATAATTTATCCTATGAATAATTTAATTTATTACTTATTTTCTAAAATTTTATCCATTAATCTGTCGGGAAGCAAACGTTTAGCTATCGCTGCTAACTTCGTTACTTTAGTTACCCTGTAACGTATTTTTGGCTTATCGTGCTCCAATGCATGATAAAGATAGGGTAAAACAGCTTCGGGAGCTAAGGTAAAACGTCTAGCAATTGGTGGATTTTTTACAATATTCTCTTTTTCGGTTTGATTCACATTATTTGAAAAATAGGTTTTTAATGGACCAGGTTCGATTAAACAAACCTTTATATTCGTTTTAGCTAATTCTAACCTTAATACATCAGACCATGCTTCTAAGGCGTATTTACTGGCTGAATAAGCTCCTCTCCCTGGGGTTGCAACAATTCCAACAATAGAGCTTGTTTGAATAATTCTTCCTTCATTTTGCTCTAGCATTGCCGGTAACAATAATTGAGTTAATTGATGTACACCAAAAAAATTTGTTGAAAACTGTGACTCTAACTGCGCTCGACTGATGGTGTTTAATCGACCATATACCCCAAATCCGGCATTATTAAATAAAGCATATAATTTACCTTCACTTAAAGTTAAAACTTCCTGTGCAGCTTGAGTAACAGAGTCTGGATCATCCAAATCTAAAAGAACGGTTTCAAAACCTTGCTCGACTAATTTTTTTTGGTCTTCAACTTTACGGCAAGAAGCAATAACACGATAACCTCGCTTTTTTAATGCTATTGCTGAAATCAAGCCAATACCGCTTGAGCAACCTGTTATAAAAATTGTACGCAAATTTTATCTCCGTTATGATTCATTTATTGTCAAGTTCACTTATGGCAATTATGATAGCACATTTAAAACAAATATACGGCTAATAAACACCTAGAGGTCCTTATGAAAATTGCTATTATCGCAGCAATGGAAGAAGAAGTTGCAATACTAAAAAGTCAAATTACTGATTATCAATTAGAACATCATTTAGGATGTGATTTTCACATTGGCAAAATTGCTAATTGCGACATCGTATTATTACAATCAGGTATCGGTAAAGTAGCTGCGGCATCCGGAACTACCCTGCTTTTAAATAATTACCAAGTTGATGCGGTAATTAACACTGGCTCAGCTGGTGGGCTTTCAACTAAGCTCAGTATCGGTGATATTATTGTATCAAAAGATGTTTTTTATCATGATGTGGATCTAACTGCTTTTGGATATAAGCCGGGCCAAATGTCTGGTTGCCCTGTTTCGTTTCCTGCTGATGAAAACTATCGATCATTAGCCGAAGCTTGTATCAAAAAACATGGTGTCAATGCCGTGGCTGGTTCAATCGGTAGTGGAGATGCTTTTATTAATGGAAAAAGTAATCTAGAACGAATTAAGCAAACTTATCCTGAAGCAATTGCCGTTGAAATGGAAGCTGCTGCGATCGGCCATGTTTGTTGGTTATTTAAAGTTCCTTTTGTAGTGGTTAGAGCGATTTCAGACAATGGAGATAATGAATCAGCAATTGATTTTCAATCCTTTTTAAAGTTAGCCGCAGCTCAATCATCTAAAATTGTTGAATCGATGCTAAGTGAACTTGCTTAAATAACGTGGTGTCAATTTCATTTGACACCCTAGATATTGATCAATTTAATAAGCCATATTGTTCAAATAGTGGTTTTCTCCACCCAGATAATATTTCAGGCATACTTTCGTTTTTATCTATTTTCCATTTTATATATTGATTGATTAACCGTTTTGATATAATTAATTCACGGCTAAGTCCAGTCTGTGATGAAATATTTTCAGTGATTTGCTTTAATAAATCAGAAGTTTCTTTGTAATTTGGATAACTATTCATTCGTTTAATTGGTGGAATATTCGGTATAGGTTCCTGCAATATTTCCAAAATGGTTGGACCATATAGCCGAACTTCTTTCCCTTTCATTCCTAATTTATCAAGTTCAGCTAACGACGAAGGTTGGAAACGGGCAATCTTAAATAAAACAGCTTCATGTATAACAAAATTTAATGCAATATTTTCAGATTTGGCTAATTGGTATCGCCATAATGCTAACTTAGCCAATTGTCCTAAGCTGTCACCTTTTAATTGCCAGCTATTTCCGATATTTAGGTAAGCATCTTTAGGATCAAACGGCTTGCATTTACGGGCAATCGCACTTTGACATTCTTGATAAGCTGCATCTAAATAATGATTAGTTGTGAGCTTAACTTTTAGAATTTCCATTAATTGGAAGAGATATAACACATCATTAATCGCATATTCACATTGTTTTTCAGTCAAAGGACGTTTTAACCAATCTGTTCGAGTTTCGCTTTTATCTAATTCAATGCCAAGGTATTTGTTAACTAAACTAGCATAGCCACTGCTAACAGGATTATCTAGGAATGATGCCAAAATTTGGCTATCTATAATTGGAGTGGGTACACAGTTAAATGTAGAAAGAAACACATCAATATCCTCACTACAAGAGTGAAAATATTTTTCAATTGTTGGATTGGCTAAAATAGCTAAAAAATCCTGCCAATTGTTGATATTAACCGGATCAATTAATGCTGCATGTTTACCATCAAAAACCTGAATAAGTCCTAATTGAGGATAAAATGTTCGCGTGCGAACAAATTCCGTATCTAATGCGATTGCATTGCTGTTCGCAATTTTTAAACAATAACTAGATAATTCTTCATCCGTAGTAATATATTGATAAATCAAAATATGAATCCTATTTAAGAGGTCGATTTTTTTGCAAATGATACATCTATTACAACAATTTCAGAACAGGTCATTAATCGTATTGGCGGCCCGCCAAACCCATAACCACTACTCACGATACTGGTAAAATGATGATTAGTATCTTGATAAATTCCCTTAGCATTTTTATACATCATGGCGACTAAAATATTAACAGGGAAAATTTGCCCACCATGTGTATGTCCAGATAGCATCAAATCTACATTTTGTTCAGCGGCTTCATCAAGATTTCTTGGTTGATGATCTAACAATATTATAGGTTTCTCGGTATCAGTAAACAGGATTAAATCGGATAATGAAGCGCGCTTAATATCATACCGAGATGAAGAAAAATCATCCCGCCCTATCAATGTTATACCAACTTCATCAAGATAGACTATGTCATCTTTTAAGACTTTCAAATTTGCTTTTTTGAAGGCATTAATAATATCATCTTCACGATTATTAGCGTCATTAATTCCTAAATATTCATGATTACCAAAAATAATATAGCTACCATATTTTGGTTTTAATTGTTGAAACTGCTTATCAAAGCCATATTCTAAAAAAGGCTTTAAACTCTTATCCAGTGTATCCCCCGTTATCACAATAAAATCAGGTTCCAAAGCGTTTACCTTTTCGACCATTTCTTGAATCATTTTGGTAGACGTATGTTCATTGATATGAATATCTGAAAGTTGAACAATTCTTAAATGCTCAACATGAGCCGATTTATTAATTTCAACTTTATAATGGACAATTTGAGGATTTATCGCCATTTCATGCCCAAAACAAAACAGCGCTACAACAGCAATAATAAAGCTAACCTTAAGCCATAGATTGGGTTTTAATCTTTTTTTACTAAACCAATAGGTGATATCAAAAATAGTAGCTATAAAAACGCTACAAATCATTAATCCAGAAATGGAGATTAAAGAAAGATGTATATATGAAGGTATAAAACCATCTAATAATCTGGCAAAAATTAATGATAATCCGGCAAAACAGACAGTGCCCCAATAAATAATTCGAAAGTAACCTGTTAAATTCAAATTAAACCAAAACTGCCAACGTTTGCCAAAATAGAATGTAACAAACACACTAATAACAATCGTTGCAAAAATGGCTATAAAATCAACAAATGTCATAATTATCCGAACAATCGAAAGCAAAAAATGGTATGATAACAGAATTAGATCCTATAGCACCAATAACTTTTATGAATAGCAAAAAAGATCAGTTATTTTCAACACCAATTGATAAATTAGGCGATTGGACTTTTGATGAAAAAGTTGCCGAAGTCTTTCCCGATATGGTGCAACGCTCTGTTCCTGGTTATTCGAATATAATCTCAATGATAGGCATGTTGGCTGAAAGATTTGTTCAACCCAATTCAATGATATATGATTTGGGATGCTCGCTAGGCGCTGCATCACTTGCAATTCGTCGGAATATCAAACAAGAAAATTGCCATATCATTGCCGTTGATAATTCATTACCAATGGTAGAACGATGTAAAAAACACCTTGATGCCTATAAATCAACTACACCTGTTGATGTTATATGTGAAGATATTTGCAATATTAATATGCAAAATGCTTCAATGGTTGTCCTAAATTTTACCTTGCAATTTCTAACGCCAGACAATCGTCAACGTGTTTTAAATAATATCTACCAAGCATTAATCCCTAATGGCATATTAGTGCTATCTGAAAAATTTAGTTTTAATGATAAGTGTGTTGATGAATTATTATTTAACATGCACCATGACTTCAAACGAGCGAATGGTTACAGTGAACTAGAGATTAGCCAAAAACGGAATATGCTTGAAAACGTTATGCTTACCGATACTATTGAAACCCATAAACAGCGTCTTGCTAAAGCAGGATTTAAACATGTCGATACCTGGTTTCAATGTTTTAATTTCGGTTCCATCATTGCTATAAAATAACATCAGATTTAACCCAATTACAAAGGAATAACGAATGATTGATTTTGGTGATTTTTACCAAATTATCGCAAAAAATAAGCTTAAAAATTGGCTTGAAGTATTACCAGCACAACTAGCTAATTGGCAAAGGCAAAATTTAGATAACCGTTTTAGCCAATGGTTAAATAGCATTAAACACTTGCCAGCTATTACCCCTTTTCAAATCGACTTCTTACACAGCGTAACGGCTAAAACTGAGCAACCGTTATCTTCAGGGGAACAGCAAAGAATCACCCAATTATTGAAAACTATGATGCCGTGGCGTAAAGGCCCTTTTCATCTTTATGGTGTGGATATTGATACAGAATGGCGTTCTGATTGGAAATGGGAGCGACTAATTAATCACATTGAAAATTTAGAGGGCAAAACAGTTCTCGATGTTGGTTGTAATAGTGGTTATCACTTGTGGCGAATGGTTGGCGCAGGAGCTAAACTTGCCGTTGGTATTGATCCAATGGCGCTTTATTTATGCCAATTTGAAGCAGTAAGAAAACTATTAGGTAATGATCAACGAGCTCACTTACTACCCTTAGGAATTGAGGAACTGCCAAAATTAAATGCATTTGATACGGTTTTTTCAATGGGCGTATTATATCATCGCCGTTCGCCACTTGATCATCTTTACCAATTGAAAGATCAATTAGTTGATAGTGGACAATTAGTGCTTGAAACCCTGGTTATTGAGGGAGTCGAACACCAAGCATTAATGCCAGGTGAACGTTATGCTCAAATGCGAAATGTCTATTTCATCCCATCTGTCCCCACCATGATAAATTGGCTACATAAATGTGGTTTTAAAGAGATAAAAATGGTTGATATATCGAAAACCAGTTTAGATGAACAGCGCAAAACAGACTGGATGGAATCTGACTCATTAGCTGAGTTTCTTGATCCGAACGATTTGAGCAAAACGATTGAAGGTTACCCTGCTCCAATACGAGCGGTATTTGTTGCCCGAAAATAGTGCGTTGATCTTATCGAATCAATTAACATAAAAAACGGGCTTATGCCCGTTTTGTTCTTAATTCTATAGATGATATTAATTATTCTTTATAATCATTTGAACTGGGTAGTGATCTGAATACTTATCAGTAAAATCATCTTTGAGTACCTTAACATCAATCACGTTTTCTTTAAGTGGTGGTGAGACATAGATATAATCATAACGTAATGGTACTGATGCTTGATCATAAAAGACTTTAGTTGGTGCGGTTGAGATAAATTCTTTGTGTTTTATCTTTAATGCATCAATATAACCCGCATCAAGTAGATTTTGTTGAACGGTATAGCTTAATTGGCCATTTACCAGATTATCAAGAATTGGTCTTTTCTTCTGTTTTTCTTTTATATCTTCTAAAAGCGTGCTTTTATCATAATCAGGTTTATCTGCTGGAGAGAATGAATTCAAATCCCCCGCGATTATCCATTTACCATTAGGATCACGACTGTATTTAATTGAATCTATAATCAAATTAATTTCATCGATACGCTTAGCCGTCCAAAACGGGTTCATATGGGTTATCACAAAATGATAATTACCAACATCTGCAAACAGCGCTCCATGCCATAAATTATCGACCACTTTATTCACATTTACGATAGGATATTTTGAGGTAATGGCAACTGGGAAAAAAGCAGGATCATCTGGTGACTCTTTTAACAGAACAGCGTATTTGTGACCATAACTGGCTGCAAATTTTTCAAGTTTTTCTCGAGTAAAGAAATTCATCTCTTGCCAGGCAATGATATCGGCATCTTGCGCTTTTGCCCAATCAATATATTTCTGCTTGCCTTCGCTCTCATCTAACTTCATCCCGTTATAAACATTATAACTGATGATTTTAAGTTGCTTAACATCATCAATTGATGCGTAAGCACTTGAAGCACTAAAAATAATACCACCAATTAATGCTGCAATTTTCAATCTAGTTTTACTCATAAGATATTCCTTTATTTTATTAACTCACTATAAATATTATATTGATTCGATTTTAATCAAAATTCTTTTTATGATTTATGTGATTTAGGTCAATATTATTATCAACAATTCGTGCGATTCTAATTTTATTCAAGAAAGGATCATGATCTGTGAATATAAAGATTGGATAATTGCGATTTTGAAACTTCAAAAACCCCGCTCCTCAACTTTTTTTATAATATAAATACAA
>NZ_LZGP01000024.1:0-9027 GCF_001690445.1 Gilliamella sp. wkB195
AATCATAAATATACTTGACAGGATTGTCGCAGATGTTCTATAATTTTCAACAGGCAACAGGCAACAGGCAACTTGGCCAACCTATAATTTAAATTCGTCTAAGTTCAGCTCCCATCTTAAATTTTCCACTGACGTTTATTTTTCTACTGAATCAAGTGAAATTCAGCGAATTTTCGCGCGATCCTTTTTTCGATCCTTTTCTCAATTATCCCGGCAGATTGTTTTTTTTGTGGCTCTTTTTATTCCTTTTTCGGGGCACGCATTAACTTCACAGACAACTAGGAATGCGATACAGGGTAGTGCGCCGTATTTGACTTTCGACGGTGGTCGTACTCGTATTGTTAATACTAACGATCTGCTTGGTATTACACTATCTGATGGTAAACATTATACGCCTTCTACCAATTCTTCATCTATAACCCCAATCGTCTTACCGGTTGCAGGTCAGAGTTTTGCTGATATTCGTATGTTGGTCCCTACTAATACTAATTCAGTCGCTTTAAGTTCTCTTATCGGTCCGCCTTATAACTATTGGGGGGATGAAGATGGTGATTCTGGCATTACTGCTACAGGTTCTTTAAGTTTATCTATCGTCGATAAATATGGTCAATCTGTATCACGTAGTACAGTGCCAACAATTTGTAAGGCACCTTATAAGTTTACCTTATCAAGTACTAACGGCACATTATCTACACGTTATGGCGTTCCCAATCGTAGTGATTTCAGTGCAAGTAGTGTAACTTATTACATCAACCCTAACGTTACACCGATGGTTTGTTTTGCCAGACCTAATTCAGGTGGTTATGCTGGCCCAGCTTTGATATGGGACCCTACTAAGGGTTTTCTCACTCAGTCAAATGAGCCATCCTCTTACGGTCAAAACTTTCCTACTACTGGTGCTAATGGATTGTATTTTGATTTACTTATTAGTGGCAGTAGTCAGGCGTTGTCTTGGCCTCCAATATCTCAGGGTGGTATCACAGTTAAAATGACTAATTCTACAGCTACAAGCGTTCGTGTTACTTTAACTGGTCCTTCCGCTACTAGATTCCAGATTAATTCAGACAATCCTAGTCGTATTTCCAAACCTTCTTTGCCTCAGACCTTCGAGTTGGTCGGTCGTGATGGTCAAGGTAATCCAGTTGTTAAATATGGTTTTACTTTGAAGCAGTGGTTCGTCCACCGTGTTTCTTGGAATGGCAATTATTCTCCTGCCTTATCTTGGTGTAATGGTATCGGTTATCGAATGCCTCGCGTAAAGGATTTAACCAATGCAGTTCGTAAAGATTTAGTTGTACCTAGTGCCACTCCTTCCTCATTTGGTAATAGTTTTATGCGTCATATAGGTTCGGGTTTTTTCACTGAGTGGGGTTATAATACCGTTGGCACCGCCTTCGAACTTTTTTTCTGGACTAGTGACTCCATTGGTCGTGACCAGGTTATCGTGGGTACGCAGCGTGGTAATGTGGTGAGGCAGAGCCTCTTAGGCAGCGACGGACTTTGTGCCTATCCTTAGTTTTTATTTCTTCGTCCTTAATCCTTAGGGCGGGGGGCATAAAAAATAGTGTTGAGTCATTAAAAGTAAGCTAAGAGTCAACGTCGTTTAGCCATAAAAAGCGAGTTTGTGGCTTAGCGACGTTTGAATTACCCGCCTCGGCGGGTTTATTTTTGCATTTTTTTATCTCAAAAAAAGTTGAGGAGCGGTTTTTTTGGGGTTCTAAATCCTACTTTTTAATATTGTTTTATATGAATAATCCAGCTTTAAGCTGTGGCGTTTAGTTGTGTTTTTATATCAAAAAGTTGAGGATTTTTTGGGATGAATTTGGTTTTATAAAACTCCCCTCAATTTTAAATGCTGAAATTTTTAAGATGTTTTTAAGTGGCGATATACCACCGATATTGAACAATATCGGTGGCTGGTTTTGTTACATTTTTTCAACCGTTTTAATTCCAAGCATATCTAAACCGGTTTTAAGGGTTTTTGCTGTTAAAGATGCCAGTTTTAGACGGCTATGTTTCAAGTCTTCATTTTCGGCTGCCAAAATTGGGCAGTGCTCATAGAAGCTAGAAAATAGGGTGGCGATATCATACAAATAGGCGCACAGCACATGCGGTGTGCCTTCTGCAGCAACGGTTGAAACGGTTTCATCAAATTGAATTAATCGAATTGCTAATGTTCGCTCTTTGTCCGTGCCTAAATTGATATTACCAGTTAAGCTATCTTCGTTGATATTTGATTTTCTAAACACCGACAGTACGCGTGTATAGGCATATTGTAGATAAGGTGCAGTATTGCCTTCAAATGACAACATGTTATCCCAATCAAAAACATAATCGGTGGTACGATTTTTGGATAGGTCGGCATATTTCACTGCGCCAATCGCTACTGCATCAATCACTTTGGCAAGTTCTGTTGGAGAAAGATCGGGATTTTTACTTTTAATTAGTGCTTCTGCACGCTCTGTTGCTTCGTCAAGCAGGTCGTTTAATTTTACGGTATCACCTGAGCGAGTTTTAAACGGCTTGCCGTCTTTACCTAACATCATTCCAAACATGTGGTGTTCAAGTTTTAAGGATTCTGGTACATATTTCGCTTTATGTACGATATCCCAAACTTGTTCTAGATGTTGGTGTTGACGTGAATCGGTATAATATAAAATACGTTCAGCATGAAGTGTTTCGTAACGATATTTTACACAGGCAATGTCGGTTGTTGCATAAAGATAGCCACCATCACGTTTTTGGATAATAACACCCATTGGTTCGCCTTCTTTATTTTTATATTCATCTAGAAATACGACGATGGCACCGTCACTTTCAACCGCTAATTTTTTCTGTTTTAGATCGGCAACAATGCCTGGTAGCATACTGTTATAGATGCTTTCGCCCATTGTATCTTCAACCGATAAGGTGACATTAAGGCGTTTATATGTGGCAATGTTTTGTGTCATGGTGATATCCACCAGTTTTCGCCACATTTCACGGCAATATTGGTCACCACCTTGAAGTTTTACGACATAATTACGGGCTTTTTCGGCAAAGGCTTCGTCTTCGTCGTAATGTTTTTTAGCTGCGCGATAGAACGATTCTAAATCTGAAAGTTCCATGTCGTTGGCATGTTCGTTTTCCATTTTTTCAAGATAGGCGATTAACATCCCAAATTGGGTTCCCCAATCACCAACATGGTTGGCACGGATAACATTATGACCAAGAAAGCTTAATACTCGGACACTAGCATCACCAATAATGGTTGAGCGTAAATGGCCGACGTGCATCTCTTTTGCTACGTTTGGTGCAGAGTAATCAACCACAATAGTTTGTGGTTTGGCTGGTAAAGTAATATTCAGTTTATCACTATTTAGCGCGACTTCGTTTTGTTCAGCAATCCAACTATCTTTTAAAAAGATATTAATAAAACCAGGACCGGCGATCTCGATTTTATCGGCAATATCATCAATATCAAGATGTTGTAAAACTTTTTCAGCTAATGCTCGTGGTGGCATTCCCAATTTTTTAGCGGTAGACATGATACCATTTGCTTGGTAGTCACCAAATTGGGCTTTAGCTGATTGCTTGATTAAAGCGTCGCAGTTTTTATCAGCACCCGCCATAATCATTGCTTGAGAAACACGTTGTGTTAATAGTTGTTGAATATTCACACTGAACCTAATCGTTTAAAATAAAATGCCCAATATAATACTGATAAATTGATAAATTGTCACTGTGGGATTAGTTAAGGACAAGTAAATAGCTGATTCTTTTATAAACGAAAATTTTTTTATTTAGATGTAATCTATCAACTCAATTATAAAATAGATAAAAAAATAAAGAGAAAACAGGTGCCGAAATTTATTTAACTACCTGATTATCAATATCCTTTTGCTCTTTTCAACTTCGGTGTTTGCTCAAGGTCATCTGCAAGAAATAAGATTCACAATTGACAAAATACTATGATAATCATGGTGAAAATATCCTTTTGAATGAATATGCAAAACTCACTCACTCCTTAAATAAGCAAGAAATCGATTTTCTGATTACAAATGGGGCTAAGCGGAAATTTTATAAAGCTATCAGTTTGATCAAGCGCAGTTACTCTCTTCCAAAATCATAGATAAGTTTGCAGGCAACCGTTGAAGGTAACTATTTACAATTATACCTTCACCCTCTAAACTAATGTCGTTCTCAACGGGGTGCCCTAGTGGGCTGAGAGTGTCAGATTGATTGACATAACTCGTCGAACCTGAACTGGATAATGCCAGCGGAGGGATTTGAGTTATTATATCTGCTCAAACCTTTTGTCTTTTACCTATTTCTTTGGAGGCAAAATGTTTTGTAAAAACTTTTTACTACCTGTTATTTTTCTATTTTCACTTTTTAGCCCATTAGCCAATGCAGAACTGCCCACTTTGACGGTTTATAGCTATAATTCATTTATGTCACAATGGGGACCCGGTGAGGCAATCAAAAAAGGGTTTGAAGCCCAATGCAATTGCCAACTTGAGGTTGTGACATTAGGTGATGGTGTGTCGGTTTTAAATCGTATTCGCCTTGAAGGCGATAAAACGAATGCGGATGTTATTTTAGGGTTAGATAACAACCTATTAGAGCAAGCCAAACAAGCGAATATTCTTATTCCTCATCAAATCGCTAAACCCGACAATCTCAACACCAATTGGTGGGATGATAGTTTTATGCCTTATGATTTTGGTTATTTTGCTTTTATCTACAATAATAACAAAGTCAAAAATCCACCTCATTCTTTACATGAACTGGTTGAAAATAAAGCCGGTTTGAAAATCATCTACCAAGATCCAAGAACCAGTACACCAGGACTCGGTTTACTATTTTGGGTAAAAAAAGTTTATGGTGATAAAGCAGCAGAAGCGTGGCAACAAATCGCTAAAAACACGGTGACAGTCACCAAAGGTTGGAGCGAAGCTTATGGTATGTTTTTAAAAGGCGAAGCGGATTTTGTACTTAGTTACAGTACATCGCCAGTGGCACATATCATTAATGAAAACGAGCATCACTACGAAGCAGCTATTTTTGATGAAGGACACTATCGTCAAGTTGAAGTCGCCGGAATTATTAAATACAGTCAAGAAATTGACCTAGCGCGCCAATTTTTACGTTATTTGCTGACACCTGAAGTCCAACACCAATTTGCTGAGAAAAATGTGATGTATCCGATTATCAAAACGGATCTACCTAATGCCTTTGCGCAAATTAATTCGGTCAATAAATCGTTAGAATTTGAGCCAGCAGAGATTGAAAAACATCAAAAAGCTTGGATTCGAGAATGGCAATCGGCAATTAGTCAATAGATCCCGTATCGTCAATGTTAAAATTTAAATCGTTATTACCCGGAATAAGTGCTGCGAGCTTAATACTCATCATTTTAAGCTCGGCACTTATTGCTATTTGGCGATTTGCCTTGGAGTCAGGAAATTTGACGATTTATCTTGATAGTTATGTACTTCATATTGTTTGGATCACTTTTTATCAAGCTTTGTTATCGACAATACTTTCGCTGGCATCAGCAATATTAATGGCTAAGGCGCTCTCCTTTATTGATTTTAAAGGTAAAAAGTTACTGATAAAAATAATGCCAATTACCTTTATTTTACCCGCTTTAGTGGTTGTGACAGGGTTGTTGTCGGTATATGGGCAACAAGGTTTACTGGCTTACATTTGCCAAGTACTGCATATCCCATTTTCATTTCCTATTTATGGCTTGCAAGGTATTTTGTTGGCTCATGTTTTTTTGAATTTTCCTTATGCTTGTGTGCTCTTTTACAAAACATTAAACAGTGTTGCTATAGAACAAAGACAGTTAGCGGCACAACTTAATTTTTCAACATTTACCTATTTTAAATTACTTGAATGGCCGTTACTTCGTAGACAAATATTGCCTATGGCAGCACTTATTTTTATGCTCTGTTTTTCGAGTTTTGCCATAGTGCTTGCATTGGGTGGTGGTCCAAAATACACCACGTTGGAAGTGGCTATTTATCAAGCGGTGCGAGACTTTGATCTATTACAAGCCGCATTGCTATCTTGCGTGCAGTTGGTTTGCTGTATTGTTTTTATCAGCTTGATGCAGAAAATAAATAGAAATGATAGAAAGCTGAGTGTTAAATTTAGTCACTCCAACTATCAATTACCGATAACCAATTGGCTAAAAATGATTAGCATGATCATTATCGTAATAGGGGGATTATTTATCCTGTCTCCGATGATTACCATACTTTTTCAAGGTTTCTATTTTTTCCAAATCTCATTACTCACATCGATGTTGCAACAAGCCTTACTCTATTCAATCCTTATTGCTATAGGTTCCGCTATGATAGCGATGTTACTTGGGTTACTTTTGCTATGGACCAATTGCCGACTATTGATTAACCAACAACGTCAATTAAGTAATCGGCTTATGCTGGTTGCCTCACTGATATTAGCCATACCAAACATGGTATTAGCATCGGGATTGTTTTTATTGTTATTTGGTTATAGTCATCACACTGTTTTTATCTGCTTATTAATTATGGTTTGTAATGGGTTAATGGCGCTACCTTTCATCCTTAAAAATTTAGCTACGCCGATGTATGATATTACTGCACGCTATTGGCAATTAACCCAAACCCTTAATATCAATGGATTAACGCATTTTTATTTGGTCGATTTTAAGGGGTTAAAAAGCCTTATGTTGATGAGTTTTGCCCTTGCTGCCATATTGTCATTGGGCGATTTTGGGGTAATAGCTCTGTTTGGCGGGCAGTCGGTGACCACGTTACCTTATTATTTATATCAACAGATATCGCATTATCATTATCAAGAAAGTATCGTGACAGCGGCGATATTATTACTTTTATCTTTTAGTTTATTGGTTGTGATGGATTATGATCGAACTTCAAAAAATTGAATATCAATATGACAACTTCAACATGCACTTTACGCTAAATATTGCTGCTAAAGAGCGGGTTGTTATTGTCGGACCAAGTGGCGCGGGCAAAAGTACATTACTTAGCTTGATTGCGGGGTTCATCTTTCCTAAATCAGGACAAATCATTTTAAATAACCAAAATGTCACAACAACGTTACCCGGTAAACGCCCTGTATCGATGCTATTTCAACAAAATAACTTATTTAGCCATCTAACGGTTGAACAAAATATTGCTTTAGGCATTAAGCCGACATTAAAACTGAGTCGAGCTGAACAAACGACTATTAATGATATACTGGTTCGTGTAGGGCTGGAAGGCTTTAACCATCGCTATCCCGAACAGCTATCGGGTGGCCAACGGCAACGCGTGGCTTTGGCTCGCTGTCTTATACAACATCGTCCTATATTATTATTAGATGAGCCATTTTCTGCTCTTGACCAAGCTCTTCGCTTTGAAATGTTGGCATTGGTGAATCAGGTTTGTAGTGAATTTAATCTGACCTTAATGATGGTATCGCATTATCTGGATGAGTCACTTAGCCATTTTTCCCGCTGTGTGGTTATTGAAAATGGAAACGTCATATTTAATGCAGAACCAAAACAGCTAGCTGAAAATCAAGAGATAGCTAAATTGTTAGGGATAAGTTATTATTCATAATTAGAATTCTCCGTAAAAAAAAGTTGAGGAGCCGGGTTTTTGAGGTTTTAAATTTCACTTAAAACTTTTAAATGATCATAACCACTATTTTAAATACTAAAATAATTTTTTTAGGATGAATAACAGTGATTCTAAAGATTTGTAATGATGATAATCTTTAATTAAAACAGCGTTTAATCAATTATCATCTAGATCCTTTTTAGATCCTATTTACAAAAGTTAACGTAAATGAGTGAAAAAAAGTGTTGCATCGTGTTTTTCCAATCACTATACTTTTTACACGGTTTTAGCTACTAGGCTAAAATTTAGCAGAAAAATATAAAATTGTAAATTAATCAAAAAATTACTTGACAGGATTGTCGCATATGTTCTATAATTTTCAACAGGCAACAGGCAACAGGCAACTTGGCCAACCTATGTTTTAAATTCGTCTAAGTCCAGCACCCAGTTTAAATTTTTCACTGAAGCTTATTTTTCTACTCAATCAAGTGAAATTCTGCGAATTTTCGCGCGGTCGCTTCCGCGATCCTCTTCTCGATCCTTTTTCCGATCGTTTTCCGGATCCTCTTTCAGATCCTGTTTTCGATCCTTTTCCGAATTATCCCGTCAGATTGTTTTTTTCGTGGCTATTTTCCTTTCTTTTTCCAGCCATGCATTGACATCACAGACAACTAGGAATGCGATACAGGGTAGTGTACCTTATCTGACTTTCGACGGTGGTCGTACTCGTGCAGTTGATGCTAACGGTCTGCTTGGGATTACACTATCTAACGGAACTAATTACACGCCTTCTACCAATTTATCATCTACAACCCCAATCGTCTTGCCGGTTGAGGGGCAGAGTTTTGCTGATATTCGTATGTTCGTTCCTACTGATACTAATTCAGTCGATTTAAGTACTCTTATCGGTCCTCCTAATAATTATTGGGGGGATGATGATGGTGATTCAGACGTTACTGCTACAGGTTCTTTAAGTTTATCTATCGTCGATAAAAACGGTCAAACGGTATCACGTAATTCCGTGTTAACAATTTGTAACGCACCTTATAGGATTAAGTTATCCAGTACTAACGGTACATTATCAACTCGTTATGGCGTTCCTAATCGTAGTGATTTCAGTGCCCGTAGTGAGACTTATTACGTCAATCCAAAGGCTTCGCCTGTGGTTTGTTTCGTCAGACCTAATTTAATGTATGGTAAGCTTGGTGATGATCCTTATGACCCATCTTGGGATTTTGCTGGCCCAGCTTCGATGTGGGACCCTGATAGGGGGTTTCTCACTCAAAAAACAGACCCTCTCTATTACGGTCAAAACTTTCCTACTACAGGTCTTAATGGATTGTACTTTGATTTAGATATTAGTGGTAGTAGTCAGCCATTGTCTTGGTCTCCTGTTTCTCTGGGTGGTATCACAGTCACAATGTCTAAT
>NZ_LZGP01000025.1:0-139176 GCF_001690445.1 Gilliamella sp. wkB195
ATATTAAATAAAAAATTCTTAATTTTATTTTAAATCAATTAGTAGGAAGTAGAATTAGATTTCAAAAACCCTCTCCTCAACTTTTTTTACGAAAATTGACTAATTTCCTTATTTTCCTATTTACTACAATTTTATCGAAGTATGATAAAATAGATGATATTCAATCTTATAAATCAAACAATACAATAATATGGATTACGATATTGCTATCATTGGACTTGGACCTGCAGGTAGTACCCTCGCACGTCTACTTAACCCATCTTTTAAAATTATTGCATTAGATAAAAAGCATCAAGCTGGTAATGAGGGTTTTCATAAACCTTGTGGTGGATTATTAGCAGATGACGCTCAAAAAGCATTTGTGCGACAAAAGTTAAATTTACCTACTGATATATTGACTGATCCACAAATTTTTAGCGTTAAAACGATCGATCTTCAATCCAAACTTATTCGTAATTATCAACGTAGTTATGTTAGTTTTGACCGACATAAATTTGACCTATGGTTAAAATCATTAATTCCCAACACTGTCAAGGTTTTACATAACACACTATGTAAAGAAATCAGAAGAGTAATCGATGGATATCAAGTTACTTACATCGATGAAAATAAAATCGAACACAAAATTACGGCTAAATATGTAGTTGGTGCAGATGGCGCTAACTCGATTGTTAGACGAATGCGTTATCCTCATCATTCCATCAGACAATATGTTGCTATTCAACAATGGTTTACTGAAAAACATCAACGTCCTTTTAATACATGTATTTTTGATAATCAATCAACAAATTGTTATGCGTGGAGTATTTCTAAAGATGGATATTTCATTTTTGGTGGTGCTTTCCCGAAAAAAACAGCGAATCAACACTTTGAATCGTTGAAAGAAAAGCTAACAAAGCAAGGGTTTATTTTTGGAGAACCGTTAAAAACTGAAAAATGTCTTGTGGTTTATCCAAATCGCTTCCAAGATTTTTATACAGGCAATGAAAATATCTTTTTAATCGGTGAAGCAGCAGGTTTCATAAGCGCAAGCTCATTAGAAGGTATTAGTTATGCGCTTGATAGCGCAGAGATTTTAAGCAAGATATTAAATAGTGGTATAGCAAAACCAAATAAGCGTTATTATCAAAAAACAATTCCATTACGCTTAAAGCTTTATAGCAAAATTATCAAGGCTAAAATACTGACTACACCATTGTGGCGTAAATTAATTATGAAAAGTAAAATTCAACATATCAAAACAATTTAATTTATAAAAAATGAAATAATGAAATATAACAAGGAAAAGACATTATGTTTGATGTCAACGATCTAATTCGCTTTAATCATGAATGGTCAGAAAAGATAGCACAGGAAGATCCTGAATTCTTTAAACAGCTCGCGGTTGCGCAAAATCCTAAATTTTTGTGGATCGGTTGTTCCGATAGTCGCGTTCCAGCAGAAAAGCTTATCAAACTAAAACCGGGTGAAATGTTTGTTCATCGAAACGTTGGCAACCAAGTGATTCATACGGATCTAAATTGCCTTTCAGTTGTCCAATACGCAGTTGATGTACTTAAAATCGAAGATATTATTGTTTGTGGTCATTTAGATTGTGGTGGTATCCGTGCCGCAGTTGAAAATCCCGATTTGGGCCTAGTTAATAATTGGCTACTTCATATCCGTGATTTATGGTTTCGCAACAGTTCTTTACTTGGTAAGTTTCCTGCTGATATTAGAATGGACATTTTATGTGAACTCAATGTAATTGAACAAATCTATAATTTAGGGCATTCGACCATTATTCAAGCAGCATGGCAACGTGGTCAAAAGGTTAATTTACATGGTTGGGTTTATGGGATCGATAATGGAAAAATTACAGATTTGCATATTACATCATCAAGTAGTGAAAATCTCGAAATCAACTATCGTGAAGCGATTTCTTATCTGTTAAATCTGCATAAATTACAATAAATTTATTTGAATCGATGGATAATTTGATTACTGCTACCTCGCCATAATAGTTTAGGATCAGCGAGATCTTGTACAAATTTTCCATCAATCAAGACATCAATATAAGGCACTACAGATTGCTGTTCATCGGTTAATTCATTAAGTTTATAACCTGTCCATAACCAAATATCTTTATTATCACATTCGGCTTTTACTCGTTTAACTAATTTCAAAATGGTTGGCACATTTTTAGGGTGTAAAGGATCACCACCAGAAAGTGATAATCCTTGGCGTTTTATTTCGGTATCTTGTAAATCTTTAATGATTTGATCTTCAAGTGATTGTGTAAATGGCTTACCAGAGTTTATTCCCCATGTGCTTTTGTTATAGCAGCCAGGACATTGATGTACACAACCTGCTACAAAAAGTGTACAACGAGTCCCTTCGCCATTAACAACATCAACAGGATAATAACGATGATAATTCATAATAACAAAATTAATTTTTTAGCCTATTTGGCCATTATCCAAATGTTTAACTCGACGTTTTACTTCTTCTTGCTTACCGGCATTAAATGGACGAGCATCAGGACTTCCTAAATAACCACAAACACGGCGAGTAACAGAAACTTTTGACGAATCATGGTTACCACAACTAGGGCAAACAAATCCTTTGCTAGTACATGAAAACTCACCGGTATAACCGCATTCATAACATTCGTCAATCGGGGTATTAGTGCCATAATAAGGTACACGAGTGTAACTGTAATCCCAGACATCCTCTAATGCTTTAACATTATTAATCATGTTAGGATACTCGCCATAACAAATAAATCCGCCACTTGCTACTGCTGGGTAAGGTTTTTCAAACTCGATTTTTTCATATGGGTTAACCTTTTTCTCAACATCGAGGTGGAAACTATTCGTATAATAACCTTTATCTGTTACTCCAGGAATAATACCAAATTCAGCTGTATCTAAACGGCAGAATCGGTCACATAAATTTTCACTTGGTGTACTATATAAGCTAAATCCATAGCCTGTTTCTTTCTTCCATTGGTCAACAGCTTTAGCTAAGTGTTCAACTATTGCTATACCTTTTTTGCGTAAAGTTTCACTGTCAAATGGATGGGTTTGGTTTCCGTATAGTGCATTTAGTGTTTCATGTAGACCTATATAACCTAATGAAATTGACGCACGACCATTTTTAAAGATTTCAGAAACACTATCATCTTCTTTCAATCGAACGCCACACGCCCCTTCCATATATAAAATCGGAGCAACACGTGCTTTTACTCCATCAAGGCGAGCAATACGCGTCATCAATGCTTTTTTACAAAGGTTTAAACGTTTATCTAAAATTTCCCAAAAACGTGCTTCATCACCTTTTGCTTCAATTGCAATACGAGGTAAATTAAGGCTAATTACACCTAAATTGTTACGTCCGTCATGAATTTGTTGTCCGTCTTCTTCATAAACACCTAAAAAGCTTCGGCATCCCATTGGTGTTTTGAATGATCCAGTTACTTCAACAACTTTATCGTAATTTAAAATATCTGGATACATACGTTTACTAGCACACTCTAACGCCAATTGTTTAATATCATAATTAGCATCACCTTGTTTATGGTTAATACCATCTTTAATAGCAAAAACAAGTTTTGGGAATACTGCAGTTTTATGATTTTTTCCTAACCCTTTTATGCGCACTTTTAAAATTGATTCTTGGATAAGTCTTGATTCCCAACTGGTTCCTAAACCAAAACCAAAAGTAACAAAAGGCGTTTGTCCATTTGCAGTATGAAGTGTATTAACTTCATACTCTAAAGATTGAAATGCATCATAACATTCTTTTTGCGTACGGCTTTCTGCATACGCTTCAGGATTTGGAATATCCCACTCTTCTGCAACTTTTTTATGCTTTTGATAACTGATAGTCACAAATTTTGCTAGAATTTCATCAATTCGATTAATGGTTGTACCACCATAAATATGACTAGCGACTTGTGCGATGATTTGAGCGGTTACCGCAGTTGCAGTTGCAATAGATTTTGGTGGCTCAATTTCAGCATTACCCATCTTAAAACCATTTGTTAACATCCCGTCTAAATCAATTAACATACAGTTGAACATTGGGAAAAATGGCGCGTAATCGAGATCATGATAATGAATTTCACCACAATCATGTGCACGAGAAATATCTTTAGGTAACAAATATTGTTTAGCATAATGTCTTGCAACAATACCCGCTAATAGATCTCGTTGAGTTGGAATAACTTTACTATCTTTATTCGCATTTTCGTTCAAAATAGCAACGTTACTTTGTTCTATTAAGCCACGAATATCTTGATTCAAACGGCTACGTTCTTCACGCGCGCGATCACGATCATGTCGGTATTCAATATAAGTTCTTGCCAATTTTTTATAAGGCCCTGACATAAGTTGATTTTCAACGACATTTTGAATTTCATTAATATCAACACTTTCACGATCCATCATTTGATTGGTCACAACGCGAGCAACGGAGGCACAATAGTCTGGGTCATTAACATTGGCCGCAACAGCTGCTCTTATAATAGCGTCTTTAATACGAACCTCATTAAATGCAGTTTGACAGCCATCACGTTTGATTACTACGGGCATATATATACTCCTCAATATTCATTAATAGTTAGCGCTTGGCATGAGTTTTATATCAACCTTAATAGTTGTTGTGGCTATTCAAAACTATTGATTTTTTATTAAAATATGGGCCTTTTGATATAAACTCGGATTTTCACATCGCTTTAGAAAACACTATATGTAGTAAATATTAGTAAATTATACACCATATATTGTGTTTTTCTAGTTTATTTGAAAAATAAATTTGCTTGACAAGACCAACACTAATAATTGCAAGTCTTTCGATGATTAATTTCAGAAAAATTTGGGTAGATTGGATATAAAAGATGGATAAATTTTGTATGAGTGCAACTGATTTTGCACTCATACATCGAATACAACAACAAATCTTAATCAGAATTAAGATTCAATATTTAACCAATCAGTATGGAACACACCTTCTTTATCGATACGTTTATAGGTATGAGCACCAAAATAGTCTCTCTGAGCCTGAATTAAATTAGCAGGTAGCACAGCTGAACGATAGCTATCATAATATGCTATTGCTGCCGACAAAGTAGGAACAGGAATACCTTGCGAAACCGCTAGACAAATAACATCACGTAATGATTGTTGATAAGCCTCAACCGTTTTACGAAAATATGGTGCTAACAGTAAGTTATCAATATTGTTATTTTCAGTATAAGCATCAGTAATTTTTTGTAAAAATTGCGCTCTAATAATACAACCTGCTCTAAAAATCTTTGCAATTTCACCATAATTTAATTGCCAATTATAATGTTCTGATGCAGCTTTTAACTGTGCAAATCCTTGCGCATAAGAGATAATTTTACCCATATAAAGTGCTTTACGTACTTTTTCAATTAAAGTTTGTTTATCTCCTGTAAAAGCTACTTTTTCCGGCCCTTCAAGCACTTTTGATGCCGCTACTCGCTGATCTTTAATCGCTGAAATATAGCGAGCGAATACAGATTCAGTTATCAAAGATAAAGGCTCACCTAAATCTAATGCACTTTGGCTTGTCCATTTTCCGGTACCCTTATTACCAGCAGCATCAAGGATCATATCGACCAAATAATCGCCATTTTCATCTTTATATTTAAAAATGTCCGCTGTTATCTCAGTTAAATAGCTGTCTAATTCGCCTTTATTCCAATCAGCAAACACATCGGCAAGCTCATCATTTGTTAAACCAACAACATGTTTTAGTACACTATAGCTCTCTGCAATTAATTGCATGTCACCATATTCAATTCCATTGTGCGCCATTTTAACGTAATGTCCTGCTCCATCAGGGCCGATATAAGCCACACATGGTTCACCATTCGCTTTAGCCGCTATTTTTTCTAAAATCGGAGCAACTAACTCATATGCCTCTTTTTGACCACCAGGCATAATTGAAGGTCCTTTTAATGCACCTTCTTCACCTCCAGAAACACCGGCTCCTATAAAATTAAAGCCTTCATCGGATAACATTTTATTACGACGAATAGTATCTTCAAAGAAAGCATTACCACCATCAATAATGATATCCCCTTTATCTAATAAAGGTCTCAGCTCATCAATTACGGCATCTGTTCCTTTACCTGCTTGCACCATAATTAATATACGCCGTGGTTTTTCTAATGAGTTAACAAAATCTTCAATACTATAATAAGGAACCAATCGTTTATCAGAATGTTCAGCCATTACTTGTTCTGTCTTATCTTTAGAACGATTATAAATTGATACTGAAAATCCTCGACTTTCGATATTAAGTGCAAGGTTTCGCCCCATAACGGCCATTCCAATAACACCGATTTGCTGTTTAGACATAATTTGGCTCCTTTATTTAATCTCTATAACCTTAACAAGGTTTGGTACTGTTACCTTAACGCTTATTAACAATATAAGTTATATATTGCCATAAAAAAACCGTATCAATACATAATACGGCTTTTTTTCATTATTTTAATTAAAATGCTTTGGAATTAAGCGAATTATGAACGCTTCATCATTTCAAAAAACTCATCATTAGTTTTTGTCATGGCAAGTTTATCAATTAAGAATTCCATTGCATCAATTTCACCCATTGGGTTGAGGATTTTACGCAAAATCCACATTTTTTGTAGTTCATCAGGTGAAGTCATTAGATCTTCTTTACGCGTACCTGAACGATTAAAGTCAATAGCAGGGAATACACGTCGCTCAGCAATTTTACGTGATAAGTGTACTTCCATATTACCCGTACCTTTGAACTCTTCGTAAATGACTTCATCCATTTTAGAACCAGTATCAATTAAAGCAGTAGCAATAATTGTTAAACTACCGCCCTCTTCTACATTACGTGCAGCACCAAAAAAACGTTTAGGACGATGTAACGCGTTAGCATCAACACCACCAGTCAATACTTTACCTGATGATGGAATAACGGTATTGTACGCACGAGCTAAACGAGTGATTGAGTCTAATAAAATAATGACATCTTTTTTATGTTCAACTAAACGTTTTGCGCGCTCAATTACCATTTCAGCGACTTGAACATGTCTTGCTGCTGGTTCGTCAAACGTAGAAGCTACAACTTCACCTTTAACTAAACGTTGCATTTCAGTAACTTCTTCTGGTCGTTCATCAATCATCAATACGACTAATTCACATTCTGGATGATTTACCGCTAAGCTTTGTGCAATGTTTTGTAATAACATTGTTTTACCCGCTTTTGGCGGAGCAACAATTAAACCACGTTGACCTTTACCAATTGGTGAAGCTAAATCAAGTACTCTTGCGGTAATATCTTCTGTAGAACCATTACCTCGCTCCATACGTAAGCGAGAATTAGGATGTAAAGGAGTTAAATTTTCAAAAAGGATTTTATTGCGAGCGTCTTCAGGTTTATCGTGATTAACTTCATTTACTTTTAATAAAGCAAAATATCTCTCACCTTCTTTCGGCGGTCTAATTTTGCCGGCAATGGTATCACCAGTTCTTAAATTGAATCGTCTAATTTGACTAGGAGAGACATATATATCGTCAGGTCCAGCCAAATAAGAACTATCTGCAGAACGCAAAAATCCAAAGCCGTCTTGCAAAATTTCAAGTACACCATCGCCAAAAATATCTTCACCACTTTTAGCGTGTTGTTTTAATATTGCAAAAATAATATCTTGTTTTCTAAGACGGGCAAGATTCTCAAGCCCCATTTTTTTCTCACCAAGCGCTACAAGCTCGGAAACGGAAGTGTTTTTTAATTCAGTTAAATTCATAGTTTATAAATTCTTGAGGATAAAATTGATATGTTTACAATTACTGCTATTTTTGTATATTTCTTTCATTTACTTATAAAAAATTTTCTTTCTAGCAATATATAAAATTAATTTATTAATCAGCTTTTTCGATGATAATTATGTATTTGGGCATTGAATTTTAACCACTTTATCAAGAAAAACAATGGATTGCTGAAAGGGGTTTATGTAAGAAATTAGCAATTTACACTAAAATTATAGGTATGTCTATACTTAATTACGATTTTTGGGAATAAAAAATAATAAGCGTTATAAAACGCTTATTATTTATATTTTTTCAATTAATTAAAGCTGTGGATCAATAAATGCTTTAAGTTGTGCTTTTGATAACGCACCTACTTGAGTGGCAACAACTTGACCATTTTTAAAAATCAATAGAGTTGGAATACCTCTAATCCCAAATTTTGGGGCAATATCCGGGTTTTGTTCAACATTTAATTTGGCGATAATAATTTTATCAGCATATTCTGGAGCTATTTCTTCCAAAATCGGGGCAACCATTTTACAAGGTCCACACCACTCAGCCCAAAAGTCAACCAATACTGGTTTAGTTGATTCGCTTATTACTTTATCAAATGTAGCTTCAGAAAGTGCAACAATGTTATCACTCATTTAATTATCTCCTAGAAAATTTGTCTAAAAATATATTAGGATATTTTCATACCTACCGCTAGTAATTATTTTAATAGGACATAATTATTAGTGAAGTTGTTGTATTTAGTATGCTACAATTACCGAATTCTGATAATTATATTCTAAACAATAATGATTCAATCATATCTTACAAAAACAACTTTCAATCAATTTCCCTTACACCCATTAGTCATAAAAGCGTTGGAGAAAAAAGGTTTCGTTTACTGTACCCCAATTCAAGAACAAACATTGCCATTTACAACAAAAGGAATTGACATTGCAGGGCAAGGACAAACTGGAACGGGTAAAACGATTGCGTTTTTGGCATCAACATTTAATCATTTATTGAATAATTCTCCATTACCCGATCATAAATCTAATCAACCAAGAGCAGTCATTATTGCTCCAACACGTGAGTTAGTTGTACAAATATACAATGATGCTCAACCTCTTTCAGAAGAAACAGGTATTAAATTAGGGCTAGCTTATGGCGGTGATGGTTATGATAAGCAACTCAAGATGCTTTCTGCTGGTGTTGATGTATTAATTGCAACCACAGGAAGACTCATCGATTATGCAAAACAAGATTATATTAATTTAGGTGCAATCCAAGTTGCAGTTCTAGATGAAGCGGATCGTATGTTTGATTTAGGTTTCATCCGTGATATCCGATGGATATTTAGACATATGACATCGCCACAAAATCGTCTAACCATGTTATTTTCAGCGACGTTAACTCACAATGTTCGTGAATTAGCTTTTGAATATATGAACGAACCACAATATGTTGAAGTTGAGCCTGAACAAAAAATTGGTCACAGAATAAAGGAAGAGCTGTTTTTTCCATCAAACGAAGATAAATTAGCTCTCTTACAAACTCTTATTGAAGAAGAGTGGCCTGACCGTAGCATTGTATTTGCTAATACTAAAGTTGCCTGCGAAAAAATCTGGCGTCATTTAGTTGCAGACGGCCATAGAGTAGGACTACTTACTGGTGATATCGCACAAAAAAAACGTTTATCCATTCTTGATAAATTTACCCAAGGAGATCTTGATATTTTAGTAGCAACAGATGTTGCTGCCCGTGGTTTACATATCCCAAATGTAACCCATGTTTTTAACTATGATCTTCCTGATGATTGTGATGATTATAGACATCGAATAGGTCGTACAGGACGAGCCGGTGCCGAAGGTTATTCAATTTCATTAGCTTGTGAACGTTATTCACAAAACTTACCTGCTATTGAAAAAGCCATTGATCATACTATTCCTGTTAGTCAATATGATCCTCAGGCGTTATTAACTAATTTACCAACACCTAAACCATTCAAAAGACCAACTCGTAGAAAACCATCATAATAGAAATCGTTGGTCAATCCCTAAATAGCATTGAATTTAATACCATCATTAAAACTAAGTTTAATGATGGTATTTTCCTTATAAAAAGGAATTGATTAAATCAAATCTTGTTTCGTATTCAAGAAATTCTGATAAGCTAATTCAATTTCTTCTTTAGATTCGGATGATAATGTTCCTACATGCCGATCATGTTGAGCTCCATATAAACCAAACAGAACATTAATTGACAGTTTTGGATTTTTACTTTTTATTCGATAAAAAGTTTCCAAATAACCGACTTCTTTAAATGTTCCTATATCGGTAATATCAGAGCTTACCATCAATTTTTCCAAAGAAACCGTCATGTTGGGTAAAGATTTTAAACGACTCTGGTATTTAGCTACTTTTTCGTCTAGATCTTGTTTTGCATATTCAATGACCATTTTCACTATATCATGCAATTTTTTTCGATCTTGGCGTAACGCATCACTTGCTTTATAGTAATCAAGCAATTTATGTGATCCATCAAATACCAGATCAAGTGGTTGCATACCGAGTTCAACAAACATTGAACGATATTTATCATGAGCTCTCAAATAAACATCATTTTGATCGACCCAAGCAAACATAACTGATTCACTATTAAGACTAAATCCTCCAAAAAATGACCTTAATGAAATGTCTTCAATGCAAGAAAACTCCTGTTTAATATTCACTGCTAATGTTTTAAGCATATAAATTCCCTTTTCACTTACCTTTTCAAATAACTTTAACTAATATGTTTATGCTAAACTATATTAATTTGATTAATATTAAAACAACTAATTAACATTAATTAATAAATATGGGATCTGTCTTCCATAAATGAATATTTGTTTGATTTGTACTTGATTAATTAAATTTTTTTTGCTCTAAAAATATTTGAAGGCCTTTTTGGTGGTTAAATATTTGTCAAATCTTAATATTTCTTAAAAAAAGAAAAAACGGTTTAACATTGTTATTCTGTTGTAATAATTATACAATCAAAGACAATTAACTAAATGGTATCTATTTTTGTCAATTTCAATCAACATGCTCAAAAACGTTATAGTCCCACTTTTTATGTTTTGTTCATTTGCCGTATCAGCAGATAAAATACCGCTGATTGAAGAATTGACATCCTGTAACCCTGACTTTTTTAATCATGTCTATCAGCATAGAGAAGAATTAAAAAATCATACTAATGTTGAAATTTTTAATCATAATCAAGCTTATATTCCAGTTGAAAACCGCACAGACACGAACAACAACTTCATTTATTTCAAAACGCCAATTCAATATAAAAACTTAAAACTTATCGGTTATTATGATAGTGCGATGGATTTGAAAAAGATGGGGAAATATTATTTCTGGGGATTCATCATTGATAATGATATGAATGAGATACGTGAAAGTTTGGATTTTTTAGAGTGGAAAAATATGGAAGATAATCTTCTGTATATTGCCAATCCAAGAATTCGAAATATTACTGACGATATCCAGGTTTGGCATAAAAACACAGGGACAGTAGTTGGAGTAAAAACAATACCAGCTCCAAATACTACCGAAAAGTTATTACTGCTTGAAAAAGGTGATAATATGCAACTCCTTATTTGTTCGATTCAAGGCGTTGTCACCAATAATCTACTTAGGCAAGAACGTCCCGATATTCAAATCAATAAAGTTAAATAGCTGACTCATCCATTTCACCAGTACGTATACGAATTACTTGCTCAACGTTATAAACAAATATCTTTCCATCACCAATTTTACCTGTTTGAGCAGTTTTCATGATAGTCTCAATACATGTTTCTAAAATATCGTCAGCGACAACAAGTTCTATTTTTACTTTTGGTAAAAAATCAACCATATATTCAGCACCACGATAAAGCTCAGTATGCCCTTTTTGGCGACCAAAACCTTTCACTTCAGTAACGGTCATCCCCGTAATTCCTTGATCAGCAAGAGCTTCTCGAATATCATCTAGTTTAAAAGGTTTAATAATTGCTTCAATTTTTTTCATATTTTTTTGCCCTTAATTCGAGATTACCAATTCTTAAATCCAAAAGCAGAAGTAATTGGATATCGTCTACCTTTACCAAAATTACGAGTCGTAATTTTAGGACCTACTGCTGATTGACGTCTTTTATATTCGTTAATATCAACTAATTTAATCACTCGCCTTACAGTTGTTTCATCATAACCTTGCGCAACTAGTTGTTCAACGGAAAAATCGTGTTCAACATAGCCTTTTAATATCCCATCTAAAATATCATATGGAGGCAAACTATCTTCATCTTTTTGATCTGGTGCAAGTTCAGCTGAAGGTGGGCGTGTAATGACTCGTTCAGGAATGACAGGCGATCTACTATTTCGATATTTAGATAACGCAAATACCATGGTTTTAGGTACATCTTTAAGTACATCAAAACCACCAGCCATATCACCATAAAGTGTTGCATAACCAACCGACATTTCACTTTTATTGCCTGTCGTTAAGACTAATCTACGACGTTTATTTGAAAGCGCCATTAAAATTACACCGCGGCAACGCGCTTGTAGATTTTCTTCAGTTGTATCTTTTTGTGTCCCCATAAACATCGGCATTAAAGAAGACATAAAAGCATCAAACATCGGTTCAATTGAAATAATATCAAATTCAACACCCAATATTTCAGCCTCTTCTTTTGCATCAGCAATACTAATATCTGCCGTATATCGGAACGGCATCATAACCGCTTGTACTTTATCTTTACCCAAAGCATCAACTGCAATTGCCAATGTTAAAGCGGAATCAATTCCACCAGATAATCCCAATACTGCACCTTGAAAACCATTTTTAGTAATATAATCGCGAGTCGCTAAAACTAATGCATCGTAAACATTTGCTAATGGATCACTTTTAGAATCAACAACTGGTTTATAATCATGTCCAAGATGAAAAATAAAAATTTGTTCTTCAAAAAAGTTGAGCCGATGAACGATATGGCCTTTATCATCACATACAAATGAGCCACCATCAAAAATAAGTTCATCTTGACCACCAATTTGATTCACATAAATAATTGGTAAGCCGGTTCTTAAAGCATGTTGTTTTATAAGCTCTTCGCGATGCTTTTGTTTTTCATAAGCATAAGGTGAAGCATTAATAGAAATAACCAGATCCGCATCCTGAGCGCCAATTCGATCAATAGGCTCACATTGCCAAAGATCTTCACAGATCAATAAACCAATTTTTTTACCTTTGAAATCGATAACACAAGTCTGCTGACCAGCACTAAAATAACGTTTTTCATCAAATACATCGTAATTAGGTAACTGCTGTTTATGGTAACACGCTATTTGTTGTCCTTCAGAAAACAATGATAACGCATTATAAACCACTCCATCTTGCCAATGAGGATGACCAACAATAACACTACATTGTTGACTAGCTTGCTTGATAGTCAATAAAGCTTGTTGACAACGAATTTTAAAATCATCTCGATAAATTAAATCTTCTGGAGGATAACCACAAATTGCAAGCTCAGATAAAATAATTAGATCATTAGAGGAATAGTTTTGTATCAGTTCAATGATTTGCTGAGTATTACCTTCAATATCACCTACACGCCAATTTTTTTGTGCTAACACGAAAGATAAAGTCATATAAATTCAACATTACAGAAAAAAATTGCCAATAAGTTTAAATGATTCTAAGTTGCGCTGCCACTTTTTTATCGTTAACATTGAAGATTAAATTGGCATGAACTTATCTGGAAATAATTATGAAAAAGATCCTAAATGTAGCGTTAGATAATCGCAGTTATCCCATCACTATTGGTGAAAACTTACTTAGTCAATTTGAATATTTCAAACTACATAGTGGCCAGAGAGTCCTCATTGCTACAAATGACACTATTGCTCCAATTTATTTACAGCAATTAATTAAAATGCTTGAAGATCATGGGGTCAAAACTGATTTCATTATTGTTCCTGATGGCGAGCAATACAAAACTATGGAAACTTGGAATAAAATCTTGACCGCTTTACTTGCCAACAATCATACTCGCAGCAGCATACTTATTGCACTGGGCGGTGGCGTTATTGGAGATGTGGCAGGTTTTGCAGCTTCCGCATATCAACGTGGCATAAAATTTATACAGGTTCCTACTACTTTATTATCTCAAGTAGATTCTTCCGTTGGTGGTAAAACTGCAATTAATCACCCTCTAGGTAAAAATATGATTGGTGCATTTTATCAGCCACAATCAGTCGTAATTGATATTAATTGTTTAAAAACTTTACCACAAAGAGAACTTTCAGCAGGTCTAGCTGAAGTGATTAAATATGGCATTATAATGGATTGTGAGTTTTTTAATTGGCTGGAATTGCATATAGAGGATTTACTTAATTTAGATGTCGATGCATTAAGTTACTGTATTTATCGTTGTTGTGAATTAAAAGCTCAGGTTGTCGCTGCTGATGAAACAGAACAAGATATGCGCGCTATATTAAATCTTGGCCACACCTACGGCCATGCAATTGAAGCTGAGCTTGGCTATGGGAATTGGTTACATGGTGAAGCAGTTAGTGTTGGAATGCTAATGGCAGCTCAAACAGCTAAGTTACTTGGCAAATTTACTGATGAAGATTTTGATCGGATTAAAAAGTTATTAATTAAGGCCAAATTGCCAGTAAAAAGACCTACACAGATGCCAAATGAATCTTATATTCCTCACATGTTACGAGATAAGAAAGTTCAATCTGGGCAAATTAGATTAGTTTTACCGGCTAAAATAGGTTCTGTTGAAGTCATTGATGTTATTGATAAACAATTAATATTAAAAGCAATATCTTCTATTTAAATCTTAGTTAACCTCATTGATATACGAGTACTTGTAATTAATTCAAGTATTCGTACACATTTGTTTCCACTTATTTGAATTAAATCTTTAAGGTGTAAACAAGTATTTACACTTTGATATTATATCTTATCTAACAATAAGTAAAATTTTAATTTACTATTTTGTAATTTTGTGTTTACATATTAAGTGTTTATGTAATCAATATTTTACATATAAAAAATATGCATGATTTTAACAAGGAAAATAAAATGTTAAAAGACACACTAAATAATGTTCGAATTAGAGATGAGCACATGTTAATTACACCTGAAGAAATTAAGAATCTTTATCCATTATCATCAGAATTAGAAAATCAAATTGCTTCATCTCGTCAAACTATTGTTAATATTTTAGAACGTCGTGACCATCGACTACTTATTGTTTGTGGTCCTTGTTCTATTCACGATACTGAAGCCGCAATTGAATATGCACATAAACTAAAAAAACTATCTGATGAGGTTAAAGATAACTTATTTATCGTTATGCGTGTTTATTTTGAAAAACCAAGAACTACTGTTGGTTGGAAAGGTATGATCAATGACCCTCATATGGATAGTTCATTCGATATCGAACATGGTTTAAAAAAAGCACGTAAATTACTTCTTGATATCACTAAAATCGGGTTACCAATTGCAACTGAAGCATTAGATCCAAATACACCTCAATACATCGGTGATTTAATTAGCTGGTCAGCTATTGGTGCAAGAACCACTGAATCACAAACTCACCGAGAAATGGCGTCAGGATTATCCATGCCAGTTGGCTTTAAAAATGGTACAGATGGTAGTTTAGATGTGGCGATTAATGCAATGAAATCAGCCTCAATGGCACATCGATTTGTAGGTATTAATCAACAAGGGCAAGTTACGGTATTACAAACTTTAGGTAATCCACATGGTCACGTGATCCTAAGAGGAGGAAAAACACCTAACTTTGATGCCGAAAATGTTGCATTATGTGAAGTTCAAATGAACAAGGCTAAATTAGTGCCTAATTTAATGATAGATTGTAGTCACGCCAACTCAAATAAAGATTACCGTAATCAACCAATTGTTGTTGACTCAATTATTGAGCAAATTAAGCAAGGCAACAATTCAATTATTGGTGTCATGATCGAAAGTAATTTATTTGAAGGAAATCAATCATCTGAACAACCAAAAGAAAACTTTAAGTATGGTGTATCAGTTACTGATGCTTGCATCAATTTTGAAACAACTGAGCAATTATTGCGAAAAATGAACAATGACTTAGCAGAGCCTCTAAATAATAGGCAAAAGTAACCGATTAAAGTTTATATTATTTTTATGAAACTAAATCGCCGACAGAAGTCGGCGATTTTTTTATCCAAGTTGCTTACGTGCATTGCGGAAAATTCGCATCCAAGGACTATCTTCGCCCCAATTATCAGGATGCCATGAATTGGTTACAGTCCTAAAAACTCGCTCTGGATGTGGCATCATTATAGTGGATCGACCATCACTTGACGTTACAGCTGTAATACCATTTGGTGATCCATTCGGATTTGCTGGGTACTGCTCTGTCGCTTTTCCAAAATGGTCAATATACCTGACTGCCACTAAACCTGAAGCCTCTAAACGAGTTAAATGATCTAAATCTCTAGTTTCAACTTGACCTTCACCATGAGAAACCGCAATAGGCATATGCGAACCAGCCATATCAGTAAAGAGTAATGAAGGACTTGATTGGATTTTGACCAAACTAAAGCGTGCCTCAAAGCGTTCCGATACGTTTCGTACAAAACGAGGCCATAACTCAGCACCTGGTATTAGATCTTTGAGATTTGACATCATTTGGCAGCCATTACATACACCTAATGACAAAGTATCATTACGATGGAAGAATTGCTCAAACTCATGGCGAACTTGTTCATTAAATAAAATAGACTTAGCCCATCCTTCGCCTGCACCTAATACATCTCCGTAAGAGAAACCACCACAAGCAACGATGGTATTAAATTGATTCAATGTCACTTGCCCAGATAATAAATCCGTCATATGGACATCAATTGATTCAAATCCAGCTCGAGCAAATGCAGCAGCCATTTCAACATGCGAGTTGACTCCCTGTTCGCGTAAAATTGCAACTTTAGGCTTCACACCTTTGGCTATATAAGGTGCAGCAATATCTTGTTCTGAATCAAAAGTAAGGTGAACATTTAATCCCGGATCGTCATCATTTTGTTTGGCTTGATGCTCCTGATCAGCACATGCTGGATTATCTCGCAAACGCTGCATTTGCCAAGTGGTTTCTGCCCACCAAGTTCTCATGGTTAATCGAGATTCGCTATATACCACAGCACTGTTATTACGCACAATAAATTGCTGTCCGGCCTTAGCTGAGCCTAATTTATAAATCGCATGGGACAGTCCAAAATGCTTAAAGCATGTCATGACTTCGTCTAAATCACTACCACGAATTTGAATAACTGCCCCTAGCTCCTCATTAAATAACGAGGCAATCACATCACTACCGAGAGAATGAATATCAACATCAATACCGCAATGCCCTGCAAATGCCATTTCAGCCAAAGTAACCAATAACCCACCATCTGAGCGATCATGATAAGCCAATAGATTATTTTGAGCGACTAGCGTTTGTATAGCTTGATAAAAATCAGCTAATTCTTTAGCGTCATGAACATCAGCAGTTCTTTGTCCAAGATGGCGATAAACCTGCGCCAATGCCGTTGCACCTAATGCATGGTAACCTTTAGAGAGATCAACAAACAACAATAGATTATCCTGATCGGTGCGAAGTTGTGGCGTAACTGTTTTACGGACATCTTCAACTCGAGCAAATGCCGAAATCACTAATGATAAAGGTGAAGTTACCGTTTTTTGTTCACCATTTTGTTGCCATGTCGTTTTCATTGACATGGAATCTTTACCGACTGGAATAGCCAGACCCAATGTTGGGCATAGTTCTTCACCAATAGCTTTAACTGCTTGATAAAGACCAGCATCCTCACCCGGATGACCTGCGGCTGCCATCCAGTTAGCCGAAAGCTTAATTCGCTTAATGTCGCCAATGTTTGTCGCCGCAATGTTGGTAATTGCTTCACCAACAGCTAATCGTGCTGATGCAGCATAGTTAAGCAAAGCAACAGGGGCGCGTTCACCCATTGACATAGCTTCACCATAATAACTATCTAAACTTGCTGTTGTCACTGCACAATCGGCAACAGGTACTTGCCAAGGTCCAACCATCTGATCACGAGCAACCATGCCAGTTACCGAACGGTCACCAATAGTAATTAAAAAGGTTTTTTCGGCTACAACCGGCAAATGCAGAACTCGTTTCACTGCATCATATAAATTGATATCAGATGTAGAAAAATGGTCACCTTCGGCTTGGCTTGACTTTACATCACGTAACATTTTAGGGGTTTTACCAAGTAAAACATCTAAAGGTAAATCTATCGGATTATTATTAAAATGCTCATCATGTAAAACTACTGCTTTATTTATTGTAGCTTCCCCGATAACCGCATAGGGTGCGCGTTCTCGTTTACAAAGTTCATCAAATAGCTCAAGGCTTTCCGGATGAATAGCCAGTACATAACGCTCTTGTGATTCATTACACCAAATTTCTAAAGGCGACATCCCCGGCTCATCACTTAATATTTTGCGCAATTCAAACTGACCACCACAGCCACCATCACTAACAAGTTCAGGCATAGCATTAGACAAGCCTCCCGCGCCTACATCATGGATAAATAAAATAGGATTTTTATCGCCAAGTTGCCAGCAACGGTCGATGACCTCTTGGCAACGACGTTCCATTTCAGGATTATCACGTTGAACCGAAGCAAAATCGAGATCCGCATCCGATTGCCCAGAAGTCATTGAGGACGCAGCACCACCACCTAAACCAATATTCATAGCTGGTCCGCCTAAAACAATTAGTTTGGAACCAATAGGAAATTCACCTTTCTGGATATGTTCTCGACGGATATTTCCCATACCACCAGCTAACATAATTGGTTTATGATAACCTCTGACCTCTTCGCCATTAAAGCTGTTTACTTTTTCTTCATAAGTACGAAAATAACCTAACAATGCTGGACGACCAAATTCATTATTAAATGCAGCGCCACCTAAAGGTCCATCCATCATAATATCGAAGGCGCTCACTATTCGATCCGGTTTACCAAAATCTTGTTCCCACGGTTGCTCAAAATTAGGAATTCGTAAATTTGAAACGGAAAAACCAACTAAACCAGCTTTGGGTTTAGCGCCTTTTCCAGTCGCACCTTCATCCCGAATCTCACCACCACTACCAGTTGCTGCTCCTGGCCAAGGAGATATCGCAGTTGGATGATTATGCGTTTCAACCTTCATGAGAATATCTGCATATTCCTGATGAAAATCGTAAGTTCGATTTTCATAATCAGCAAAAAAACGCCCCACTTTTGAGCCATCCATTACCGCAGCATTATCTTTATAAGCGGATGACACATAATCTGGCGTATTTTCAAAGGTGTTTTTTATCATTTTAAACAATGATTTTGGTTGTTTTATACCATCAATCACCCAATCAGCATTGAATATCTTATGGCGACAATGTTCAGAATTCGCTTGACCGAACATATAAAGTTCAATATCTGTAGGATTACGGTTTAATTTTTGGAAACTTTCAACTAAATAGTCAATTTCATCCGGCGCTAAAGCTAAACCTAATTTTACATTAGCCTCTTCTAAAGCATTGCGCCCTTTTCCTAATAAATCAACAATGGTTACTGGTTTGGGCTGTTCAGTCTTAAATAATTGCTGAGCTTGCTCAAAGCTACTTAATACCGTTTCCATCATTCGGTCATGAATTAATGAAAGAAAAGTATTTTGTTGTATTGCCGTTAAGGATGAACTAACTTGTACATAATAAGCAATTCCACGCTCTATTCGATGGATTTGTGATAGCCCACAATTATGTGCTATATCGGTGGCTTTAGATGACCATGGTGAGATAGTGCCTTCGCGTGGGGTAACTAAAAAGAGTATTTTATTTGCTGGATTTTCTATCTTTATCTGCGCACTTTTAGGACCATATTGTAACAGCTTATCCAAGGTTAAACTCTGTTCGGAATTCAGCTCATCAATCAGATCGATAAAGTGAATATATTGAGCTTCGATATTGACAATGGGGATAGATTGTTCACGACATGAGGATAGAATTTTATTAATACGAAATGTCGATAGAGCAGAAGAACCAGCTAAAATTTTCATGCTAAGTACTCTTTTTAAGCAAAAAAAGGAAAAAAATAGAACAACATTATAAAAGAAAGTAGCTAAAGAGGCTATCTTAAAAATCATTATATGATTTAATAAAAAAAGTTGAGGAGCGGGGTTTTTGAAAGCTTATTTACTCATTTTTACACTAATGTAGCACTTTGATTAACATATAAAAAACTGATTTCTTACAAATCATCTCTTTCATCTATAGGGTTAATTTTGGAGAATTAATACTAGAAGAATTATTTTTAATGCTTATAGCTATAAGATTGCTAAAAGAAGTAAAAAGGTAGAATAATATCTCAACAACGATGACAATAAAAAACGCCAACTAAAGTTGGCGTTTTTATTCTATGATTAAGCTTCGTTCCAACTATCTCTTAAGCCTACGGTTCGATTAAAGACTAATTTATCTTCTGTCGCATACTTACTATCAAGACAGAAATAACCTTCACGTTCAAATTGATAAGCTTGTTCGGCTTTGGCTTTTTTCAAACTAGGCTCAACAAATCCTTGTTTAATAATTAAAGAATTTGGATTGATAGTTGATAAGAAATCCTCAGCGCTACCAGGATTTGGGGTACTAAATAAACGATCATAAAGACGAATTTCAGCAGGTTTACCATACTTGGCAGATACCCAATGAATGACACCTTTAACTTTACGTCCATCTTCAGGATTTTTATTTAATGTTGCCGGATCGTAACTACAATAAATAGTTTGTATATTACCTTCTGCGTCCTTTTCAACACGATCAGCGCGTATCACATAAGCATTACGCAGACGGACTTCTTTACCTAATACTAAACGCTTATAATTTTTATTAGCTTCTTCCCTGAAATCAGCTCGATCAATATAAATCTCGCGTGTAAATGTTACTTCACGATGTCCAAGTTCTGGCCTGTTAGGATGGTTTGGCATACTTAATACTTCATCAAGTGTTTCTGAGAAGTTTTCAATTACCACTTTTACCGGATCAAGTACCGCCATTGCTCGAGGTGCATTTTCGTTGAGATCTTCTCGAATACAGAATTCAAGTGTACTCATTTCAACGGTATTTTCTTGTTTAGTTACCCCGATTCGACGACAAAATTCACGAATTGAAGCTGGGGTATAACCTCGACGGCGTAAACCTGAAACGGTTGGCATACGAGGATCATTCCAACCATCTACAATTTCTTCGGCAACCAATTGTGTTAATTTACGTTTTGAGGTAATAGCATATTCTAGATTTAATCTAGAAAACTCATACTGATGAGGACGAGCTTGAATAGTAATATTATCTAAAACCCAGTCATATAAACGACGGTTATCTTGGAACTCAAGCGTACAAAGTGAATGGGTTATATTTTCAATAGCATCCGAAATACAGTGAGTAAAATCATACATCGGATAAATACACCATTTATTACCAGTTTGGTGATGCTCGGCAAATTTAATACGGTATAAAACTGGATCACGCATAACAATAAAAGGTGAAGCCATGTCGATTTTCGCTCTTAAGCAAGCTTTACCTTCAGCAAATTTACCCTCTTTCATTTGGATAAATAATGCTAAATTTTCCTCTATGCTTCGATCACGATAAGGGCTATTTTTACCTGGTTGTGTTAAAGTGCCCCGATACTCTCGGATTTCTTCAGGAGATAGTTCATCTACATAAGCTAATCCTTTATTGATAAGCTCTATGGCATATTCATATAAACGGTCAAAATAGTCAGACGAATAGCAAATCTCACCATCCCATTCGAATCCTAACCAGCGGACATCTTCCTTAATTGATTCAACATATTCAATATCTTCTTTGGCTGGATTGGTATCATCAAACCGTAAATTACATTTACCGTGATAATCTTGGGCAATACCGAAGTTTAAACAGATAGATTTTGCATGACCAATATGTAAATAGCCATTAGGTTCAGGCGGAAAACGAGTATGCGTTGTTTTATATTTTCCCGCAGCAAGATCCGCATCAATAATTTGACGAATAAAGTTATTTGGACGAGTTTCGTTCTCTGTCGGTAAATCACCGCTCATAAAAAACCTCTGATTATATATGTTTACTCATAACCAATTTAGAAATGAGATTTATCACTTTTATCACTTCGACCGACGAATATAGCAAATTTTTTGTTTTTTCGAAACGTTAAAACAAGAGATTTCAGTTACCTGAAAAAAATAATTACCCTCAAACGGATAACACTCCTAAATAATTTTAACAATTATTTTAATTTTAACTTCAGTTATTCCTCACCTGATTTTATCGAAACAACAAATCGTGCACCACCTAGTGGGCTAGTAACCACGAATGCTTTACCGTCATGAAATTCTGCCATTAATTTTACATAAGCTAAGCCTAACCCATATCCACCAGTTGATCGTGTACGACTGGTGTCAAGGCGAGCAAAAGGCATAAAAATTTTTTCTCGAGAATCGAAAGGAATGCCTGCACCATCATCATCAATTTCCAAAATAACTCGGTTATCTTGTTTGGTTATATTTAATACTGCTTTATGGGCTGCATATTTAAACGCATTAAGTAGCAGATTTTTGACAATAGTTTCTGCCAAATTGATATCAATTTTAGCTTTAGCATCTTGGCTATGGCAAATGAGCTCAAAGCCCTTAGGTTTAAATAGTGCTAATGACTGACAAACTTTTTCACCCCATTGTTTTAACGATACAGTAGTAAAGTTTAATTCAATATTACTTTGCTGCATTTTGAAATAATTCAAACTAGCATTAATGAGGGTTTCAAGTTCATCTATATCATCACTCATTCCTTTTTGTAAATCAGATCTTTCTACTTCGTCTGTAGATTCTTCAAGCATACTTAACTCAAATCGCATTCGTGCAAGAGGGGTTCGTAGTTCATGTGCCATCGCATGTGAAATTGTTTGGTTAGTGCTGACAAGATGCTCAATGTGAGTCCCCATATTATTTAAAACATTGGCTAATGGTTTGAATAACCAACCTTTCACATTTTCCGTTCGAGCCTTCAAATTGCCCTGTCCAAGTTGTTCTGCGGTTTGACGTATGTTGACCAGATCTTTCCATACAGCACTAAACGCGAAATAGATTAATATAAAAAAGATTATGGCACTAAATAATGCCCAAATAATAAGGAAAACGCTCAACGACATGGTATTTGATTCTAATATATCTCGCATTAGAATCGGCCCCAATTGTAATAAATGACCATCATTGAGATTGATATAGACAACTTCGTCATCACCATCATAAGCAAAATCAAGTTTTTCAAGTTCTTTTTTTACAGAATGAGATAATTCTGTATTTGCAGGTAATACTTTGATTGGATAACCAAAATATGGTTGTAACTCGTCAACTACTGCTTGCAGTGGACGCTGTTTGTTTTCATCAATATGTTTGCGAATTAAGTTGACTGTTCCTCGTTGTGATTCACGAAAAACGATATGATCATCTGGCATATCAGTTAATGATGAAGGTAGTGAATCAAACACTAATAATGCGCCATAGGCGATAATACATTGCAATGAAAGTAAAATAACTAGATAAAAGACGATGCGGCGGTTAAAAAATAGCGGTTTAGCTAATAACTGTCTCAATGGTTTTCCCCTTCGCGCATGAATAAATACCCCTTTCCTCGAACCGTTTTAATTCTTGAAGGATTATCAGGATCATCAAGGAGTTTACGTCTTAACCGAGAAATTCGTGCATCAATTGAGCGATCGCTACCGTCAAAATCAATCCCTCTAACTTGGGAAAATATATCGTCTCGAGATAGAATCTTACCTGCGTTATTAGCTAACAACCAGAGTAAGTCAAATTCGGCAGTCGTTAAATCTATTTCATGCCCGTCTAATAACACTTTACGATTTTCACCATCAATCACTAAATTTTCAAAGGCTAAAGTATTATTGTTAAATAAAGCAATTTGCTCTTTTAGGCCTTCTTTGTCTGTTTCATTTTGTTTTCGGCGTAGCAATGCTCGAATCCGAGCTAGTAATAATCGTGGTTCAACCGGTTTAGCTAAATAATCATCAGCGCCTAACTCTAATCCCACGATTTCATCAATATTATCTTCGCTAGCCGTCATTATAAGAATATAGTTACTGAACCATGAACGTATATCTCGACAGATATCAAATCCAGTTTTTTCCGGTAACATTACATCTAAAATAACCAAATCAGGGTTGATTTTTTGTATTTTTTCTTCTGCTCCTTCACCACTATTATGCCAATCTACCCTATATCCTTGACGGATTAGGTAGACTTGTATTAAATTGGCTAATCTTTCATCATCTTCGATAATTAATATGCGTTCACTCATTTCTGATTCTCTTTACCGTAAAGTGGACTTCGAGATGCTTCATTATACAGGCAAATAGAGCCTCGTTACAAAATATATACAAAGAGCCAACAAAGTTAGCTACCACTTTGTGAGAAAATTGTCGCCAATATCTATAACTAGCAATTTTTACTTGGAATATGAATACTTTTTCATCAATTACTAATCATCTTTTTCAACCATCTTACACTCGCTATCACAACCCTATTATTTTGTGTGATTTTGATGGCACAATTAGTGTTAAAGATGTAACTGATACTTTACTTAGTCAGTTCGGCCAAGATGGCTGTGATGAGCTCGAAGAGTTGTGGGTTAGTGGTAAAATTGGTTCTCAAGAGTGTATGAGTAAACAGATTGCCTTAATGGACGCAAGCTTAGAAGAGCTTAATCAAGCATTGGCAAAAATTGAAATTGATTCTAGCTTTAAATCATTCATTAAGTATACCGAAAAAAAACATATACCAGTTCATGTAGTTAGTGATGGTTTAGATTATGCTATCCAATTTGTATTAAAGCGTCATGGTATTGAACATTTACCTATTTATGCTAATAAACTATTGCATGATAATCACAGAAGTTGGCGCCTTGAGTTCCCTTACGCTAATAAGGATTGTATAAAACAAAGTGGTAATTGCAAATGCAATCATGTAAAACAACAGCAACATTTTCCTCAAATATTGTATGTTGGTGATGGTACTTCTGATTTTTGCGTTTCACATCATGTCGATCTGGTTTTTGCTAAAGATAAGCTGATCAATTACTGTGAAAAAAATAACATTAAGCACACTGCTATTGTTAATTTTGCTGATGTAACAGAGGCTTTAAAACAAGCAGAGCAATCACTAATTCCAGTCATGATGGTGAAATAAAGGAACAATAATGAGTACAATTGAAGATTTATCTTATTTTTTACCAGGAAATAAAAATGGCGTGCTATTAATTCATGGTTTAACTGGCACACCAAATGAAATGCGTATTTTAGCCAATGGTTTACATAAAGCAGGATTTACTGTTTATGCAATACAATTGGCAGGTCACTGTGGTACTGAAGCAGATCTATGTAAAACAACTTGGCAAGATTGGTATAAAAGCGTTCAAGATGGTGCTGATTATTTAGCTAAACATGTAGACAACCTTTTTGTCGCAGGTTTATCAATGGGCGCCCTTTTGGCGTTGAAACTTGCTGCAGATCGTCCAAATCAAGTTAAAGGTGTTGGTGTTCTAGCACCTACATTTTATTATGATGGTTGGAGTATGCCATTTTGGGCTAAAAAGTTTTTCTTTTTATTGGTCTATTTTAAAAAACTTGGCATTTTTCAAAAAGTCTCTTTTATTGAAAAACCGCCTTATGGTCTTAAAGATGAGCGTATCCGAGCGGTGGTATCAGAAAGCATGTTAAGTGGCGACGCTGCGTCCGCTGGACTTGCTGGAAATCCATTTCCTGCATTAGCAGAAATGCAATTATTGGCAAAACATGTTCGCCAAGAATTACCAAAAGTTACGTCACCTTGTTTAATTATGCATTCAGGTAATGACGATATTGCCAATATTGAAACTAATGCAAAATTAGTTGAGAAGCATGTTTCTGGTCCAAAACGATTAGTTGTATTAAATGATAGTTATCATTTAATTACTATTGATAGCCAACGCCGTGAAGTAATTAAAGAGTGCGCTTCATTTTTTAATAATCTGGCAGAAGGAACTTAAGCATAATGTCATCCTTAGTTATTTTTCTTTGGGTTAGTAATATTTGTTTTGATACCTTAGGACAAGTTGCTTTTAAATATGCTGCAATATCACCTACCAATAGAGATGGATGGTACTATTGGTTAGATCTCGCCAAAAATCATTGGATTTGGATAGGAATATCATCTTACATTGCCGAATTTTTACTGTGGTTAGCTTTTTTAACTTTAGTTCCACTTTCCCAAGGTGTATTGCTCGCCTCATTTAATATCATTACTATCATGTTAGTAGGTCGGATTCTATTTAAAGAATTACTGACGGTATATCGTGTTATTGGCATGTCTTTAATTACTGCTGGTGTGATCTTTGTGGGGTTATCTTAATATGGCTAAGTTCTATTTAATTGGTTTTACCGTATTATTAATGTTTGATACGATTGCACAATGTAGCTTTAAATTGGCCGCCGAACATGCCCTGCCACTTTCAATGAGCATTGAATGGATAGTTAGGGTATTTTCCGGTCATTGGATCTATGTATCAATAGCTGGCTACATTTTTACTTTCTTTACTTGGATGACTTTATTAAAAAAAGCGCCTGTAGGACCTGCTTTTGCAGCTTCACATTTTGAAGTTGTTACCGTAATGATTGCTTCAGTTTGGCTATTTAATGAACCTATCACTTTATTTAAGTTAATTGGAACTATATTGATTGTTTCAGGGATTTTGTTTTTAGCACTAGCAGAAAGTAAACTTGCGAAGAAAGATACTCATCATCGTTCTAAATAACTTCAAGATAAGGATTAAAAACCTGGCAAACTATATCAGTTCTTGAATGCTAGGTTTTTAAAGCTTTTAATAATGTTAAATTAAGTTGATGTTGTTCTTGTTGCCAATCATTTAACTTTTCTAATGATATCTCAGGCTGTTTGTCCAGTGAACTTAGTAATCTCTTAAACCAATTTTTAGGCTGCCATATTGATAATTCGCCCGTGATATCACTACCGATAATCCGAGGCTTAATAGATGTAATAGTATCTAATAAATGATAGGTTTGTAGTTTTCCTTGGTCCCAATTGGTATGAATAACTTCTTCACTTAAGGCATCTTTATCTATCGATAAATATATCGGTTTAGTATTACGGTATTGTTCGGATAGAAACTGAGTAATAAGATCATCTGGCGAATCAAAATAGCGAAAAGCATGACTTAAACCAATTTTCTTAGCCCAGGAGACATTAACATCCATGCTCCAATAAGTCAGTTTTTTATGAAACAATGGTGACCATCTATTTTCCCAAAAATGCCATAAGCCAATATCATGTGATGTAATTCCTAATACATGTACATGGCTAACAAAAGGTAAACTAGCCACATAGCTAACCCATGATCCACAGTGAATGCCAAACAGATAACGCATGTTATCTGGATGGTTGTCGAAAATAACTACTTCAATGGGATTTTCTTCTGTATATTGCTTAGCTAGCTGCTCAATAAGTAATAACGAAATATGGTGGTAATCACCGCTACCCATTAATACCGTACCATAGTTTTCTGGTAATGATTGTTGTAATACCTTTTTAAATTTTTGAAATTTTTTTGTACTACAACCAAAGCGAATGACATCTTGCCACTGAGTAAAATCAATCGTTTTAGCATTATCAATTTCACCTACACTTTGATCAAAGTTAAGGATAACTAGCGATGTCATGCTACTTTCTCCTTATCAGTTTCGAAATGGCCAATTAATCTACGCAAAACAGCCCTTAATAAAGGGTTTCGTATATAAACTAAGTGTTTAGTTAAGGTAAAACTAGCACCTAAAGAAGCTTTAACTTCTGGATCAGTCCAACCTGCAACATAATTACTAAGTTTTTGTTGTAATGCATATTCAAGATTAACAAACCAACTAACAAAATAGAGGTTTAATTCTCTTGCTTGAGGATAAACCATTCCTATGTATTTATCGATTAAAACATTGTTCACTACAAAACAGATATTATAACCAATTAATTGTCCATTATGATGATAAGTAAAAATACGTCCATTTGAGGATTTGCTTTGCAGTAATTGGGTGAAAAATGGCTTAGTTAATAAATCAAAATGTACTTCACTCTGCTCATATACATTCAGATAAAGTTGATAATATAGATCAAGAGTCGCCTCATCAAAAAAACAATCATCACCAGTTTGTAAGATGTTAATCTCCAATTTTTCACGGGACTTTAGTTTTCTTCTTAAATTTTTACGACGACTGTATGATAGTTTTGCAAAAAAATCATCGATCGACTCAAAATCAATTGGAACCCAAGCTAAAGCTTGTCCTTCAACTTCAATAAACCCCCGTTCTTTTAAGGAACCAATAATCTGTTTAGAATATTGATTATCCTGTTTACTAAGCAGAGGTGAATCGGATGGCAAATCTTTAACAATAACAAATGGATATTTTTTTGTATAAGCTGCCTTAACATTGTCAGCTAATTGATGCGCATCGATTTTATTAGTCAATAAACTATATTCTGAAACGGTTGTACCCACAAAGCATGTTTTTGGTTGTAACCAATGCCGCCATTTTTTATAAAAAGGCAATTTATGAACTTTATGTTTAAAATCATCATCAGCAGTTATGAGCAAATCAAACTTAGCGGAAAAAGCAGGTATACCGTCTTCACTCATCCAGCTAGTAAACTCTCGCGGAGGATGAGAAAGAAAATTGTTGATTAATTCATTAGGTTCTAATTGATTGATATATCGCATAACTTTCTATAAATGATCTGAAATTCCCGCTAATTGATATTAGCGGGATTATTTTGATTTAAGACTTAAAGTTCTTTTTTAGCTCGAGTAATTAATTGATCGAGTAGTTCAATACCTTGATCAATCTCTTGACGAGTAATATGTAATGAAGGAGCAAAAGTGATAACATTTTTGTAATAACCACCAATATCAAGCACTAAGCCCATTTTGTTACCTTTCCAATCAAGATCACCTGACATACCAATATCTACCATTTTATCAACTAATGCTTTGTTAGCTGTAAATCCATCTTCGGTACAAATTTCAGCACGAAGTGCAAGACCTAGGCCATCAACTTCGCCTATTTCTTTATGTTTCTTCTCAAGTGTTTTTAATCCGTCAAGGAAATATGCACCGCTATCCATTACCATTTTTTCGTAATCTGTTTCAGAAGTCATTTTTAATACTTCTAGGCCAACTGCGGTACCTAAAGGATTTGAAGCAAACGTAGAGTGGGTTGAGCCAACTGGGAATACTTCTGGATTGATTAACTCTTCACGAGCCCATAAACCACCTAATGGATTTAAACCATTAGTTAATGCTTTCGCAAATACCACCACATCAGGTTTAACATCAAAATGTTCAATTGACCATAATTTACCAGTACGATAAAAGCCCATTTGAATTTCATCAACAACTAATAAAATACCATATTGATCTAAAACTTTTTTCAGACCTTTAAAGTAATTACGAGGAGGAACAATATAACCACCCGTTGCTTGTAATGGTTCGGCATAAAATGCAGCATATTCTGCTTGTCCGACTTTGGGATCCCATACACCGTGATACTCAGTTTCAAATAAACGTGCAAACTCAGCAACTAAGTGTTCACCATATTCTTCTGCTGTCATTCCTTTTGGACGACGGAACGGATATGGGAATGGTACAAACATTGCACGATCACCAAAATGACCATAACGACGACGGTAACGGTAGCTCGAAGTAATTGAAGATGCACCCAAAGTACGACCATGGTAACCACCTTGAAATGCAAACATCAGGGATTTACCACCAGTAGCATTACGAACGACTTTTAATGAATCTTCAATACATTGTGAACCACCAACATTAAAATGAACTCGTCCTTGGTAACCGAATCGCTGTTCCATACCTTGAGCAATTGTTTTTGCTAATTCGATTTTAGTTGGATGTAAATACTGGCTAGCACATTGCGGTAAAGTATCGATTTGCTTTTTAAGTACGTTATTTAAACGCTCATTAGCATAACCAAAGTTACAAGCAGAGTACCACATTTGTAAATCAAGGAAGGCTTTACCTTCTTTATCATACATGTAACTACCTTCACAACCATCAAAAATCTTTGGTGGTTCAACATAATGCACGGTATCACCAAATGAACAGTATTTTGCTTCATCCGCTAATAACGTTGCATCGTCGGGACGACTATTAATCATTTCTAAAGTTGGTTTACTCATAATTTATCTCACTAATCCATATTCAAATATGACAAAATGTGGCATTATTATCAGAGAAAATGGATTGTAACAATGTACATTTAATGTATAGATTTTGTGACAACAAGCCTTGAGTGACAAAATAACTACAATAATTGTCTTAAATCATATCAGTATGAGTGGTTATCAAAATGAAAAAATTAAGCTGCATAATCTCACTATTATCAATGTTTCCTTTAGGGTATACTCATATTGCGTCAGCAGATCCTACTTCATTAGGCGTCGGTTTGGGTTGGTCTAACTCACCATATAAAAATTATAGTTCAAGTTACTATCCGGTTCCTCATATTGATTATGATAATGGCTATTTTTTTATTGATGATCTATCAGCTGGTATTTACGCTTTTAACAACGATAATCAAAGTTTATCATTTGGCGTTCGTTATCTTGCTAATGAATTTAAACCTCATGATTCTGACAATCATAAGTTAAGACAACTTAATAGTCGTCATTCCACTGTGTTAGCTGAAATTGATTATGATATCACCACTAATTGGGGTATTTTTTCAAGTAGTATTGGCGCTGATATGCTCAATAATAGTAATGGAATCTTAGTTAATGCCGACTATACTGTTCCTTATATACAAGGTAATTTAATTATCGCACCTACTATTGGTATAAACTGGGCTGATGGTAAACATAATGACTATTATTATGGTGTATCTCATAAAGAATCTTCACGTTCAGGATTACGCTATTTCAATGCAGATAGTTCTTTTACACCTTACTTTGAAATCGGTGCGCAATATTCTTTAACAGATAATATCGCTACTTTTGGCGGAATTCATATTGATAAACTGACTGGTGATGCAGCTGACAGCCCTATGGTTGATGATAGTACGATAACATCCATTTATATGGGCTTATCTTATAAATTTTAATACTTTTATTAAATCTTATTAATAATACTTTATTTTCTGTGAAAATCTTATTTTAATTATTTTAATTAAATAATTTTCATGAATTAATTTTTGGAAAAATTACACTATGCTTTGGTTTAAAAACGCAATTATCTATCAACTTAATAATGATAATTTACTGGATAAACAGACTATTGAAAATGCACTCAAATCTGCTTTATTTTCTCCTTGTGGTAATTTAGATACCACCAAAATGGGTTGGGTATCCCCTTACGATGATAACAATTTGGATGATTTTATTATTGATATGCAAGGGCATTTATTATTAAAAATAAAGAAAGAAACTAAAATTTTACCTGCACCTGTCATCAAACAAGCCTTAAATGAGAAGATTGACAAGCAAGAGAAGGCATTAAGCCGTAAACTTAGTAAAAATGAAAAAGCGACATTAAAAGATGAAGTGATGATCGATTTAATGCCTAGAGCATTTAGCAAATATAACTATTATTGGTTATGGATCGACATTGAAAATAAAAGGATTATTATCGATTGCAGTAGTTTTAAACTTGCTGAAGATATTCTAGCGATTTTACGGAAAGAACTTGGAGCATTAGCATTAACGCCTCTTTCCATCGAAAAACCGCTTGAAAAGATTATGACAACTTGGGTTAGAGAAAAACTTAGTTTTCCTCCTTTTATATTGGGTGATGAAGCAGAATTAAAAGATCCACTTGAGGGTAATGGGATTATCAGTTGTAAAAATCAAGATATTACAAGTGATGAAATGTTAGTTCATTTAGATTCTGGTAAATGGGTCACCAAACTTAAAATCATTGATGAACGTGGAATCAATTTTATTATTAATCCTGACTTAACATTGAAAAGAATTAAATTTGATTCTGTTATTTTAGATGAAAATGAAGATATTGGATCTGATGAATTTGATAAACGTTTAGAAGCTGATTTCTATATTATGGCTAACACATTATCAAACTCAATTAACGATTTATATATTATTATAAATAAGATTGTTTAATTTTTTTACAATATATTATCAATTATCCTAGATCCGAATAATAATTGTGCTATAATACGTAATAGATTATGTGTAACATAATTGGTCATTAAGTATAAAACACCGTAAAAATTAAGTAAAATTAAACAATAAAAGCAAATTAAACAACGTCTATTACAACAAATAAGTTGAGGCAAAAAAATGAAAAAAACAACTCTAGCTCTAGCAATGGCTGTTGCAAGTTTAACCGCTACTGCCGCTAACGCTGCATATGAAGACAATACTTTTTATGTAGGTGCTAAATTAGGTTGGTCAGAACTTTATAATTTAGACGCAAATAAAGTTCGTGGTTATGATAAAGATGAAGCTGGTATTAAAACTTCTAATAGAAGTAATGTTGCTGGCGGTGCTTTCCTTGGTTTCCAAGCTAATCCTTACTTAGCTTTTGAATTAGGTTATGATTGGTTAGGTTCTGCAAAATATAAAAGAACTTATCTTGGTGATCATTCTAACGCTGGTAATAGTAAAGTTTCAGCACAAGGCGTTTCTTTAACTGGTAAATTAAGTTACCCACTATCATTCATTTCTGACGATTTAGATATTTATGGTCGTGCAGGTGGAATGGTAACTATTGCTAAATGGAAAAATAGTGGTGATATCAAAGAAGCTTACGGCCGTGGTAAAACAAAAACTGATTTATCACCAGTTTATGCTTTAGGTCTTGATTATCGTCTTAACGAAGATTTCTCTACTCGTTTAGAATACCAATATGTTCAACATATTCATACTAAAACTCACGCATCTCCAGATGCAGGAACTGTAAGCTTAGGTATTACTTACCGTTTAGGTTCTCCATCTGTTGCAGCTCCAGTTGAAATCAAAACTGAAGTAAATCGTTATGTTTTAAATGAAGATGTGTTATTTGCTTATGCAAAATCTGATTTAAAAGCAGAAGGTCGTCAAGCACTTGATAATTTATTAACTACTCTTGTTAAAATTAACCCAACTCAAAGTGCTATCGTAGTAATTGGTCACACTGACCGTATCGGTTCAGATAGCTATAACCAAAAACTATCAGAACGTCGTGCACACACTGTATTGAACTATTTAGTTCAAAAAGGTGTTCCAGCTGAAATCATCACTTCACGCGGTATGGGTAAAGCACAACCAGTTACTGGTAATAAATGTAATGCACTTCGTGGCGCTGACTTAAAAGCATGTTTAGCACCAGATCGTCGTGTTGAAATTGAAGTTAAAGCACGTAACGTGCAAGAGGTCCAAGTAATTGATCAAACAAAATAGTTTTTGTTATTAATTACACCTTTGAACCCAGCTTCGGCTGGGTTTTTTCATTTATATGTTAATAATTAAATTATATCTTGCTTGAACCCTACAAATTATCCACAAAAAAGATTATAATTATTCCAGTATTGTTAGTATCCCAATTAAAGGAGTAGCCATGTCTACCTCGATTTGGCAAGATTGTCTTTCTCAATTACAAGAAGCGCTTCCTACAACAGAATTCAATTTATGGATTCGACCGTTACAAGTGGAAATGGTTGAGAATAAACTTTATATTTATGCTCCAAACAGATTTGTATTAGATTGGGTTAAAAATAAATATTTAACGACTATCTCGCAATTATTGAATAATTTACTGGGTAATGATTCACTAAAATTATATTTGGAAGTTGGTTCAACTTTATCTGTAGAAAAAAAATCTAAAATTAATAAATCTGATGTTGTACCTTCTTGGAAAACAACAAAAGAGAATAATAATAATCACACTTATTATTCGGGTATTAATCATAAGCATACTTTCAACAGCTTTGTTGAAGGTAAATCTAATCAACTTGCTGTTGCAGCAGCTAAACAAGTAGCTGAAAATCCAGGAAAAGCTTACAACCCTCTTTTTTTATATGGCTCAACAGGTTTAGGAAAAACTCACTTGTTACATGCTGTTGGTAATGAAATTATGGCAGGTAAAGCTAACGCTAAAGTTGTTTATATGCATTCAGAACGCTTTGTTCAAGACATGGTCAAAGCTTTACAAAATAATGCTATTGAAGAGTTTAAAAACTATTATCGATCTGTTGACGCTCTCCTTATTGATGATATTCAATTTTTTGCAAATAAAGAGCGTTCACAAGAAGAGTTTTTCCATACATTTAATTCATTGTTAGAAGGCAACCAACAAATTATCCTAACCTCGGATCGTTATCCTAAAGAAATTGATGGTGTAGAAGATCGTTTAAAGTCAAGGTTTGGTTGGGGATTAACCATCGCTATAGAACCACCAGAACTTGAAACTCGAGTGGCTATTTTGATGAAAAAAGCAGACGAAAACAAAATAAAATTACCTGAAGAGGTCGCTTTTTTCATTGCTAAACGACTACGATCAAACGTAAGAGAATTAGAAGGTGCACTTAATCGAGTTATTGCCAATGCTAATTTTACAGGCAAATCTATCACCATTGATTTTGTCAAAGATGCTTTAAAAGATTTACTTGCCTTACAAGAAAAATTGATTACTATTGAAAATATTCAAAAAACGGTTGCTGAATATTATAAAATTAAAGTTTCTGACTTATTATCTAAACGCCGTTCTCGTTCTGTCGCAAGACCAAGACAAGTAGCAATGGCGTTAGCGAAAGAGCTAACCAACAAAAGCCTTCCAGAAATAGGTGATGGTTTTGGTGGAAGAGATCATACAACAGTATTACATGCATGTCGGAAGATCGCAGAGTTAAAAGAAGAAAGCAATGACATTAAAGAGGATTATTCCAATTTAATTCGAACATTATCAACTTAAAAAAGAATTAACACTATGAAATTTATTATAGATCGTGAAAAACTTATCAAACCATTGCAACTTGTTAGTGCACCATTAGGTAGCCGACCTACCCTCCCCATTTTAGGTAATTTATTATTGCAGGTGAGTGAAAACACGCTATCCATGACGGGAACAGATTTAGAAATTGAAATGATTTCTCATATTCCCCTAACAGAGCCTAGTGAAGCGGGTGCTACAACTGTTCCAGCTAGAAAGTTTCTTGATATCTGTCGAAATCTTCCTAGTGATGCTCAAATATCGATAAGCGTTGACGATAATCGATTGATTATTCAGTCAGGTCGAAGTAAATTTTCTTTATCTACACTACCTGCATCAGATTTTCCTAATCTAGAAAATTGGCAAAGTGATGTTGAACTTTCTATACCTCAAAAGACTATCAAACGACTTATAGACGCAGTTCAATTCTCAATGGCTAACCAAGATGTAAGATATTATTTAAATGGTATGCTATTTGAAATTGAAGATGGTCTATTAAAAACCGTTGCAACTGATGGTCATCGATTAGCTGTGTGTGCTCAACCTGTTGGTCATGAGATCTCTGAATGCTGTTCAGTCATTTTACCAAGAAAAGGCGTAATTGAACTGGCAAAACTAGTTGGTGATAATGATGAGCTAGTTAATATGCAAATTGGTAACAATAATTTACGTATTAGTCTTGGCGATTTTACTTTTACTTCAAAACTTATTGATGGAAAATTTCCTGATTATAAACGTGTAATGCCTCGTAATCCTGATAAACCACTTGAAGTATCATGTGAAGAACTAAGAAATGCTTTATCTCGTGTTGCGATTCTTTCAAATGAAAAATTTCGCGGCATAAGATTATATGTACATAGCAATCAGATTAAAATTACTGCAAACAATCCTGAACAAGAAGAAGCAGAAGAAGTTATTGATGTAAAATACGAATCTCAAGAGCTTGAAATTGGTTTCAATGTAACGTATTTATTGGACATATTAAACACATTAAAATGCGATAGCGTCCAATTATTATTAACTGATGCAACATCAAGTGTGCAAATTGAAGATATCAACAACCAATCTGCAACTTATGTTGTTATGCCAATGCGCTTATAATTAACGATCATTTAAACTTCCGGCCTCGGCCGGAAACTTTACCGACATGACACTTTCTCAAATCAAAATTTATCACTTTCGAAATATTGATTATGCTGAATTATCATTATCCAAACATTTTAATTATATAGTTGGTGATAATGGTAGCGGAAAAACCAGCCTCCTCGAGGCGATTTATATGCTCGGACATGGTCGAGCTTTTAGACATATTCAATCCAATCGAATAATACAACATGAAAAACCAGAGTTAGTATTATTTAGTCAAATTGAATCTGCACAAAAAACTCGAACAATAGGTTTATCAAAAACACGCCATAACGATAATACGATAAAAATTGATGGTGACGAAGGATTTCGGTTGACGGATTTAGCTAAATTATTACCAATTCAACTTATTACGCCTGAAGGATTTGATCTACTTACCGGAGGACCAAAATATCGCCGTGCTTTTATAGATTGGGGATGTTTTCATCACTATCCTGAATTTGTATCACTTTGGAATAACTTAAAACGCCTCTTTAAACAGCGTAATGCTTTATTAAAACAGTCATCAAACTATAATCAATTATTACCTTGGGATAAAGAGTTAGCACCGATTGCAGAAAAAATCAGCCAGATTAGGGCTAGTTATAGTCAAAATATATTTCCTCAAATTATGCAAACCTGTCATGATTTTCTACCAGAATATCAACTTAATTGCCAATATTATCAGGGCTGGGAGCATGGAATCAGTTATTCAGATATATTATATAGACAATTTGAAAGAGATAAGTTCATTAATTATACTTCGCTAGGTCCTCATAAAGCAGATTTAAAATTACGAATAGATAATATTCCTGTTGAAGATTTATTATCTCGGGGACAATTAAAATTACTCATGTGTGCATTACGTTTGTCTCAAGGTGAATATTTCTCAGAAACAACAGGCCAATCCTGTATTTACTTAATTGATGACTTTGCTTCAGAGCTTGATAAAAATAAACGTAACTTATTAGCAAAACGATTAAAATCAGCACAATCTCAAGTTTTCATTACAGCGGTTAATCAAGAGCAAATTAGCCATATGATCGATGAAAATGATAAGATTTTTCACATAAATTCTGGTATAATTTCTTAAATATACAAAATGATATAAATAATCAAATAAGTCGAGAAATCCATGTCTAACTCTTATGATTCTTCCAGCATTAAAGTACTTAAAGGACTTGATGCTGTCCGAAAACGCCCAGGTATGTATATTGGTGATACTGATGATGGAACAGGGCTTCACCATATGGTTTTTGAAGTGGTAGATAATGCCATTGATGAAGCATTAGCTGGTTATTGTCACCATATTGAAGTTACAATCCATCCTGATAATTCCGTTTCTGTACGAGATGATGGTCGAGGTATACCTACTGGCATCCATGAAGAAGAAGGTATTTCCGCAGCAGAAGTTATTATGACTGTTTTGCATGCCGGTGGTAAATTTGATGATAATTCATACAAAGTGTCTGGTGGTTTACATGGTGTTGGTGTTTCAGTCGTCAATGCTTTATCAGATAAGTTAGAATTAGTGATTTATCGTGAAGGTAAAATACATAAACAAATTTATCATTTAGGCGTTCCTGAAGAACCGCTAAAAATCATTGGTGAAACAACTGAATCAGGTACATATGTTCGTTTTTGGCCAAGTCCAGAAACTTTTTCTAACATTGAATTTGTGTATGACCATCTGGCAAAAAGATTACGCGAACTATCATTCTTAAATTCAGGTGTTTCAATCAAACTCACCGATGAACGTACAGGTAAAAGTGAACATTACCATTATGAAGGTGGTATTCAAGCTTTCGTAGAATATCTAAATAAAAATAAAAACCCAATTCATCCAAAGATTTTTTATTTTAGTACTGAGAAAGATAATATTGGTGTCGAAGTTGCACTACAATGGAATGACGGTTACCAAGAAAATATCTATTGTTTTACAAATAACATTCCTCAACGTGATGGTGGTACTCACTTGGCTGGCTTCCGTGGCGCTATGACACGTACATTAAATAACTACATGGAAACCGAAGGCTATAGCAAAAAAGCAAAAATTAGTGCTACAGGTGATGATGCTCGAGAAGGGTTAATTGCTGTTGTATCAGTAAAAGTGCCTGATCCTAAATTCTCATCACAAACTAAAGATAAATTGGTGTCATCTGAAGTTAAATCAGCAGTTGAGTCTGTAATGGGCGAAAAACTAGCTGAATATTTACTTGAAAATCCTTCAGATGCAAAAATTGTAGTAGGTAAAATTATCGATGCAGCGAGAGCTCGTGAGGCAGCAAGAAAAGCTCGCGAAATGACACGTCGTAAAGGCGCTTTAGATTTAGGTGGTTTGCCTGGAAAACTTGCTGATTGCCAAGAAAAAGATCCAGCTTTATCTGAACTATACCTAGTGGAAGGGGACTCTGCAGGTGGCTCTGCAAAACAAGGACGAAATCGTAGAAACCAAGCAATTTTACCGTTAAAAGGTAAAATTCTAAATGTTGAAAAAGCTCGTTTTGACAAAATGCTTTCTTCACAAGAAGTAGCAACGTTAATTACTGCTTTAGGTTGTGGCATTGGCCGTGATGAATATAATCCAGATAAAATGCGTTACCATAGCATTATTATTATGACCGATGCCGATGTTGATGGATCGCATATTAGAACATTATTGCTAACATTCTTCTACCGTCAAATGCCTGAGATCATTGAACGAGGTTATGTCTATATTGCTCAACCACCACTATATAAGGTCAAAAAAGGGAAACAAGAGCAATATATTAAAGATGACGATGCAATGACTCAATTCCAAATCGCTTTGGCATTAGAAGATGCATCATTACATGTTAATGACCATGCTCCAGCTTTAGCTGGCGAAGCTTTAGAAAAATTAATTGCCGAATATCAGAAAGTCGAAAAATTAATTACTAAAATGGAACGTCGCTACCCTAAAGCCTTATTATCAGAATTAGTTTATCAGGAAGTATTAGATGAAAATATCTTGAAAGATCAATACAAAGCTGAAAATTGGGCAAAATCTATTGTTGAAAAACTATCTAATAAAGAACAACACGGTAGTACCTACCTTTATAGTGCGGATTACAACGAAAAAGCAGAATTGTATATACCTGTTATTAAAGTAAGAACACATGGTGTGGATACTAATTATGCGTTAGATCAAGTGTTTATTCATAGTAATGAATATCGAAATATCTGCCATTTAGGATCACAATTGAAAGATTTACTTGAGGAAAGCGCATTTATACAACGTGGTGAGAGAAAACAACCAGTTAGCTCATTTGAAGATGCAGTTGATTGGTTAATTCGTGAATCTCGTCGTGGATTAACTATCCAACGTTATAAAGGTTTAGGTGAAATGAACCCAGAACAATTATGGGAAACAACCATGGATCCAACAAGCCGAAGAATGTTACAAGTAACCATTAAAGATGCCATTGAAGCAGATCAATTGTTTACTACATTAATGGGTGATGAGGTTGAACCTCGTAGATTATTCATTGAAGAAAATGCCTTGAAAGCAGCTAATTTGGATTTCTAATTAATTATCTAATAAAAAACCAGACATTGTGTCTGGTTTTTTTTTGCAAATTTATTAAAAATTAAAAAGTAATTTTATGTGATAAATTCCATCTATTAACTTTAATTACTGACAAACAGACCTATTGATTTTTAAGTCTGAAACAGCTTTATTCATCTGCCTAATCATATCTTTAGGACTTTGTGCAATATACACTTTGCCACCTGTCGCATTTGCGATACAGTCTATTTTATGTTCACCTGCAATATCTACTATATTTATCTTCAAACGAGGTTTTTGGGTAGCTATATGATTAGCAAGAGTACAAATATTTGCACGCGTACAATTATCCTCACCATCACTAATTATAAGAATATAATCATCACGTTTTACACCGTCAAGCATTTGGCTGGCTTTTTCTAATCCGCTATAAAGTGGTGTTCCTCCACCACCAGCAGCACTTGGTGTTAATCTATTAATTTTACTTTTCAAAGCACCTCTACTTGAATAATTATAAAAAGGCGTAGTATCGGCTACTGGGCAACCATTAAGTGCCACCAATGAAATATTAATATTTTGCTGTATTTTATCAATACTTGTTAATGCAACTTTTTTACTGGTTGATAAGCGAGTGGGTAAACGCGTCATTCGTTTGTCATAATCTATTTTATCTTGCTGAGACATACCTCTCGGATAACCATAGCTTAAATAATTGAAATATTGCCCGACTTCCATTGGTGATTCAGCTAAAGTTACAGTCATCGATAATGAATTATCGAATATTAATGCCATTTTAGATGGATTACTATTTTTGGCTAATTCTTCTTTAGTAATACAATTTGGTGGATTTTTTACTTTTGGCTTTGGTTCAGGTTTAGGTTCAGGTTTAGGTTCAGGTTTAGGTTCAGGCTTAGGCTCAGGATTAGTAATCGGATCTGGAACCGGTTTTGGTTTAACAACAGGTTGAGGTTCAGGAGCTTTAGGCTCTTGTTTTACTTCAGGCTTAGACTCAGGATTAGTAATCGGATCTGGAACCGGTTTTGGTTTAACAACAGGTTGGGGTTCAGGAACGTTAGGTTCTTGCTTTACTTCAGGCTCTGGTTGAGGCTTAATAACTGGTTCTTTTGGTTGTTCAACAGTTGGCTCTACTTTTTTTTCTTCCTTGACAGTTATAGGCTCGACGTTTTTAGATTCTTTAAAAGGATTAAAAAAGTACCATAATAATCCTAAAGCTGCTAATAAAAGTAAGGCTAAAATCAAAGTATACCACCATTTCCAGAAAGGTTTTGGTACTATTACTGGAGCAATTGGTAGTTCGATAGGTTCAAATGTATCGACAATAACCGGCTCATTATTGATTACATAAATATTATTCTTTAGGTTTTTAATTCTCAGTAACCATGAAGAAACTAGAGTTTTTTGTTCATTAGTTAAAGAAATTAATTTTGCTGCTGTTTCAATATCATTGATTCTAGTAGCTAGAGTTTGTTTAATTTCAGATTTATGAGATTCGTCAATTATGTCATTAAGTAAGGTGGGTTGCCCTTCAAGATTTGTATACCAACCTATATATTGATTGTCTTCAATTAATTTTGGTGTAGCAAAAATTGAATATGTTCTAGCGGTTAGATGTGGTTTAAGTATTGAAAGTAAAAAGCCATACTGTTCCAGTAACTGCATCTTGTTTAAATTACTTTGTTCAAAAGCTATGCGAGTTATTCTTTGCATTTCTTAACTTAATCCTCATCACTAGCCGGTAATTTGAAAAATTACTCGGTATTTTATTCGCAAATAGGCTTACTAATATTCATGTTTGAAACTGCATTATTCATTTGATTAATAAGCTCTGTTGGACTTTTAGCTATATAAACATTTCCCCCCGTTCTTTTTGCAACACAATCTATTTTATGTTGCCCAGCTATATCAACAATATTTATTTTTAAACGTGGTTTTTCTGCTGCAATTTTAGTAGCAAGGGTACAAATATTAGCACGAGTACAATTATCCTCACCATCGCTGATAATTAAAATATAATCATCACGATTAACGCCATCAAGGAGTTTACTCGCCTGTTTAACACCACTGTATAATGGTGTTGCACTGTTATAGTCTAAAGGACGCAATCGTTTAATTTTATTTTTTAGTTTTTCTCTATTTTGATAAGAATAAAATGGTGTTGTTTGTGCTGCCGGACAGCTTGTTAATGTCACAAGTGAAATATCGATATTTTGTTGTATTTTATCAATACTTGTTACTGCAACTTCTTTGCTTTTTGATAAACGATTAGGTAAACGGGTCATCCGCTTTTCATAAGCTTCAGCTTCTTTCCGAGTCATTGAATAAAAATTAGCTTTTAAAAACTTATTAATACTTGCTTGTGACTCCATTAAGGTAATTGTCATGGAAGCTGAATTATCGAAAATCAAAACCATTTTAGGTGCGTCTTTATTATTGAGCACTTCTTCTTTAGGTACACAATCTTTTGTTTTTTCTACTGGTGCAGGTGCAGGTGCAGGTTCAGGAATAGGTTCAGGAATAGGTTCAGGAACTGGTTCTGGTTTAACAACAGGTTTAACATCTTCTGGTACCGATTTTATTTCAGGCTCTTTTGGTGGTTCAACTATTGGAGTTGGTTCCGTTTTATGTTCTTCTACATTTTGAGCAATTATTTGCTCAGGTATTTTTTCTTTTCCATATGGACAGAAGAAGTACCAAAGTAAACCAAGCAATCCAATTAAAAATAAGGCAAGCAACAAGAAATACCACCACCGCCAAAATGATTTTGGTGGAACTACCGGTGGTGTTATAGGAGATTTAGGTAAAATAGGTTCTTCAAAAGTATTAACTATAACCGGATCATCGTTGATAACATAAATTGTATTACCCAAACTTTTAATTCTCGGCAACCAGGTTGATATTAAAGTTTGTTCTTCGATTGTTAATGACATCGTTTTAATCGCTAATTCAATGTCATTAATCCGAGTATATAGCGTTTTTTCAATCTGCTTTTTATGTTCCTCGTTTTCAATATTACTAAGTAAGACAGGTTGACCTTCAAGATTACTATACCAACCAACATATTGATTATTATCAATTAACTTAGGAATACCTAAAATTGAAAACGTCCGCTCTGTTAAATTTCTTTTTAACAATGCTAACAAAGAATTATATTGTTCTAACAAAGACGCTTTATTAGGATCACCATTATCAAATATAATTCTTGTTATTCGCTGCATTGTTTCTTTATTTCCCTATGTTCAACAAATTTTTTAGTTAATCAATATCAAATCATTGTTAAATATTTAACGCTTTTTGTAATCTTTGAAGCTTTTTATTTAACTTATCTAACTCAACTTGTTTTTCAATGTCAGATGCATTTGAATTATTAACTTTATTCATCTGCTGTTCAATGTCTTTAACTTGAGCTTGAAGATCATTACGATTTTTAGCTTTTGCTTTGACCTCATTGGTTAACTGAGTTAACTCAGTTTTTAATTTTTGTAATTGAGCTTGTTTTTGTTTAACACTCAGTGATGTAGAGTTTTTCTGTCTCTCAATAGTTGCGTAAATTTCTCTAAACTGCGCATTAGCTCTTTTCTCGTTTTCTAATATTTGTTCTTTCTTATCAATACGAGCTTGATAATTACCAGAATAATTACAGCTAATTTTGTCCAAAATACCAATGTTTGTATTGGTTGGATCGCACTGTTCTGGCGTTGTTGAACAACCACTCAAAAAAACGAGCGAGCTTAGTAATAAAATAAGTGAAATCTTTTTCATATTAGCTTACCTTCACTGCTGAGCGTTGCTGAGTAACAAGGTTGACTTGCTTTTCAAGCACAGCAATTTGTTTATGTAATTGGTTAATTTGTTTATCAAGTTTTGAAACGTTTACGCCTGATCGTCGTTCTTGAGCAGAAATTGATATCCAATCTCTTTCAACTTTTTTCATACGAGATAATTTATCTGTTAAATAAGCAATGTTAGCATCAATTTGAGTTAAATCACGTTTAGCTTCGGTTTTATTCACTGTTTGTGACTTAATTTGATTATTTAATGTTTTAAGTGTTGCTAAATTTTTATCTAATACAGTTTTAGCTGTTTCTGTTACAGCTTGAACTTCATAAGTATTTTGCTGAACATCTTGAATATAAACATCAAGTCGCATTTCGGCATCAGCGTATTCTGCACGTTTAGTATCAAGATAGTAATTTGCACCCATCATTACACCACAACCCACTGCAGCTGACGCAATACAAGTACCTGCTTTACCACCTAATAAAAAACATCCAACACCAGCTACACCTGCACCTACAGCGCAAGACTGCCATGCTGATTTACTAAAGAACTTAGCACTATTACTTTTAGTTAAGGTAGGATCTACACCTTTAGTTCTTGCCCCACCCGAATTCTGACAACCAGTTAAAACCATTGAGATACATAAGGTTATCGTTACTATTAGTTTATTCATTATTTTTTCCCTTTTATTTCATTACATGTTTGAAGCCAAGTGGAACGCTCGATCTTCCCTGATTCAATATATTGATTAATATGTTTGAAATAGAGTTTTAAATAATCACTCATATTAGCCTTACCACTATTTTCTAAAATAAATTGTGTGGGTTTAGATTGATTATTAATCGTGTCTATTTCATAATTTGTAGCAGTATTTACAATCGTATCAGAATAATATTTTAGTATAAAATCACGCGCCTTTTTAGATTCATCTAAGACCTTTTTTAAATTATTTAATTTCACTTTCGAGCACATATTTTCATCATCTAAAGAATCTATTTCGTTTGGATCACAGATTTCTTCAGTCATTGTTTCATACAGATTATTATTATATTCAAATTTATCATTCAAATCTGATACATTAGCACAGAGGAAAGCACCTAATTGTAGTGCTGATTGAATCGAGCGGTCTCTTTGTTCATCTCGCGCTTGATTAGCGCTGCGTAATAAGGCATTTAGTTGATTCAATTCCTTTTTAGTTTTTTCATCATCAACTTGTTTAGTGATTTTTTCAAGTTCATTGACAACATTCTCATTCTTCGAAATGCCAGCACCATTACCTAATTCGTTCCATTCTTGATCGAGCTGTTTTACCAGATCATTCGACTGAATAACTTCACTTGTATAAACTAAACGAAAACCAACATCTTTGCTTTTATATGCACTTTGAGCATCATAATAAGGTTTTTCCGTTCTAATAGCTGTTGTCATTGAGGATTCAGGGGTTAAATAACTGCCTCCTCGAACAATCATACCGCCTTGTTGTCCATGGTAACGATCAAGCTTATTCATACGGAATGAATCAAACATCATTTCACTTGCATTACCCAAAATATCATAGATATCAAGAGGGTTAGGTTCTAATCGCCCAATAAGCTGCAATTTACCATTTGCTGATTTAGCACCTGAGAACCAAGCATAATTTTCTAAGTTATTAGTCATAGGAAATCTTGATTCTCTAAATTCCGATTCCGTAACTTTAGACCCACCTCGTGCTGCATATTCCCATTCAGTATTACTGGGTAATCGAACATAACCTTTAGGTACATCAATTGATTTAACTGTAGATTGATTAAGTAACCATCGATTATATTTATCAGTAAAAGCAACGGCATCAAACCAACTAACTTCAGTAATTGGGAAAATAAGATTAGGTTTAGCGGTTGGACAAGTATCATTCATAACAGCTTGATATTGAAGTGCAGTAATTTCATATTTACCAATAAGAAAATACCTTTCCTTACCAGCATCGGAAAAACTACCAGATATATAATTAGGAGTCGCGTACTCAGCAAAACCTAATTCTTTATTATTACTACCTAAAACAATTTTGACATCATCTAGTAGTTTACGTGTTGGTGTAAAAACTTTTTTCATCACCAAACTGCCTTCACATGGCATAGGTAAAATAACGTCATCATTTGAAGGTTTGGGATTATAAAATTTACTATCCCATGGTTCAGCATAACTTATACTCGAAATTAAACCTAATCCAATTGCCAAGAAAACTGGTCTAAAATTACGCTTCGCGTAGACTTTCTGCTGGTTGAATACTAATAGCACCTCGTCCTCCTATCGCAACAACAACAAATGATATAAATAACGTTAATACAAATGCGATAATAAAATGATAAAATTGTAATTGACTTACAATTGGTTGTGAAACTAAATTTTTACCTAAGACCAGATTAAATGTACAATTCCCTAATAAAAAAAGTACACATGAAACAATAAAAGCTAAACAACTTAATGCCATCGCTTGAGTAAGCAAATAAAACATCACTTCCTTAGACTTAAATCCGATAAGTCTCATAAAAGCAATATCTTTACGCTTTCGCTCAATATTAGATAAAAATGAACCACTAAAGGATAATATACAACCAAAAATTGCGGTAATAGCAATCACGCTGAAAATAAAACTAAGTACCTTATCAATTGCTTGCATATTTTCAATTGCATTTGCTTGTGTTCGAGTTTCTATATTTTTTTCACGTAATTTCAATGATAAAGGCGCAACATTATCAAGAGAATTGGCATAAATTCGCGCTCTGGCAAATGAATCAGGATAAGTAGAATTAGCCAAACCGGTTCCGGTTGAAAAAATTTCACTTTGAAAACCATCGTAAAAATGTTCCATTTCAATTAAAAGGTCTAAACTTACAAAGCCGGCTGCACGTCCATAATAAGTTTCAGGCACAATGCCAATAACATCCAATTCCGTCATACCTTTTTCAATTTTGCCATCCAGTTGCCTTGTGATTACCATTTTTACTCGGCTTCCTATTTTTGCTTGCATTTTTTCAGCAGCTAGAGCGCTCAATAAAACTTGATTTTCTTGACTAATCAATGGCATATTTTGGGTTATCGGATCACCTTTTGCTGTTGGAAGAACTTCAACATTATTAACAAAATGTCCAGAATCTTTAAACATATCTGCTTGGGTATTCAATGAACGTGTAAGAGGAATAACAAATGCAGTTTCAGGTTGGTTTTTAATCCAATCAAACATTGACTGATCAAATTGTAAATTACCAACAATTTTTACTTCTAAATTTTGTGGATCATTAAGTAATTGATGGCGTAGCTGTGCAACAACACCATATTTTAAACTAAACAAAAGTAACAAGGGTGTAATAACTGATATTATTGAAGCAATAATACAAAATGATACTTTCTTGTCATACCATAAATCGGCCAATGATAATCGAGAAATAAACCGCCACTTTGATGTTACTTTATCCATATTTTACACCTTACTTTATAACGGACGGTAAAAATTCTGACGATTGCATAGATGTTAATTTTGCCGATAAAGTGAACAACCCTTTATTTTCAATACTTTGCCAATCATGTGTAACAATCATTGCAGCAATATTATCTTGTTGAGCTTGTTCTATTATTAAATCAAATAACAAATTTGCATTATAAGGATCAAGAGCAGAGGTTGGCTCGTCAGCTAATAATAACGCGGGTTTATGAATAATAGATCGAATAAAAGATGCCCGTTGCCTTTCACCTATAGATAGTTGTTTCGGATATTTATTCAATAAATGAGCAATATTAAGTTTATCAACCAAATAGTCAAATCGATTAGAATCAACAGGTTTTCGCAATACTTTAGCTGATAACAAAATATTATTTTTAATATTTAAAAATGGAAGTAATCCACCAGTTTGTAACATAAAACCCAAATATTGCGCTCGGATATTGGCTAATTGATTAATATTATTCTGATGAATCACATTAGCAATGTCATAAGTTTCATTATCAACCATAAGATTATAACAATCGACTTCATCTGGCTTAAGAATTAAGCCTATCATCTCAAGTAAAGTACTTTTACCGCAACCACTATCACCTTTAATGACAACCACTTGCCCTGCTTTCACCGAAAGCTCAGGCAAACAAACCTTAAAAAAAGATTTACCGATCGGTCTAGAAATCACCAAATTATTTATAGTTAACATATTTTATGGCAACATTTCTAACGGAATCGGGTAAACGTTTTCTCTAGGGTCACTACCTTCAGATAGTGATATCCAACGATCAACATCAGCATTACATTTTTGGTAATAACGTACTTTACTATTTAGATTACGTATGAATTTTTCTTGTTCAATCCCACTCATACTTTTCCATGTCTCTTGATCAAGACTAGTTACATCACTTTTATACGGAATATTATCTAAATATTCACCTAATAGTCCTAAATCAGCAATTTTTGTGACTGAATCTGATTTTAATTTACTTGGATCTTGCCCCATCGCAGCAGCAACAGAACGTAATTGTGAGAACATATCATCGGCAGAAATTAACCCATCATTAGCAGCATTAGCGATTTTAGTTACAATATCGCTTAAATCACTTAATTGTGATTTAGTTAGTAAAATTCTAGGTTCTGCTGTTGGAATTGTCGGTTTAACAAAGTCTTTATCAGCTATCCAGGCTTTAAAAACTGACGGAGCCTTAGTGCCGTTAGTATCACCTAAATAAGCTAGCTGCATTGCTTTACCTAATAGTAAAGCATCTTTTAACATATTAGAGTCATTATCATCTTTGGCATTAAGGGCATTACCAACTGAAGACTCACCTTTATAGGCTAATTTAACTTGCTCTGATAATGCTTGAGCTAATGAATCTACTTTTTTACCAAACTCATTTACATCGCCAGCATTAACAGGATAATAAAGTGATTTATGAATAAAATCGTTATAGGTCAAATCAGAATATTGCTTTTCGGCCACTTGATGATCTTTTTCACCACTTGGCGTTTTTAAATGTAAAGCATAAATTGCAACACCTTTATGCTGTGCTTCAAGTCGTAATTGAGCAGCATCCATACCTGTACTTGAAAGCTTATCATCGCCAGGAATAGCGCTTGCATCAGTAATTAGAATCATATATCGAGCGCCAAAATTATTCCAATTAATATCATTTAACGCTTGTGCAACGCCCGCATAAGAGTCCTCAGCAAAATAAGTTGTTGAGACCGTGGCTTGTTTAAGAGAAGCACTAAGTTTTTTGAATTCTTCCTTATTTTTTACTTGATTTGGATCTACAAATATCTTACTGACAAACTCCAATTTATCCGAAGCTTTTAAGCTTGAACGAAAGGATACCAATCCAAATTTAACCTGATCTTGTAACTGCTCTTTTTCAATACGCTGATAAACTCGTTCAACAGCCTCTTTTGTTCTCGATATATAAGGATCCATCGAAATCGTTGAATCAATAACAAACACAATTGCAGCTTTGAATGGAGCAACTTGATTAGTATTATCATCCGAAGATGAGGTAGATGGTTTATTATTACTTTTAACGACTGTTTGTTGTTTACTAACTGAAGCAACCTCTAAAATTCGTTCATAAAAACCTTGACCATTCATTACCTCCTCACCTTGTAAAATCGGTAATAAATAAAAATTATTCTTGAAATCAACAAATTCCTTCGGTTCTTGAGCCAGAATCTGTGGTACTGCTTTATTATCTTTTAGTTCGTCTCGAATAGGCTTTAATAACGTTTCAGGATTATCCGCATCAACAATTGAGGATAATGATGCTTTATCTTTAAAAAATAACAGAGGGTCACGATCAACTGGATTTGTGAACACTAAAGTCAATTGCATATTCCACTCAACCGCACATGAATTATTAATCCAACCAACTGTATTGCCGTAAGAATCTGGACCAACATTCAACCATTCTTGATTATTCTCATTTTTACGTTCATAGACATAATAACGAGAAAACGCAGGTACTGATTGGCCTTTAACATCATTAATATTCTTCTTCAATTCACACGTCGGAGTACTAAGAACTCGCTGATAAAGTGTTGTTTTACCTGCTTGCTTTAATGGTTCTAAAGCCGACGTAACTATAGGTAAGCAAGTAAGACTAAATCCGATAATCAATATTGAAATGACTGTTTTTTTCATACCTGCACCTTATTATTTTTGCAATTCAGCTAGACGTTCTTTAGCTAAAACGTTATTAGGGTCATTATTTAATGATGTTTCATACCAATAAATTGCGGTACCTTTATCAACTTTAAAACACTGATTATCTTGATAAAATTTTTCATCATATTCTTTAGCATAAAGTAAAGCAATTTTAGCATTCAGCAAAGACTGATTAGCATATAAACGCTGTGCGATATTACATTTATTGGCTTGTTTTGCTTGATTTATTATCTCAATTATTGCATCCGTATCAGGTTTTGACTGTAAACACTGTTGAATAAAAGATAGATCATTATTGTTTGCTGTTGTAACATCACACTGACTATTCATTGTCGCAGTCAAAGGACTCTGATCTTTTGAAAAGAAGAAATACCATGCCGCTACACTTAGACCAGCTAAAACTAATAATGTGATAAAAATTAGGATAATTATTCCCTTTTTACTTTTTGATTTAACTGGTTGTGGAGTAGAAACTTCTTCTGGTGTAATTGCTGGTTCAGGTTCAAGTTCAGGCTCAGGAGCTGCTTCTATTTCAACTTCAGGCTCGGCAATTACCTGATTTTCTTCTTCAGCAACAGGCATTTCAGTTTGAGGAACAGCAGATTCTGAAGGTGCTTTCGAATCTGATTCAGTAAAATTCGAAACAATCTCATCAGGTTCAATTTTATCTTCTTCTATAGCATCAGATTGTTGAGTATTTAGAGCAGATGACGGAAATACTGTTTTACCAATATTAACAACACCACTATCGGTATAGCTTTCATTTTGCTTATCACGGATCTGAATAAGAAATCTAACACGGTTTTCTTGAGACAATAATGAGTCAACTAACCACTCATCAACTTGGCCAGTTAATTGCTCATTATCTACCGACATATTAGTTAATGTATGCCAATTTTTTTCTGGTCCCCACTGATTAAGACCTGATAAATAATAACCATCCTGGTTACGTTGAATAAGCATATCAATATCGGCACTACCATTCCATTTTTGTGCCAAAAATTTAGCAATACCTGGCTTGTAGCCTTCTAATTCAATTTTTAATGCCATGATATCCTCTATTTCACAATTATAATTTTATCAATATGGATTGATAAATCTTTCATAATAGAAGGTAGTTTAAGCTACCTTTTTTATAATTATTAAATGATAACCATCTAATATAATCACAACATATTATTTTATTTGCGATTGTTTGAAGATAGTTAAAACCTCACCAAGTTGAGAATTTTGTTCTTGACTAATTTCACGCCCAGCGTGATGCCCGACATTTTCTTGTGCCAGCACCGCAAATGCAATAAACCAATCAAATATAGCAAACTGAGAATAATTTTTAGTCTTATCATCAAGCACTGGAAGTGGATGAGATAATTGACTTGAAAATTGGCTCAATGGTGAAGAAAATATAGGTTTACCTTGATTAACACGGCTTGTCGGTATTTCATTTGCTTGCCCTTGAATAAACCCAAGCCAAGCAATAAAGTCGGTCAAAAAGAGATGAATAGAGCTAATTTGTCGAGACTCAAGATCATCACGTTTACTTCCCATATTTTCGATATCTAAAATTTTCTGCGTTAAACTTGCTTCAAGTTTTAAACGGTTAGCGGCAGTTATTAATTCTTCAACAATAAAAGAGAGTGATTTTTGCTCAAGTCCAAAAAATTGTAATATATGTTTATCTAATACAATATTTCTTAAATGCTCCAACCATGCAGTAAATACGTTTTTCGCAAATTTTGATTCAGTAGGTAAACTAGCAACAGCTTTAGGTTTTAGAGGAGAGCTAGAATCGGGGAACAGCTCAAACTCTGTATTTAAACCAAAATCGTTTGAAGAATTATCTAATATATCATCACTACCAGTACTGCTAACTTCATTATTTATATGGCTTGAATGATATAGGGCTCGAATAGTTTGATCAGGCAATTCTAAAACTTTAAGTAGTTCGCCTAATAATAATGCTTTACCTTGTAGTTCTTTTACTACACCACTAATGATTTGTTTTTTCTTACCAAGTTCTTCATCACTGCCAGCTTGATACCAAGTATCAAAACGCATATTGATGATATAATCTATTTTCTCATTAAGTTGCTCAACAATTCGTTGTTGTTTAACTTCAGTAATAGCGACTTGTTCTAAATATTGACTAATTCGACCAATTCCACCATCATTTAGCTTCAACATCGCATCCCAAGCTTGGTCTGGATCGCTTACATACTCTTTAATATCTGGATTTTCAACAAATGTCTTTTTCAAAATTGACATTTCTTGTTGATAATTATCATTATAAGATAGTTCAAGATTTGCCTTGGCGTCGACATTTAAAAACGGTACATCAAATCCAGGTTTACGAACCAAAAATACATTATTAAATTTACCATTATTTGACCAATTGGATAACCAATCATAGCTACCAAAACGTTCTAAAATAGTTTGTTGTAATAATCCACCTTTACCCCAAGTATTACTTAGATTATCTTCTGATTGATGTAATGATGCTCCAATTCTTTTATCAAACATGGTAATAGCCCATAGCAAGCCAGCTTTTTTAGTGGCTCTTTTCTCAGCAGTTTCACCTTGCGTTTTATCAATCCAACGTTCTAATACTGGACCAACATCATTAACATCTGACTGTTTATCTGATGGAGTACAAACAACCAAAACATTCATTTCTTGGCTATCAGTATATTTCTCAAATAGATAAGCAACTTTACCACGCAATAAAAGTTGAGCAATTGGATTACCTTCTTTAACATCAGAGATAGAAATTAAATTTAATCGACCTCGATATCCAGGAAAATCAAGTAAATCGACCTTCTCAAAAGTTGGTACTCGAGTTTGATTTACTAAAGGGAAGATTAATTCTGCGGTTAAAAAAGCTAATTGAGCTAATGATATCGAAGTTGGTATTCCATTAAGTGGTGTAACGGATACAGATGAATCTTTCTCCGTATTTAACCTTTCAAGCATATCAACATTCATTATGCTATCAACCTGTGACTTTTTACCATCATGCTCCTTCACCAATACTGAAAGAGGTGCATAAATAGTATTAGCATGGTTTAAACTTGACAAGGTCGTAGCTAACTGCACATAAATTGCAGTGAGTTCACTTATGCCTCCCCACAACACAGAGAATAAAGCACCTCGGTCTACAGTCGAAAGATAAGGTAGTAAAGACACAGCTTTCTCCCAATACCCCCCTTTTAAACCTTCAAGTGAATTACCAAAGTTTTCAGATAAATAATCATAGAGATCAACAATATCATCTTCAGTTATACCACCCGTATAATCAGATTGTTTTTTATTTTCAGATTGTTGAATAAGTTGATTTAACTCTGAAAATTCAATCTTATTCACAACTTTCTGTTGATCAAAATCTTTAAAATATGCATTAATTAAAATTTTAACAATTTCGATTTCTTGAAAAAGTTTAAGCTCTAGCGGATAGTTGGCAATGCCACCTTTAGCGGTACGACTAAATCGTGTAACAAGTCCCGTTGCCTCTTTACCACCGCCAACAGGATTGACATGATCAATAAAATCTAATATTTCATTATCGACAACGGTTTCAAGCTTACCATTCTCACCCGCAGCTAACGCTGAAATGAGATAAGATTTACCTGCTTGCGACAATCCAAAAAAGCCCACTGCAACAGACTTGGTTGACACATCACCTAATCGTTTTGCGCTATTACGCAAACGACGTAGATCTAGAATTAAGTTATCAGCCTCATTGTTCAAACGCTTTGATGAATCTCGGGTTTGACTCACCCACTCTATTGCTTGTTCTGATGCTTGATAAACCTGTTCCCAGGATTTAGGGAGTTGTTCATTTAAATTTTTCATCGTTTTATCATTCCACTATCAAGCCAATATTGTGTGCTAATTAAACCTGAATTTACCATTGTGTTTAAATTAAGTTTGATATCCTTGGTTTTATTACAAGCACGTCCATCTGAAGCTTTGACATCTTTAATATAAAAATTCTCAACAGTTTTTTGTCGATTTTTAATGCCTAAAGTTACCTCTAAAACCACACCCTCAGCACTCAACCGTTTAGCCACATCACTATTTTCAATAGTCAAAATATAAATTGGTGATGCAGGCCAACGATCGATTTCAAGCTGTTTAAAACCAAGCCTTGTTGTGCCTCTAATTTCGAAAGAATGGTCAGGAAAATCATAATCAGGATCATCTAAATCAATATCTTGATAATAAATATTTTCTTTCTTTATCATGTTTAGATTATCTAACAAACCAATGTATTTGACTGTTGAATATAAATCCATATTCGATGATCTAAAATAGAAATTCGGTAATCTTAAGTTTTTACTTAGAAAACATAACATAGCGCCAACAGCAGCCGTTGTTTTTGGATCATCAATACGTTCTTGTTTATGGAATGGATACCATCCACCTGTATAATAACCATGTAATGGTAATATACGTCCTACTGGCATTGATAATCGTGAACGGAAATAACTTTGTACACCAGGCAGCCGCGAAGGACGGCCAGTTAATAACAATACATCACATTGATAACAACTAATAATCTCTGATAACGCATCAAACGTTTTACAAATATTGTAATAATCACCACGAATAAATAAGTGATGAATACGTTTAAGGTCAATTTCCACATTTAAATCAAGCACAGAAAATTCAGGATTATTTAATGCTCGACTAATCGGTTCATTGATAAAATTCAGAACATGATCGGTCATCGCATTATTTTGCAGTAATTCACTAAATGTCATGTTATAAACATGCTGCTCAGCATGTAATGGATCATAAAGCTCATAAAGCTTTAATACATGCAAGCCTACTGGCGTAAACAGTTGTAAAGTTAATTGTTGGCGCAGTACTGCATCTTGTATTGATACCTGCTGAGAACCAATAATAGTAGATAAAATCGGATTAGGATCTGCAAGCCCAGCTTGTTTTAGGCCATTGTTTAGCGAAGATAAAACAGTATCTTGAATAATATCAAGTAAAATATCATCACCAGCGACTTTAAATCCATCACGAAAACGTTGTGTCGGAACAATGTAAGCATTACTGCCACTAAGCTGTTTATTAGCACCATAATCAAGTTCATAATCATTTATAACTAAATCAGTTGTGCCACCACCAATATCAACGGTCGCAATCGTTAATTTTTGTTTATTGGTTTTATCTGGTCTGACCATTGAAGCGATAAACTCTTCTGATCGACCATTATAATTGTTTTGAGTTTCATTAAAGAGATAGACCACTTGGCCACAGGTCGCTTCATCCCACTGAATGTAAATTTCAGGGATGTTTGGCCATATACTTTTTAATTGTTCAGGATCACTAAAATCTATATCATCGTCAGAACTATCCCAACCTAAACTTTTCCATACCAAACCGATAGCTTGATAAACACAGCTTTTAAAGATAGCTTGTTCTGGTTTTGGCATCGCTGGGGGGATAGTAAGAATAATTGAACGTAAATTACGAGGCGTTCTAGCGTGTTCAAGCTTATTACGCTGAGCAACACTATTTATTTGCATTAAAGCATGCATTAATACTTCACATAGCATAAATGTCATTAGTGAGCTACGTGAATATTTTGGATGAAACACAGGCATTTTACGATCAAATTCTTCCTCAATTTCATTACTGAGGACATGCAGTGCTTCACCATATTCATTAATTAAGCTAGAGAACGGCTCTGCCGTTGCAAAGGGTTCATGATCGCTCTTCACATAATGAGAATTGAATCGCCAACCTTGCTCATACTTCTCCTGATCCCACAAATAACGTTTTGGACTTGAAAGCCCAGTTGCACCTTCGTTCCCTTCACGACGACTAGCTAAACGACTGGCTTCTTTTCCAACTCGTACAATACTAGGCCAGCGGAAAGTATCACGTCGTCCACTTTGTAAAGAAAAGTGCTCTTTACCAAAAAAGGTTTGTGCAAATTCTACTCGGCTCTCAAACGGTTCATTATAGATATGTTCAGGTTGAGTTAAATCCCGAATTTCAAGCTCATAGCGACGATTTAAGCTATCTTTATCTTGAACGTGATCTTCAATTAGTATTCCACATGTTCTAGAATTACCAACATCTAAAATCATATCAACAGGAATTGATTTAACCACATCATCTCGATTATTTGAGACAATTTTGATTTTTGGTAACTGTAATGAATCAGCAAGCAAATTAAGAATATTTAAATAATGACCATAGTAAGCTTTATTATTTATTTCTAACTCAATATCATCTTTATGAATTTTTAGTCGCTCTGGTTGGGGCGCTAACTCTTGAAATAGATCAATTAACCAACTGGTGATCCACTTTTGCTCTAAGTACCAAGCAACTTGATCTGAACGATGAGCTAAACTAAAAACAGCTCCTGTTTTGACATCATTTTCAGTCGGCGCTAAATAAGCAACGTCCTGCATATTGCTGAAAATTTTTGTATCGAAGGCGAATGTAATGCGGTGTGTATTGCCATCAGCATCTTCACCTTCTGGTATACTAACAATTCGAACTCGACTCCAGTTATGCGGGCCTTTATCAAAACGCTCTGGTGGCATTGATCTTAAAACTGGCACAGGTAACCAAATGCCATCAAACAGTTTTAATGATTGGTCAACACTTATCTCTTGAGTTGGCGTAACAGCAAAAGAGAGATTATCCGGCGCAAAAAATTTACCACTATCGATATCTTCAATTAATCTAACTAGTGCTCCGCTTTCTGATGGATCAATAAAACAGCCATTAACTTTACTTCGCCATTTATTATCTTTCCAATCTATTTTTAATGCAAAATCAAGAAACTGAATTCCACTATTCATGATAAGTGTGACTTCTTGACCATAATTGCGTATTTCTGGAAGCATATACAAACCTATTGTTTTTTCATCGTAATTGGGAATGAAGTCCCGTTATCATAAACTCCCTGACAATCAGCTTGATTATTTTTGCCAGGTTTACACTGAATATTTGGTAATTTATATTTAGTATTATCACTACAAGTAGCTTCGGTATTACCCACAATATTTAAATTCGCGTTTTGAATCCCACTACCGACCTTACCAACACATTTGACGCCATCACTACGAGTAAGCGTCACTTCACCATTGCCTTGATTAAAATTATAACTTAATTGTAATGGTTTACCGGTTGCTTTATCTTGAATACCGGCTCCAACTGACCATTGGCCATTTAAAAAGTTCGTTGACCCTTGCTTTAATGCATCAGTAGGTAAAGCTAAATTTTGGGATTGATTAGCATTGGTATCAGGTGAATTACCTTGATTAGAAGTGTTAGCTTCAGAATTATTAACGACATCTGGTGGTGTCGTTTGAGCATTTTTATCGTCATTATTCTGACCATTTTGATCCACGTTTTTATCATCAGGCGAATTAGGATTATTCGGGGTATTATTATCTTCACCCCCTTTATTTCCTTGATCACCTTGATCACCGTTATTTCCTTTATCATCAGGATTATTTGCATCAGGAGGCGTAGGTTGAAGTGGATCTGTAACACCATTTGCAGTATTTTCTACTGTTTCATTTGGAGCAGCAGGTGGTACAGCTGAATTATCAACAGCAGCAGAATCGGTAGGAACTGCATTCACTGCATTAGGATCTACAGCAACAGTCCGATTTGATACGACACCATTAACCACACCAACAGGTCTGTTATCTATGATAACTTCTTTAGGTTTTTGCTCAGGATCCAGTTTATTATCCTCTGGTTTTTTGAGTTCTTCTGGTTTTTCTTCTTTCTTTTCATTGTTAACAACAGAAGGATTAACTTTATTATCTATTGAGATATTTGGATCTAAAGTTATACTTGGTTTTAACCAATAACCTTTTAACCACAGCAACGCTAACAATAGTAATAAAAGGAGTAATAATCCCAATAACCAAACCCACCAACGCTTCCACCAAGGCTTTTTAACAACAACAGGTATTTTTTGAGAAGGTGCGGGTGCTGTACTTCTAAAGGCCTCTAAACAATAAAATGGCGAAGTCGCTTGTGGTGTTTGCGGATTAACAAAGCCCCAAAAAGTAATAACGGGTTTGCCATTAACAATATAAACAAACTGATTGCTAGGAAAGCGTATCGCCATCAAATTAGGTTCAAGGCTATCTGCGCTTTGTTTAGGATCATAGATAAGCCGACTAAAAAGTAGTTGGTCACCTTCTAAATTGGGGTTTCTAGATAATTTTTGACCTAATTCGATAACTTTGTTTTCAAAATCTTTAAGCAAAACTAGGGCAGATTCTTTTTCTGATTCACTAGCTGATGTCCAAGGAACAATATCATATTCCCCATCAGGTGAGTCTGAATCGAAAGGGATATACCAATCAACAATATTACCCTGATCATTACGTTGTGGGATAGCTAAACAATCTGAGTATTGACGCCCTAATTTGACTCGAAACATTTCTCGAATTTGAGAAGCAACAAGATAAGCTGCTTTACCATCATGCCCGAGCATTTTAAAATCTTTTATATCACCACTTCGGAGTAATGTGTTTGCCATATATTTCCTGATATTCCTTTAAATTACTTATATTTTTTGTAATTATTATTTAATTAAATCAATTCTATCAGAAATAGCAAGTTGTTGTCATTGTTAACCCAAAAGATAATATGATTTTTTTGTCATATTTAATTCTTTATAATGATTTAAGCTATAAATATTCAATTAATTAATGACTAAATTGTTAAATTAGACCTCAAAAACCCGTTCCTCAACTTTTTTTTGATTTTTGTTTTAAAAATTCTTCATCCGTTAACACTCGTAGTGGTTGCATATCACTTTCTCCTCTTATAACCAAAGAAGGATCAGAACGTAAACACGCACCACCATAATGGCCACCAACGGTGAAAGTACAAACTTGCAAATAACGATCATCAACTTTTGGCAAACACCATAATTCTTGATAAATATTTTCCTGTTTTGCAAATCGTCCAACAGTTTTATCCAACACTTGTTCATGACTACCAACTAACTCAATATCACTACCTCTGCGCCCAGCAATAGGCTTTATTGCATAGCCTTTTTTGATTAAGTTGTCATTAAGTTCAAATGTAGATTCAAGCAAATAACGATGATTCGGAAATAAAGACCATAATACAGGTAAAATAGCTTTATTACTTGGAATTACAGTCCATAAAGGCTCAAAAACAGATACCTCAGGCCGCAGCAATACATCAATTAGTCTTACCGCATTTTCAGGATGCCATGTTCGAATCGGTAATCCTGCTACTTGTGCCTCACTTTCTTGGCGTAGTTGTTCAAGTACGGTTTCCCATGCCCACGTTTTCCAGACACAGGTAACTTGACGATCTTCATCATCAACTAAACGTCCGCGTTTATCCCATCTTAGCCCGGTTAGTCCTCGTAAAATTTTACTTTTAAATCCAGCTTGGGTCAGGGCCTTTTGCATAAATAGCGCATGATAATTTTCCTCATTGTCATTATCTTGCATAATGTGTACAAATGCTTTTGCGTCGCTATGCTTCCAACAACTCGCTAAAGCATTGAGTAATCCTGCACTCGGGTTTACCCCAACATTTAATTCGGCTTGGATTGCCCAATTTTCCAATATTTTTCCAGCTTCGGTATGACATGATGCAGAATCAGCATTGTATTCATAAACTTTAAAGCCTCGCTCATCCATACAAAAATCTAATCGGCCAGTGATCATTTGATAACGCCGTTGCTGCCAAGATAACCGAAGTCTAGGCCAAAGAATTTCAGGAATATTGAAATTGCATAATAAATTATCATCTTTTAATACTTTATCTGTCGCATGTAAATACATTAAATGAAGCTCATTTGTGGCACGAATAAGTTCCTGTTCTGCACTCTCAGAAATAGTGAAATAACGATATTGATCATCATGACTGATAGCATGACCAGTTGCTGATACATAAGCGCTTTCTAACGGATCGTTTTCGTTTAGCCATTTGCCATCAAATTGACCATGATTTTCAATGTGTACGCTGTGGATTTCGAGTAAGCGCTTATTAACTTCAGGTTGTGGTAGGCTGTGAAGTGTATTATCAGTTTGAATCATCCAACCTAAAATTTTAGTATCATCAAAAGTATCATGTAAATAAAAGCCATCATCAGATACGGTCATCTCCAACTCACGCGTCCATTGCTGACCAATAGGAAGTCGGGTATGGATAACATTTTGTTCCGCAATTCGAATTTTATTATCAAAAACTTCAGTAACAATAGCAACATGGCCTGTTCTATCAAATATACCGCCATCATCCCATATTAATAATGCTCCTGCTTCTGGCATTTTTTTACTGCCGTTAGCAAATGCTTGTAATGGTAAAATAGCTTCATTGATAACCTGGCGAAGAAACCTTAATGAGAAAATTTCATGTGCCATGCCAACATCAGTAAAAACAATACCATAATTTAAAAATAAAAATCTTCTGGCAAATTCAACACATTGCCACTTGTACCCCATATACTCATGACCAGAATAGCTTCGAAATGAAGCATCATTAGGAAATTGTTCAGGATCTAATGTTTCATAATCAGATGAATAAATTGCGACACCACCTGGTGCATAACCAAGTAATGTACCAAAAGGTTCTTTATTAGCGGATTGGGATGACATGTTATTTTAGCCTTTTAGAATAATAGTAAGGTAGGTTTTACTAAGCTATGTTAGAATTTGCTTATCATAGATCAAATTATAAGCTTTAAAAAGTGATGTTTATGGCTTGAAGAATAATAAATTGACTATATATATTAGCAAAAGTTAGTAGTTATATTGATAAAACGAGAAAAAGACTATTATGCAACAAACAAAATTAAATGAATTATTAGATTTCCCTTGTTCTTTCACTTATAAAGTAATGGGTGAAGCAAAACCTGAATTAGTTGATAAAGTGGTGTCAGTTATTCAGCGCCATGCGCCTGGAGATTATACACCGTCGATTAAACCAAGTAGTAAAGGTAATTATCATTCTGTTTCAATTACGATTAATGCAACACATATTGATCAGGTGGAAAGTTTATACAAAGAATTAGGTGAAATAGATATAGTGAGAATGGTTTTATAATTCTTTACTTTTTGGTAATTTTTTGCACAAAATAAGAGTCTTATAGTTGTAAATATGAGGCTCTTATATGAAACCAGAAACAATTGTTTTGCACGCAGGCTATACTCCTGAACCAACCACTCACTCCGTCGCTGTTCCCATATATCAAACGACATCTTATGCTTTTGATGACACACAACATGGTGCCGATTTATTCGATTTAAAAGTCACGGGGAATATTTATACTCGAATAACAAATCCAACAAATGCAGTACTTGAAGCACGTGTTGCTGCTCTTGAAGGTGGTATAGGCGCTCTTGCGGTAGCATCTGGTATGGCGGCGATTACTTACGCAATACAAGCCATCACATTTGCTGGAGAAAATATTGTTTCAGTGTCTAAACTTTATGGTGGCACATATAATTTACTTGCTCATACATTGCCTAATTTTGGTATTACAACTAAATTTGCACCACACAATGACCTAAACGCTATCGAAAACCAAATTGATGACAAAACTAAAGCCATATACTGTGAAAGTATAGGTAATCCGGCTGGTAACCTTGTTGATTTGACTGCACTTGCTGATATTGCCCATCGGCATGGTATACCATTAATTGTTGATAATACAGTTGCCAGCCCTGCCCTTTGCCGACCATTTGAATTTGGCGCTGATATAGTTGTACATTCATTAACTAAATATATCGGTGGGCATGGCAATAGTTTAGGTGGAATGATAGTTGATTCTGGTAAATTTCGTTGGAAAGATCATGCCGATAAGTATCCTATGTTAAACCAACCAGACCCTTCTTATCATGGCGTTTCTTATACTGAAAGCTTTGGTGATGCAGCTTATATTGCACGTTGTCGAGTAATACCTCTTAGAAATATGGGAGCAGCTTTATCGCCATTTAATACGTTCTTATTATTGCAAGGCCTTGAAACACTCTCTTTACGTATTGAACGTCACTGCCAAAATACACTTAAAGTTGCCAAGTATTTGGCTTCACACCCTCAAGTTGAGTGGGTCAATTATGCAGGGCTTATTGATCATCCAGAACATCATCTAGCCGTAAAACAAATGGATAATGGATTACCTGCCGGGATTTTGTCTTTTGGTATTAAGGGGGGAAAACAAGCTGGTGCAAAATTTATTGATGCCTTAAAATTGATTATTCGTTTAGTCAATATTGGCGATACGCGTTCATTAGCTTGTCACCCAGCATCAACTACGCATAGGCAACTCAATGATGAAGAATTGCAAAAAGCTGGTGTAAGCCAAGAAATGATACGTTTATCAATTGGTATTGAACATATCGATGATATTATTGAAGATTTAGAGCAAGCACTTAACTCAGCTAAATAGTAAATTTGATAATAAGAGGGATGAGTATCATCCCTCTTTTTAAAAATTAACCTAAAATTTTAGTTAATTCATTAGTCACATCTGAAACAGCTTGTGTTCCATCAATGCGGTAATATTTAGTTCGCCCTTCTTTCGCTTCATGTTGATAATAGTTAACTAAAGGTTTAGTTAAATCATGATATTCAACAAGACGTTTACGAACAATCTCTTCATTATCATCTTTACGGATAGTCAATGGTTCACCAGTTACGTCATCAATATTTTCCACTTTCGGCGGATTATGACGAATATGATATACACGTCCTGAACCAGCATGAATACGGCGACCACTCATACGATCAATAATAACTTCATCAGGTACATCAAATTCAAGCACATAATCTACATTAATTCCGGCTTCTTTCATTGCATCCGCTTGTGGAACTGTGCGAGGAAAACCATCTAATAAAAAGCCTTTTTCACAGTCGCTTTGTGCAATACGCTCTTTAACTAAAGCAATAACTAACTCATCAGTAACAAGCTTACCATTATCCATAAGCTCTTTTGCTTGTAGACCTAGTGGGCTACCTGCTTTTACCGCAGCACGCAACATATCACCCGTTGAAATTTGGGGAATGCCATATTTTTGCATAATAAATTGAGCTTGAGTTCCTTTTCCTGCCCCTGGTGCGCCTAACAAAATAATTCGCATAAAATAACCTCTTATGGCTTTAAATATAAATTTCTATTCTGGTAAATAATGAAATATCACTTTACTGCTGGAGATTAAGCCATCAGTGTGACAAATGTAGTTTATAGCACCACAACCTTTAACTATTTGAGCACTTTGCTGACAAATTGGACAGATATACTGTTCTAGATAATGTTGCTTGCAATGAGGACAGTCATAATGTTGTGGGGACACAATGTCCATTTTATTATGGCATTTCGGACAAATACCTTCTTGCCCCTCATCAATACTCTTTTTTGTTGTCATAAGTTATTTACGCCCCCGTACATGTTTCATTAAACGACGACGTTTACGTTGTTGGGAAGCCGTCAAACTATTTTTTCGGCCTTCAAATGGATTTGCGCCTTCTTTAAATTGAATTCGTATTGGTGATCCCATAATTTTTAATGAGCGTCTAAAATAATTCATCAAATAGCGTTTATAAGAATCAGGTAAATCTTCAACCTGATTACCATGAATAACAACAATTGGTGGGTTGTATCCACCTGCATGAGCATATTTTAATTTTACTCGACGCCCTCTCACTAATGGTGGCTGATGGTCATCTTGCGCCATTTGCATGATTTTGGTTAATAATGCAGTATTAACACGACGTGTCGCACAATCATATGCTTCTTGGATCGAGTCAAATAAGTTTCCTACACCACTGCCATGAAGTGCAGATATAAAATGTAAACGAGCAAAATCGATAAAATCAAGCCGATCATCTAACGTCGTTTTTACTTGCTCTTTGATATCTTGTGATAAACCATCCCACTTATTGACTGCAATAACAAGTGAGCGCCCACTATTAATAATGAAACCAAGCAAGGACAAATCTTGATCAGATATGCCTTCTCGGGCATCTATTACTAAAATAACAACATTAGCATCTTCTATCGCTTGCAGAGTTTTAATAACAGAGAATTTTTCGACGGTTTCTGTTACTTTACCTCGTTTACGAACTCCCGCTGTATCTATCAAGATATATTCACGATCATCACGCGTCATGGGGATATAAATACTATCGCGTGTTGTGCCGGGCATATCATAAACGACAACTCTCTCCTCACCTAAAATTCGATTAGTTAGTGTTGACTTACCTACATTTGGTCTTCCAACAATAGCAACTTTGATTGGCTGGTTGATGAGTGAGTCAGCTTCATCTTCAATGTCATCATAAGATTCAGGAAGCTCTTCATCTTCTGAATCATTTGATAAGATTTCATGCTGATCATCTTCAAAATGGAAAATAGGATCGAGTACAGTTTCAATTAAAACATTTACACCACGACCATGACTTGCTGCAATCGGATGAATGTCCCCTAATCCTAAACTATAAAAATCAGATATTGCGCTATCTGCATCAATACCATCAATTTTATTAGCAACTAAAAATGTTGCTTTTTCACGAGCACGAAGATGCTTAGCAATTGCATGATCAGCAGGCATAGCACCAGCTCTTGCATCAACTAAAAAAAGGACAATATCTGCTTCTTCAATTGCTTGTAGGGATTGTTCCGCCATAAAGCTTTCAACCCCATCTTCGGTGCCATCAATACCACCAGTATCAATGACTATATATTCATGCCCTTTGATTTCTGCTCGTCCGTATTTACGGTCACGAGTTAATCCCGGAAAATCAGCTACTAAGGCGTCTCGAGTTCGAGTTAATCGATTGAATAAAGTCGACTTTCCTACATTCGGACGACCAACTAGTGCGACAACAGGTACCATATTTTTTCTCTAATTACCTTAATTTTTTGTGAATGCGTAAATATCACCATTTTTAGCTTGGACAATAACTTTATTGTCGACAACTAATGGTTTCGAAATCAATCCACTACTACTAACTTGTGTTTTAGCAACGACTTCACCGTTATCTTTATTTAACCAATATAGATAACCTTCAAAATCACCAAGAACAATATAGTTTTCATATAAAACAGGATCGGTTAATTGACGATGTAACAAATCAGCTTGAGTCCATAGTACTGTACCACCATTTTTGCTGACGGCTTGTACATTATCATCTTGATCTACAACAAATAAATGTTGACTATCAACTGCAAAACTATGCGTTGACCCCATCTCTTTACGCCATACAATCTGACCATTACTTAAGTCAAGTGCTACAACATTTCCATTATACCCAATTGCATAAGCTAAATTACCTTCGATGACAGGGGTTGAATCAACATCATTCAATTTTGCAATTTCAGTTGATCCACTTGGGTGTGAAATACGTTGTTGCCAAATCAGTTGTCCATCGTTTAAGTAGTAAGCATTTACATGGCCAGTGTCATCACCAAGTATTGCTGCGCCATGTGCAATTGTTGGGGTTGAATTACCTCTTAATGAAAGAGGTGGAACTTCAAGCATTACATCCCATACATCCTCACCGGTATTACGATTCAAAGCTTGTAAATTACCACTTGCGGTATAAACAATGAGTTTGTCTTCAGAAGAAATAGGACGAGCAAGTACTTCGCCTTTTACCGGTTTTTCCCAAATAACATTACCATCATTACGATCTAAAGCATATACAACAGCACGTTCACTTCCAACATATACATATTTATCATCTGCACTTACACCGCCAGAAAATAGCGCTGTTTTGCTGCTAAATAATGTACTTTTTGACAAATTTTTATCCCATATTGTATGACCATTTAATAGATCAATAGCTTTAACTTGTCCGCTTCGGCTAGCAGCATAAATAGCATTATCATAATTAATAGGACCTAATAATGAATAAATATGTGTATTGCCTGATGTACTATTTCGCCATACTTCTTTTATTGAAAATTGGTTACTTACTTTCGGTGAAGGTGATACTTGTACTATCTCTTCTTCTCCACCAAACAATGAACATCCAGCAAGTGAAAACATAAAAACACTAATAGAAAGACATTTTGTTAACTTCATTGTATAAACCCTTATATCAGGATAAATTAATTTTTATTTTCTTGCGCTGCATTTACGTTAGCTTCTGCTTCTTGCTTTGCTTTATCTTTGGCGTCTTGAGCTTCTTGTTCAGCTTGTTGCTTATCTTTAAGATATTGAGCCTGATTTAACTTCATTTTGATATTTTTATCTAACTGTTCTGTAGGCAATGAAGCTTTGGAATTATTTTCCCCAGATTGATCAGCTGGAGCAGGAGCTAATGCAACATTATAAGCTGCAACAGCTTCAGCGTAATTATTCAATTTCATATAGGCATCACCACGAATATCATTAACTACAGGTACCCAACTTTTTTCAGTTACCTTATTTAAGGTCGCTAAAACATCTTGATAACGTTCAAGTTGATATTGTATTCTTGCAATACGAATATAACTGATTGATTTAATAACTTCTGAATCAGTCTTACTTAATGAATCAGTGAGTAACTTTTCAGCTTTTGGATAATCTTTCAATTCTTCAACATAAAATTTAGCTGCTTTTAAATTAGCAAAAACACTATAAATAGTATTATCACTCTCTGCGAAAGAGACTAATTCATTTACTGAATCTGGTTTATTTTTGTCTAAATTAGCTATTAATTGTTCATACCGTTCGGAAGATTCAATCGTTTTTTCTAATTTGTAAGATTGCCAGTAACGCCAGCCATAAAAAGCTAGTAATCCAATTACTATAACTGCAACAATGATTTTCCACGTTTTAGCAAGAAATTCTTTTATCTCTGAAACTTGTTCTTCGCCAGATAATTGATAACTCACGTTCTTCTCCTATTTTCCTTAACTTACAATATTGCCAAACACGTTTGAACAATATCTTTTTGTGCAACTTCAACTTGTTCACCTGTTTGTAAATTTTTAATTGTTACTGTTTGATTGGCTATTTCATTCTCACCAATGATTACAGCTATTTTAGCACCTAATTTGTCAGCTTTGGCAAATTGTTTCTTAAAATTACTGCTACCATAATTTGTAACAATTCTTCTATCAGGTAAACCATCACGTAATGTTTCCGCCGTTCTTTGTGCAGCAGATATTGTTTGCTCATCACCAGAAGATATCATATAAATATCAATCGAGTTGTCACGATTTAAAGAAGGGTTAACCGCTTGTACAAGCAATACTAAACGCTCAACGCCCATGGCAAAACCTACAGCTGGGGTTGGTTGTCCACCAAGCTGACTAACAAGCCCATCATAGCGTCCTCCACCACACACAGTACCTTGAGCACCTAAACTGGTAGTAACCCATTCAAAAACAGTACGATTATAATAATCTAAGCCACGAACTAATCTTTGATTAATATTATATTTTATTCCTGCGTTGTCCAATAAATGACATAACCCATCAAAATGATTTTTAGATTCTTCATCTAAATAATCAAATAATTTTGGTGCCTGATTAAGCAATTCTTGTACAACAGGATTTTTTGAATCTAACACACGTAATGGATTAGTATACATTCTACGTAAGCAGTCTTCATCTAATTTATCTTTATGTTGTTCTAAGAAAATAACTAAAGCGTTACGGTAATTGGATCTAGCTTCAACTGAGCCAATTGAATTGAGTTCAAGTGTAGTGTGCTTTTCAATACCAAGAGCTTTCCAAAAACGAGCGGTTAATAATATAAGCTCTGCATCAATATTCGGTCCTTCAAGGCCAAATACTTCAACACCAAATTGGTGGAATTGGCGATAACGCCCTTTTTGAGGTTTTTCATAACGAAATGCAGGTCCTAAATACCATAAGCGCTGCTCTTGATTATAAAACAGACCATGTTCAATTCCTGCACGAACACAACCTGCTGTAATTTCTGGGCGAAGAGTAAGACTTTCATCATTACGATCGTTGAAAGTATACATCTCTTTTTCAACGATATCTGTCACTTCACCAACTGCTCGTTTAAATAATCCAGTATCTTCAACAATTGGGGTTCTAATTTCATTATAACCGTAACTGTTTAGCACACCTTTGACAATTTTTTCAATTTGTTGCCATGTTGCACTATCACTTGGGAGTAAATCATTCATTCCCCGTATTGATTGGATTTTTTTTTCTGTCATATTTTTATTCGCTATCTAATAAGATTATAGTTCAGTGGTTGCTATTCTATTTTTCAAAATTAAGGCTTTAGCCCGTATTTTAGCTTCCAACTCATCTATCATTTTTTCATTATCTATACGCCCTATGCGCACACCATCTTCATAAAAACCGCTTTTATTGTGCCCACCAGCAACACCCATTGTGGAAGCTAATGCTTCACCTGGACCATTAACAACACAGCCAATAATAGAGACATCCATCGGTGTTATAATATCTTCAAGTCGTTGCTCTAGCGTATTAACGGTACTAATTACGTCAAATTCTTGTCTTGAACAAGTTGGACAAGCAATGAAATTAATCCCTCTAGATCGGATACGTAAAGATTTCAAAATATCAAATCCAACTTTGACTTCTTCCGTCGGATCGGCAGCTAGTGAAACTCTTAATGTATCGCCTATACCTTCAGATAGCAATAAACCGAGCCCAATTGCTGATTTTACAGCACCCGTACGAATACCTCCGGCTTCAGTTATACCTAGATGTAAAGGCTGCTTAATTTGTTTTGCTAATAATCGATACGAATCAACTGCGGTAAAAACATCTGACGCCTTAACACTTACCTTAAATTGCTCAAAATCAAGCCTATCAAGAATATCTACATGGCGCATCGCAGACTCAACTATCGCTTCTGGTGTTGGTTCACCATACTTTTCTTGGATATCTTTTTCTAGCGAACCTGAATTAACACCAATACGTATTGGAATATTTTTATCTTTAGCACAATCAACTACTGAACGAATTCTCGATTCATTACCAATATTACCAGGATTAATCCTTAAACAATTAACACCATATTCAGCAACTTTTAAAGCTATTCGATAATCAAAGTGAATATCGGCAATCAAGGGAACTCTTACTTGTTGCTTAATAAATTTAAATGCTTCAGCAGCTTCCATCGTTGGAATAGAAACGCGCACAATATCAACACCAACACGCTCAAGCGTTTGGATTTGAGCTACTGTTTTCTCTACATCTGTTGTTCGTGTATTGGTCATGGATTGGACAGCAATCGGAGCTCCGCCTCCAATTGGCACATCACCGACATAAATTCGGGTAGATTCTCTCCTAACAATTGGTGATTCTTGATGACTCATAAGATGCCTAATCACATTACAAAATAACTAGGTCGCGATCTTAACAAGATTTGGGGCAAATGTCTGTATGTGAATTCGAAAATTTGCTAACTGTTAACGCGATCAGAGGCGCCAGGAGAAATATAATGGCTAACTTCAACATAATTATTTTTGTTTTGACAGGTAGCGTAATATAATCCAACACCTAATAACAAAATAAAAATGGATAAAACAATGAAGATAATCTTTTTACTATGATTTTTTTTATTATCTATTGATTCAAGTTTGAAAGGTTTTTTTACTGAATATTGCTTTGCTAATGCCTCAAGATAAGGTTGATATTCTTCACTAGGTAAACCAACAATTTTTGCATAGTTTTGAATATAGCTTTTAACAAGAACATAAGGGGCATGAACTAACTGATTATTTTCTATTTCTGAAATAACTTGAGTTCTAACATGAAGTTGAGCAGAGATATCTTTTTGGGTTAAGCCCATGTTATCCCTTAAATCGGAAAGAATCTTACCCAAAGTAATATTGTTTTCCATCATTCTCTCTTATTTCGCCTTCCATCAATTAACGTATTTTTAACTTATTTTTGCATAATTTTATATATTTTTACATACTTTAAAAATTAATCAATTTTTTTTGCATTAAACCATTGTTTCGGTGTTTCAATTTCATTTTGTGCAGCGACTAATTGCAATTCATATTCATTTTGTTTTAATGTTTCAAGCATAACAGCATAAACTGCAGAGGTAGTATGTTCGAAAGCTTCAACCATTGATTTACCAAGCATTATATTTGCTAAAAATAGCCCGCTAGTCACATCGCCAACACCTACTGGTTGCTTAACACCAAAATCGACTAACGGGCGCTCAATATGCCAAGCTTCATCCATAGTTACAAGCAACATTTCAAAACGATCTTTTTGATAACCAGCGCGACTTAAATGTTTAACTAACACCACTTTAGGCCCTTTTTGACAAATTGAACGACAGGCTAAAATTGCTTCATTAACATTACTGATTGGTTGTTTACCATTAAGTTCCTCTAGCTCTAAGATATTTGGAGCCATCATATCTGCAATAGGCAAAGCGGTATTACATAAAAATTCGGATACACCTGGCGCAACAAAACAACCTTTTTCAGGATGTCCCATTACCGGATCACAAAGATAAATTGCTTCAGGATTTACTGCCTTTACTTTCTTAACTATGTCGATGATTGCATTACCTTGCTCTGGAGATCCCATATACCCACTTAATACAGCATTACATCGTTCTAATTCCCCAATAGCATTAATTCCTTCAGCAATATCTACCAAATGAGATGCTGACATTACCGATCCAGTCCATTGACGATACTGGGTATGATTTGAAAATTGAACCGTATTTAGAGGCCAAACATTCACACCCAAACGACGCATTGGAAATACAGCTGCACTATTACCTGCATGACCAAATACAACATGAGACTGAATCGATAAAATATTTTTCATGAAATCATCTCCAAATGAGTAAGCAGTAGTATTTTTTACCTCGACGCAATAATGTATAACGATTAAAGAGTTTATCACTACTAGAAAAACGATAATCTGTTGTGGAGTTACGTTCACCATTAACAGAAATAGCATTTGATTCAATCATTGTTCTTGCCTGCCCTCTTGAAGGTGCAAAATCTGCATTAACGATTGCTTGTTGCAAATCTAGCTCTTCTTCAACACCCAATGTAGGCATACCATCTTGAGCTAACTGCTCAAAATCAGCTTCAGATAAGTCAGTTAACTTACCAGAAAATAAACTTTCAGTGATACGTTTCGCTGCGGTTAAGCCATCTTCGCCGTGAACTAAACGAGTAACTTGCTCAGCAAGTACATATTGAGCTCTAGGGGCTAAGCCACTATTCTTATCTTCTTCTTCCAATGCATCAATTTCTTCCAATGACATGAATGTAAAGAATTTAAGGAAACGATAAACATCGGCATCAGCAGTATTAATCCAAAATTGATAAAATTTATACGGGCTGGTTTTTTTAGGATCTAACCATACTGCACCGCTTTCAGTTTTACCAAATTTGGTTCCGTCCGATTTAGTAATTAATGGTACGGTTAAACCATAAACTTGTTTTTGATGTAAACGACGAGTTAAATCGATACCTGCGGTAATATTACCCCATTGATCAGAACCACCTATCTGTAACACGACATTATGTGCTTGGTTTAGGCTTGCAAAATCATAAGATTGTAACAAGCTATAAGAAAACTCAGTAAATGAAATACCTGACTCATCGCGGTCAATACGTTGCTTAACAGATTCTTTATTAATCATTGAATTGACGGAAAAATATTTACCAATGTCCCGTAAAAAAGATAAAACATTCATGCCACAAAACCAATCATAGTTATTGGCTACAATAGCTGCATTATCACCACATTCAAAATCCAAAAACGGCGATACTTGTTGTTTGATTTTCTCACTCCATTCAATAACAGTATCTTCAGTGTTAAGCTTACGTTCAACGGCTTTGAAGCTTGGATCCCCAATTAGCCCTGTTGCACCACCAACTAATGCAATTGGTTTATGACCAGCCAATTGAAAACGTTTTAAACAAAGTAATGGAACTAAATGACCAAGATGCAAACTGTCAGCTGTTGGATCAAAACCACAATATAGCGCAATAGGATTTTTTTCGATTAATTCCATTAGCGCGTTTTCATCAGTAAGTTGAGCAATAAGCCCACGCTCTTGCAGTTGTTTGATCACATTTTTTGTCATGATATTTTACCTATTAACGTTTCTATTCTATTTAATTACATTTATTTATTATGATATCTTTTATACGCTTGTTCAAAATGATCTTCGACTATTTCATTTGGTTTTTTATCTAATAAACTAAAAATAACTATTGCTATTGACGCAAATAAAAAACCTGGAATCAAGGAATACAAATTAAACCAATTGAAATTTATCCAAAGTAAAACGGTAATTGCTCCCGTTATCATTCCTGCTAGTGCACCATTGCGAGTCATTCGAGCCCAGAAAACCGAAAATACAACAATAGGGCCAAATGCCGCTCCAAATCCTGCCCAAGCATGACTGACTAAATCAAGCACACTGTTATTTGGGTTTATTGCGAGTAAAATAGCAATAACTGAAACTAATAAGACCATAACACGCCCAACCCAAACTAATTCTCGTTGTTTAGCCTTTGGTCTGATAAATGCTCGATAGAAATCTTCAGTTAATGCACTTGAACAAACTAATAATTGGCAACTTAAAGTACTCATTACTGCAGCTAAGATAGCTGCAAGCAAAATACCTGCAATCCACGGATTAAAAAGTAATTTAGATAATTCGATGAAAATACGTTCATGCTTACCATCATCAATTAAATAAGCTAAATTTGGATTGTTAGCAAAAAAAGCTATACCAAAGAAACCAACTGTAATAGCACCGGCTAAACACAAAATCATCCATGTCATACTAATTCGACGAGCGTTTTTCATTACTTCATGTGAATCAGCAGCCATAAACCTTGCTAAAATATGGGGCTGACCAAAATAACCAAGTCCCCATCCTAATAAAGAGATTATGGCAATAAAATCCATATGTGAAAAGATGTTTGTATAATCGGGATTTAATGATTGAATATTAGCCAACGCATCTGAAAACCCCCCAGCATTTATCATAACCATGATTGGGGTTAAAATTAATGCAAACATCATTAAACTAGCTTGAATAGTATCTGTCCAGCTGACAGCTAAAAAACCACCGATAAAAGTATAAGCAATGGTTGCTCCTGCACCAGCAAGCATAGCCCAGCCATAACTAAGGCCAAATGTACTTTCAAATAATTTAGCGCCAGCAACTACACCAGAAGCACAATAAATCGTGAAAAAGATTAAAATTATTACTGCCGAAATAATTCTTAGTAATGAGCTGTTATCATCAAATCGACGAGAAAAATAATCAGGTAAAGTTAATGAATTATGATTTATTTCAGTAAAAACTCTTAGCCTACCCGCAATAAGAAGCCAATTTAAATAAGCTCCAATTATTAAACCTATTGCAATCCAACTTTGTGAAATACCAAATAAAAAGACTGCACCCGGCAATCCCATTAATAACCAACCACTCATATCTGAAGCACCAGCAGAAAGTGCAGTCACTACACTACCGATACGTCGCCCACCTAATATGTAATCACCAAAATTTCGCGTTGCACGGAATGCAAAAAAACCGATAGCAATCATTCCTAATATGTAAACAGCAAAGGTGACAATCATTGGTAATGACATTTTTATAATAAACCTTGAATGATGAAATAAAAAAATAGTTGGCTAGCTTACCACAAAAAGCCAATGCTAAAAAGCAGGTGATTTCTGCAGGTAAATGTTAAATAAAAAAGAAAAAACGATTCAAAAGTAAAAATATTTTATTATTTTCCAATAGATAGATTTTTAATAGTCTTAACTTTTATAAAAACTCAATAGATCCTACGGTTAAATCTAAAATAAAAGTATATAATATTAATTAACCATCTTATGTTTATAATATATTGTGAAACAATCAACACGAATACAAATTTTAGAAAGACTAAAAGATCATATTAAAGATCCTACAACAGAATTGGTGTATCAAACACCGTTCGAGCTACTTATTGCCGTTGTGCTTTCAGCCCAAGCTACAGATGTTAGTGTTAATAAAGCTACAAAACCGTTATTTGCGATTGCAAACACTGCAGAGCAAATTTTAGCGTTAGGCGTCGATAAATTAAAAGATTATATTCGCACAATAGGTTTATATAATAGTAAAGCTGAAAACATTATTAAAACTTGTCAGATTTTGGTTGATAAATATCAAGGACAAGTCCCCGAAAACTTTGATTCATTAATTGCGCTACCTGGTGTGGGTAGAAAAACAGCCAACGTTGTGTTAAATACAGCTTTCGGCTGGCCAACTATTGCGGTCGATACACATATATTTAGGGTAAGTAATCGAACTGGTTTTGCTCCAGGTAAAACCGTTGAAGCAGTTGAAGAGAAGTTACTAAAAGTGGTACCAAAGGAGTACAAAATAAATTGTCACCATTGGTTAATATTACATGGTAGATATACGTGTATTGCTAGAAAACCTCGTTGTGGCTCTTGTGTTATTGAAGATTTGTGTGAATTTAAAGAAAAAGTTTATCCAGAGTAAGAATCAATGTCGAATAAATTTATATTAGATCATGAAGACATAGACTTGTTTAAAAATAGTATTGGTAAAACCAAACAACTCAAACAAGATACTGTGATTCATAAACCTCAAAAACGATCTCAAAAGCTAATAGAAAATCAAAAAATTCAACATGAAAAAGTAAATAATGAATTTTACTTTTCTGATGATTACCAACCTCTATTACAAGAAGATCCGATTCGTTATAGTCGTGAAAACTCAGATCCTAATGAATTGAAAAAATTACGACGTGGATTTTATGCACCTGAATTCTTTTTAGATTTACATGGATTAACTCTGCAAGAAGCGAAAAAAGAAATAGCAGCATTAATCGCCGTTTGTTTAAAAGAAAATGCCAATTGCGCTTGCATCATGTATGGGCACGGTAAAAACATATTAAAAAAACAAACTCCAATGTGGTTAGCCCAGCATCCTAATATCATTTGTTTTCATCAAGCACCGAAAGAATTTGGCGGCAGTGCAGCATTACTTATTTTATTTGATACCATCAATAACTAAAAAATAAATTTTAAATATATAAGGAATAAAAAAATGAAATTATTAAAAAAAATAAAACATGTTTATTTATTTCTAATACTTGCTATCTTTATAACTGCATGTGGCGGGCTTGATGCAATTCCTTCAGAAAAAAGTAACTATATTGGCAAATGGCAAGGTGAATATATGGTGATAACTATCACTAAAGACGCCAAAGTTATTTACAATTATAAAAAAGATGGGGTAACTAAAAGCGTTGAAGGGCCGATACAAGAATTTATTGGTGATGATTTTAAAGTAGGGGTTTTAGGTTTAAATTCTTTATTCAAAGTAAGTAAGCCTCCTTATTTTGAGGACGGTCAATGGAAAATGGTCATTGATGATCAATTAGTTATCAAAACATCGTATTTTTAATCACTTTAAAATAAAAAAGCCAGCATAGTTGCGCTAGGCTGGCAAACATTGGAAGCAATGTGAGCAATGTCATACTTTTTCAGAAGTCTTGCGACGCTCTAATCAAGTACATCTTAATGATAATAATTCTCATTATTAAAAGCAAGCGTTTTTTTTGACTTTTTTCAAAAAATAAAAGAAAAATGTAAACCACCAATTTTTTTAATATGAAATCATTGTGTTAGCGTTAGAATAATAGAGAGGAATACAGGGCTATGTCACCCTGTATTTTTGTAATGGTGATTTTTTAGTTGATAATTTGAAATGATAAGTTTAACTTATTTTAGGTTATTACTATTTTTGATAGATAAATTCAACCCCTTCTTCGTCACTGTCATCCCAATCATCAAAATCATCGTCATCAAAAGCCTCATCCATCGCTTGTTGGTGATAATCATCCCACATAAATTCAACTTTTTCTGCTGCCGTTTCTGCTTCTTCTGCTTCACGAGGATGCGCATTAATGTAGTCCATTAGATCCCAACATAAAGCTTTTACCCCTTCATGATTAACTGCTGAAATCACATAATATTTATCATTCCAGTCGAGTGCTTTTGCAATTTCTGCTGCACATTTGGCACTTTCTTCTTCACCCAATACATCCATTTTATTGAAAACTAACAAGCGCGGTTTATTGGCTAATTTTTCACTATATTGGTGAAGTTCTTGAATAATAACTTTAGCATTTTCAATTGGATCTGATTCATCAATTGGTGCAATATCAATTAGATGAACTAAAATCCTACAGCGTTCTAAGTGTTTTAAAAAACGAATACCAAGTCCTGCGCCATCCGATGCTCCTTCAATCAACCCTGGAATATCAGCAACAACAAAACTCTGCTCATTATCCATTCTAACTACCCCTAAACTAGGTACTAAAGTTGTAAATGGATAATCAGCGACTTTCGGTTTTGCTGCTGAAACTGAACGAATAAACGTTGATTTACCTGCATTAGGCAAACCTAACATACCAACATCAGCTAATAGTAAAAGTTCTAGTAGCACATCACGTTTTTCACCCGGCGTACCATCAGTCTTTTGTCTTGGTGCGCGATTCACTGATGATTTAAAACGTGCGTTACCAAGCCCATGAAAACCACCTTTAGCCACAAGAACTTTTTGTTGATGATGAGTTAGATCACCAATAATTTCACCAGTATATTTGTCAGTGATACGAGTCCCAACAGGTACTTTAACGGTAATATCTTTACCTCGCTTGCCGGTACAATCAGAACCTTGTCCATTTTGACCACGTTCAGCGCGATAGTTCTTTTCAAATTGAAAATCCACGAGTGTGTTTAGATTTTCATCGGCAATAAAAAATACATCGCCACCATCTCCACCATCGCCACCATCAGGACCACCTTTAGGTATATATTTTTCACGACGGAAACCAACACAACCATTGCCACCGTCACCAGCTTCCACTCGAATTGAAGCTTCATCTACAAATTTCATTATTTGTCCTCTTTTTTCGGTTAATCAGCCAGCCCTTTCTAGGTTGCCATAAATGATGTCCAACTGTTGCAAACATTGCACCTGCTACAACAGATACCGCGCCAATATAACCTATAATATTTAAATATTGCATTACAAACTTTTCTGGCCATAGTAAAGCAAATAAATCTGAGAAAATCAGTGCAAAAAGTGGTGTCAGTGTTGTTATAGCACTTACTTGCGCAGCTTGCCAACGCTCCATTGCCATAACTAAAGCACCATAAGCAATAATGGTATTTAAACCACAAAAAATAATTGCAAACAATTGACTAAAATCAGCATTAGCAATTTTAGTCGGCGATGCTAGAGGCCATAAAAAGATACTACATATAAGATAAATCAACCAAAGTAGCTGCTCTGCTCTTAATTTTCTTAATAATACTTTTTGCGCTAATGCATAACATGCCCATGATATAGAGGCTAATAAGGCCAGCCACACACCTATACCATATGAAGACATATTGGCAAAGAGATCTGCTAGATTTTCATTAAAAAATAGCGCTAAACCAATTAACAATATAGTAATACCAATAATTTGTGTTGGTCTTAATTTCTCTTTGAAAATAAAAGCACTAGAAATCATAAATATGACAATGCCAGTTTGTCCAACAACTTGAGCTGTAGTTGCAGATAAATACTGAACAGCTGTAGCAAAAAGCGCAAAATTACCTAATAAACCAAATCCGGCAATCATTAATAGAATAAAACGGCGTCGTTTTTTAAACATCATCAAATTAGGAAATTGTTTTTTATAAGCCAACCAAAGCGTTATACCTACTGCTGATATACTTAAGCGTGACCAAGCTAACGTTAATGGATCAATAACAACTAATGCATATTTCATAGCAATTGGCACGAGTCCCCACATCACTGACGTCAACATGGCTAGCGCAAAACCTAATTTAACATTTTGCTGTTTTATCATAATGAATTAATTTATATAAATTTCAAGAAATGAAAAAAGCCCCACAATAACTGTGAGGCTTCTATAACTTATGAACCGCTGGTTTATTAGCTGTTAGCAACTACACTAACATAACGGCGGTTTTTAGGTCCTTTAACTTCAAACTTAACTTGTCCATCAACTAACGCGAATAGGGTATGATCACGACCACAACCTACATTAGTACCAGGGTGGAATTGAGTTCCACGTTGACGAACTAAAATATTACCAGCAAGAACTTCTTGAGAACCATAACGTTTAACACCTAAACGTTTACTCTGGGAATCACGACCATTACGTGATGAACCACCAGCCTTCTTATGTGCCATTGTTCGATACTCCTATTAAGCGATTGCAGTGATCTTCACATCAGTGAACCACTGACGGTGACCTTGTTGTTTACGATAGTGTTTACGACGACGGAATTTAACAATTTTCACTTTCTCGCCACGACCGTGCTCAACAATCTCTGCTTTAACTGTTGCACCTTCAACAAACGGAGCACCAACTTTGATGTCTTCACCATTTGCTACCATTAAAACTTTATCGAAAACAACTTCTGCACCTGTTTCGACTTCAATTTTTTCCAAGCGAACGACTTGTCCTTCGCTAACTCGGTGTTGTTTACCACCACTTTGGAAAACTGCGTACATACTTAACTCCGCAATAAAAAGCAGACGATTCCTGATTTAACATATATGTCTGCATTGATTAATCTTATAGGGCGTGAATTTTACGCAAAATTTATGCTTGTTGCAAGCGCTGTTTAATAAAAGATCGCAAAAAGTCATAAAAAAGATCTTTGATCAACGGTTTTCACGATACAATAGAGCTAAATTATTATTTATTTAAACAATATTTAACACAAAAATATTGAGTATCGATATGCTAAAAAGAAAATTTCGCTACAGTGCATCTATTTTAAATCGTTTAACACTTTTAATGTTTTCTTTAGGTGCCATGGCGTTATTAGCTTTGTTTTTATCAATACAAGTAGCTAATGATACTAAAGGCAGTGCTTATATGATAAACCAATTGGGTTTAATTAGGATGAAAAGCTATCAATTTTTAGCCATGATCCCGATTGAAAAAAAGGACTATGATCGACTTAATATTTTTAATGATATTCCGTCTTCTGAGCAATTAAAATTATTTGAACGTTACCATTTAATTGATGAGCTTAACCAATTACAGTCTCAATGGATAACTGATATTGTCCCCAAAATTAAACAAGCAAACAGTATAGATGAAATAAAAAATGAAATTGATAAGTTTGTAACTCAGACCGATAAATTAGTCCATCAAATTGATCAAAAAACAGAAAATCAAATCCATTATATATCACAATTGCAATTTGTTTTTATCATTCTTATTGTTCTATTTCTTCTTGCGCAAATTTACTATTTACGTCGTTATCTTCTTGCGCCTTGGCGCAAATTAATTAATATGGCTGAATCTATTTCGCAACATAACTTTAGCCAACGATTTAACAGTAAGAAAAGTAAAAAGAACGAATTTGATTTATTGGGGCAAGCCTTCAATGAAATGGCAGAACAAATTGAATTGCAGTACCAATTATTAGAAGAACGTGTCACAGAAAAAACTGCCGAATTACAACAAATCAATAAAATATTGTCGTTTCAGTATCAAGCTATAAAACAACTGCACACATCAGATCCATTATGTGAACGCTTTTTAATTATACTCCGCCAGCTTGAGGAATTAGTGCCATTAACACAGTTTCAAATTCGTTTTTATGAGTCGGATAATATAGAACATTATCAACAAATCAGCTATGCCAACCAACAAAGACTACCTTATTGCCAAAATTCAGAATGTAACGCTTGCCTTATTCCATCAAAATCTTATCAAGAAAATGGATTTCAACGTTATTGGTATCTTCAAGAAAAAGGTGAAAAATTTGGTATTTTATTTGCTCTACAACCATCAACAATGCATCTAAGTGCAGAACAAGAAAATTTAATTACAGCCTTAGTCGAGCAAATGACGACAGCACTAATGCTTGATAGGCAAATAGAACAACAAAAACAATATCTATTAATGAAAGAGCGCTCAGCAATGGCCAGAGAGTTACATGACTCTATAGCACAATCTCTTTCTTGTTTAAAAATTCATCTTAGTTGCTTACAAATGCAACCAGATTTAACCTCACAAACAAGTAGTGATTTGCTAGCTATTATGCGTACAGAAGTTAATATTACTTATTCTCAATTAAGAGAATTAATAACTTCTTTTCGTTTACGACTTAATCAAACCGGTTTTTATGCCAGCTTAATGGAATTGATCGAAGAATTTAATCAAAAATTGAAATTTAAAATACAAGCTGAATATCAACTACCTCTCAATATCATTAAGAGCAAATATGCATTCCATCTATTGCAATGTGTACGCGAATCTTTAAATAATATTTATAAACATGCTAATGCAACACAAGTTAAAATAAGTTTAACTATTGATGATAACCAGATTATTACTGTCAGCATAAAAGATAATGGTATTGGTTTACAAAATAATGCTAATCAAGATAATCATTATGGATTAATAATTATGCGTGATAGAGTTGGAATATTAAATGGCAATTTAACCATTAATAGTAAGCCTAATCTAGGCACTGAGATTGTAATAACGTTTAAAGCAACTACAATGATCCCATTTAAAATGATAGAAGAATAACAAATGGAACAAGTTAAAAGTTCAATATTACTTATTGATGATCATCCCATGTTAAGAAATGGGGTTAAGCAGCTTATAAAAACAATCAATAATTTTGAGGTTATCGGTGAAACAGGCTCTGGCTTAGAAGGGGTTATGCTTGCAGAAACACTTGATCCAGACATTATTTTATTAGATATCAATATGAATGATGTGAATGGATTAGAAATCTTGCGTTATTTACGAGAAAAAAATATTTCTGCTCGAATCATTATATTTACTGTATCAGATGCAAAAGAAGATATCATTACTGCTATCAAAACCGGTGCTGATGGCTATTTATTAAAAGATATGGAACCGGAAAACCTTCTGAAAGCATTAATAGATATTTCTGAAGGCAAAATCACCATGGATGAAGCAATTTCACCTATTATTCTTGATTATATGCGTCATGGTGGAGGCACGACTACAAGCCAGTCCCATAATATTAATTTACTCACACCAAGAGAACGAGAAATATTTAATTTATTAGTTCAAGGATTATCAAATAAATTAATAGCGAAAGAGTTAGATATTGTCGAAAACACAGTAAAAGTCCATATAAAAAGTATATTTAAAAAACTAAATTTTAAATCTAGAATGGAAATGACTGTATGGTATTTACAAAGTAAAGAATAGCTAGTACTAATTATGCCATTCTTCACTTTATCTAACATTAAAGTTTAGAAAACCAATTTAACTTTTTGCGTAATGCAACTACACGTCCAATAATAATTAAACTAGGACTACAAGCATGTAATGCAAGTTGAGTAAGATCACATAATAATCCCTCTACAACTTTCTGATTGGCTTTTGTACCTTCTTCTACTATAGCCACCGGTATATTACTATCCATACCATGTTTAATTAATTGTGTTTTAATATTTTCTGCTTGTGATAACCCCATATAAAAAACGAGAGTCTGTTTTTCAGCAGCTAAACTTTGCCAATCCAAATGAGTGCCATCTTTCAAATGCCCCGTAATTAAACGAACACTATGAGCATAATCACGATGAGTTAATGGTATTCCACTATAAGCTGAGCATCCTGAAGCAGCTGTAATTCCTGGTACTAACGAAAAAGGAATATTAGCATCAAATAGTGTTTCAAGCTCTTCTCCGCCTCGACCAAAAATGAAGGGGTCACCACCTTTAAGTCTTACTACTCGCAACCCTTTTTGGGCTTGCTCAAGTAATATTTGGTTAATTTGTTCTTGTGGCACACAATGAAAACCAGGCCGCTTACCGACAAAAATTCGCTGAGCATCTCGTCGAGCTAAATTCATTATTTCATCGGATACTAATCGATCGTAAACAATAATATCGGCTTGTTGAATTTGTTGAAGAGCTTTTAATGTCAACAACCCTGGGTCACCCGGACCGGCACCAACTAAAACCACTTCACCTCGATAATCAACGGGCTCTTCAAATAATTCATTAGTTAACATTTCAACTTTTTCTGAATCATTATTAGCTATAGCTTGAGCTAACCTATCATGTGTAAATAGCTTTTCCCAGAATCTTCTCCGTTCAGTCATGCTTTGATAAGTTGCTTTTACTTTATTACGCAAATAACCAGCATATTTCGCTAGTTTGCCAATATTTTGCGGTAAAATCGCTTCTAGTTTTTCACGTAATAACCGTGCCAATACAGGGGCATGACCTTCTGAAGATATCGCAACCATTATTGGAGAGCGATCAATAATAGAAGGCATAATAAAACTAGCACCTTTAGGTGAATCAACGATATTACAGAAAATACGTCGCTTTTCTGATTCTATACTGACTTGCTGATTGGTTTGTTGACAATCTGTTGCGGCAATAACTAACCATTTATTATCGAGTAGTTGTGTATCAAATTCACCTTGTATTAAAACCAATTGTTTTTGTTCTTGCCAACAGACAAATTGCTGAGTAAATTCGAGAGCATTGACAGTTAAATTTGCGCCAGCTTCAAGCAATAACCGAGCTTTACGCTCGGCTATTTCCCCACCACCAACTAATAAGCAATCACGGTTTTCTAATTTACAAAATAAAGGTAAATAATCCATAGACTTTAAAAACAACCATTAATATCTTATTGATCTAAAAAATTTACTGTTAATAATCCAATAATTCTTAAAAACAGTAAGCTAAACAATTACAACCTTATTCAATAATGATTAAGGTCGATCTGCTTTAGGTGTTGAAAACCAATATCCTAAGCCCATAAACAGTGCTCCAGATACTAAATTACCCAATGAAACCCATAACAAGTTATGCCCAATACCACCTAAAGTATAGGCATCAGTATGATTTCCAAACCAAGAAAGAGAAAATAACGTCATATTAGCAACACTATGCTCATACCCACAAGCAATAAATGCCAATAAACACCACCATATAGCAATAAATTTAGCTGAACCTTCAACTCGATTTGCCATCCAAATAGCTAAACAAACTAACCAATTACATAAAATTCCACGAAAAAATAGAGCCATTGCGGGAGTGGATGTTTTTGCTAATGCCGCAGTATGTATAAGGGAAGTATCTGTTGCCAATAATGGGCTTGCAGCCCAATAAAATAAAGCAGCAACAAAAATAGATCCCAGTAAATTGCCTAGCCACGTTTGTGGTAATACCCACCACATTTGAAAGTGTGTAATCTTTTTAGCTTGAACACCAAATGTTAAAAACATGGTATGCCCAGTAAATAACTCCGAGCCCGCTATAACAACTAAAGTTAATGCAATTCCAAATGTTGCTCCCATAACTAAAGGTCTAACTGATGCATCAAGCAAATTACCCAGAGTAAAAATTAATATGATACCCAGACCAACATAAGCACCAGCCATAGCAGAACTTAGCCAAAACCCTATAGGATTGGTTTTAGCTAATTTAACAATACGTGCTGCATTAACAGCACATTTATTAATTGTTTCTGTATACATTTATTATTCCTATTTTTATTTATTAGTTAAATTTAACTTTAACAAATCCATCATTATCAATTTTGACCTCATAGTGTGCGATGGAATAACTTGCATCTTCAAAACAATAACCATCTTTTAAACGAAAGCGTTGTTTTTTCAGAGGACTAGCAACCCATAATTCATTTTCATGCTCACAAATAATCCCCCTAGAAAGCACACTAGCATTAGCAAAAGGATCAATATTACTAATCGCATAAAGCTCGTCAGAATGAAAAGGACGAAAAACAGCGACATGCTCTTTACCAACTAAAGCACAAACTCCTGTTTCAGGAAAAATATCTTCAATTTTACAGATAGTTACCCATTGACTCATAATCTACTCTCCTGACATAACTTGACGTTCTTCAAGGGTGGCGGGACGATGTTGTTGTCGCTCAGGTACAAACTGAACATTATCGTCTCGTTTAGGACTATTAATAAAATGAGCAAACCGGATTTGTGCTTCTGGATTATTAACAGTTTCTTTCCATTCACAAACAAAAAGCTTACGAATGCGAGCCATCTCTTTTTCAAGTTCGTCATTGATACCTAATTTGTCATCAATAATGACACTACGCAAATATTCGATCCCCCCCTCAAGGTTTTCAAACCAGACAGAAGTCCGTTGTAATTTATCCGCTGTACGAATATAGAACATAAGGAAACGGTCTAGGTAGCGAATAAGGGTTTCTCGATCTAAATCTGCAGCTAAAAGATCGGCATGACGAGGTTTCATACCACCATTACCACAAACATAAAGATTCCAACCTTTTTCAGTTGCAATAACGCCAATATCCTTACCCTGAGCTTCGGCACATTCACGGGTACAACCTGAAACACCAAGTTTGAATTTATGAGGCGCTCGAATACCTTTATAGCGGTTTTCTAATTCGACACCTAAACTAACACTATCTCCTACCCCAAACCGACACCAAGTGCTACCTACGCAAGTTTTTGCCATACGTAATGCCTTAGCGTAAGCGTGACCACTCTCAAAACCAGCATCAATCAGTTCTTTCCAGATAGCAGGAAGATCATCTTTTTGCGCACCAAACAACGCTATACGTTGTGAACCAGTAATTTTTGAATAGAGATTGTATTTCTTAGCAATCTGACCAACCGCAATCAATCCTTCTGGAGTAATTTCACCACCAGCACTACGAGGAATAATTGAATAAGTACCATTTTTTTGAATATTACCTAAAAAGATATCATTACTATCTTGTAACGGTACAAGATCTGGTTTAAGAATATAATTATTCCAACATGAAGCTAATATAGATCCAACTGTTGGTTTACAAACTTCACAGCCATAGCCGGTACCATGCTTTTTTATCACTTCATCAAAGGAAGTTAATCCTTCAACACGAATTAAGTGAAAAAGCTCTTGCCGAGAATATTTAAAATGTTCACAAAGTGCATGGCTTACTTCAATACCTTGTTTCGCTAATTCCAAATTAAGGATTTGCGTTACTAGTGGTATACAACCACCACATCCACTACCCGCTTTAGTTTCAGCTTTAATTGCAGCAATAGTATGACAACCAGCATGAATAGCTTGAACAATTTTTGCCTTTGTCACATCAAAACAAGAACATATTTGTGCACTATCAGGTAATGCGTCAGCGCCTAATGCAGGCTTAGCACCTGCATGTGATGGTAAAATTAGAGAATCAGGATGTTCAGGTAAATCCATATCATTAAGCATCAGTTGCAGCAAGTTACTATAATCAGATGTATCACCAACTAAAACAGCACCTAATAGTTTTTTATTATCATTAGATACCACTAACTTTTTATAAACTGGTACACTTTCATCTAAATAAACATAGCTTCTGCTAGCTATTGTTTTAGCCTTTGCATCACCAATACTACCAACGTCGACTCCCATTAATTTGAGTTTAGCACTCATATCGGCACCTTCAAATTTAGCGCTTTCACCGATTAAATGTGCTAAGGCAACTTGTGCCATTTTGTAACCAGGTGCAACTAAACCGTAAACTTTACCTTGCCAACAGGCGCATTCACCTATGGCATAAATATCCGGATCTGAAGTTTGGCAATAATCGTTAATAACGATACCTCCTCTAGGTCCAATATCTAATTCACACGCTTTAGCTAATTGGTCATTGGGACGGATGCCAGTTGAAAAAACAATAAAATCAATTTCAAGTGATGAACCATCAGAAAATTGCATAACTTTACCTGATGGGGTATGAATAATTTCTTGAGTATTTTTGCTTGTATGAACTCCAACTCCCATCTCTTCGATTTTTCTACGCAGTTGATCACCACCCATTGCATCAAGTTGCTCTGACATTAAGACTGGAGCAAATTCGACAACATGAGTTTCAACTCCTAAGTTTTTCAATGCACCAGCAGCTTCAAGTCCAAGTAAACCACCACCGACAACTGCACCTATTTTACAATTACTAGCACAATCACGAATCGCATCGAGATCTTCAATGGTACGATAAACAAAACAATTCGCCCCTTCAGCACCTTTAATTGGAGGAACCCATGGATAAGAGCCCGTTGCAATAATCAACTTATCATAAGAAACAATACGCCCAGTTTGTGAATGCACCTCTTTACGTTGGCGATTAATCAAAATCACCCGTTCATTAAGTAAAATATTAATATCATTTTCTTGGTACAAGCCTTCCCGAACTAAAGACAGTGCTTCTGCAGTATGGCCTGAAAAATAGGAAGAAAGATGAACACGATCGTAAGCTACTCTTGGTTCTTGGCAAAAGATGGTAATTTTAAAATTATCAGACTGCATTTTTTCGATAATTTCTTCGACAAAACGATGTCCAACCATCCCATTGCCTATAATAACGAGATTGGTTTTACTCATAAAAAGCTCCAAATTTATTTTTAATTCAATTATTTAATTTTTATCTATACGATATTTTAAGGAACTTTAAATAGAATATAATTACCCTCAAGGATTACCACTTTAGTAGTAGATTAAATAATAAGCTTTAAAACAATAAGTTATCATTATTGACTAACTAAATATCAATGAAAATTAACAAATTAATGATATCAACCTCTCAAACTAAAGTAAAAAAACAATTGCCAATTTAGGACAAACCAGTATAATTAGCCGACTAAATAAATTAGGTAAAGCAATTGAATTACAACTCAAGAATACTTCCTTCGCGCGAAACTTTAGCAAAAGCACAAAGTTTTAATGATGAAATTATCGAGGTTTCAGGCGTTGATCTGGTCCTAAGTTTAATTACTACTGCCGATTTAATTCGTTCTAATATTTATGCACAACTTGCAAAAGATTATGATGTTTCTGAAGGAAAATTTGCATTGCTAATGTCATTGTATAGTGAAGGTGAAACCTGCGCTAGCGAGCTAGCATTGAAAGTTGGCGTCACTCCTGCAACTGTCTCAGTAATGGTTAAACGGATGTTAGCTGCGCAAGATCCTTTAATATCGATGACGAAAAGTGGGGAAGATGGTCGTTCTCGACTAATCAGGCTCACCACAACTGGTGTAAATCTTATACAAAAAGCGCTACCTAATCACTTAAAATCGATTCGTGCTTTTGCTCAGGTTTTAAATGCACAAGAGCAGGAATCTTTAATTGCAATGTTACGTAAATTATTACGTAAATAATTGCTTTTAATCACTAAAAATCATGATATTTTAACAATATACTTAGCTGACTAAATAAATGAAAAATAAACTAAACTTAGATTTACCAAAAAACATTAAAATTCCTGCTATATTTTTATTGCTACTTCTAATTGGATCAACATTGATTTGTCTTGGTTCAAGGAACGATGCAGTAACTGTTGCTAAAAGTATCAAATCAGGCGTATTAACTGCTGATGAAATCAATGTTGCATTTCAAAATGTAGGTGGCAAAGTCATTAAACGGTTTGTCCAAGAATCACAATTTGTAAAAAAAGGCGATCCATTAATGCAACTTGAAGATACTGATACGCAGCTATCAATAGATCGCTTACAAGCGCTAGTTGATAGTCAAACAGCCGCAGTTAATCAAGAACAAGCAGCAATCGAAATCACTGAAAATGAAACTAACCTCAATGAATTATCAACGTGGCGGAAAATAGAAGAAGTTAAAGCGAACTTAGAAGCTGCAATATCTTCTCGAGACTTAGCTAATACTGAATTTCAACGTCATACTCAATTAAGAAAAACTGGAGGCTCTTCACAATCACAACTTGATGCTGCACGCAATGCCTACATTAATTCAAAAATGCAAGTTGTACAGATTGAAAGTCAATTATCAACATTGATGATTGGTGCATCACCTGAGCAAATCACCCAGTTTGAACAAACTAGAAATGCAACGGGTATGACATTGCAGTCGATTACTATTGCTAGACAAAAACTGCAAAATCGCCAAAATCAACTTGCTCAAATCCGTGCTCAACTCGCACAAGCCGAAGCTGATTTAAAACAACTAAAAGTAAATTATAGCCGCCTTACATTAGTTGCACCAGAAGATGGAAAAGTATTAAAACTAATGTTTGAAGATGGTGAAATGGTGCCTGCTGGTGCACCAGCAGTATTGTTAGAAACAGACCGTAAATATGTTGACATCTATGTTAACGAAAAAATGGTTAATGATTATCAACCTGAAACTAAAGTAAAAGCTAATGTGATTGCTCTGGACAAAACAGTAAAAGGAACTGTCCGTTTTGCAACAGCGGCGCCTTCATTTGCTGATTTACGAATGACTCGGGAACGAGGTCAGGCAGATTTAACATCTTATCAAGTCAGAATTTATATAGAACCTATACCGCATTTATTAACTGGTATGACAATTGAGGTTGATCAATGATGCAAAACATCATTAAATCTATGCTTGAAGAGCTTGATGCTATGTTATCAGGCCACTTCATTCCATATTATAAAGTGTGCTTAGGTTTAGCTGCTATCGTATCACTTGTATTTTCAATTGTGCTAAGCCATGGTTCAGTTTTTGAAGGAAAAATTGCTGTTATTGATCTTGATGGTTCCAATTACTCAACTGAATTAATCAGTAAAGTAAATACTTCACCATTTATTGAAATAACAGAAGTAATTCGCTCACCAATAAATCCAATTACATTAGTATCACACGACCGTAATTTAGGAGTGTTATATATTCCTAAAGGACTTGAAAAGTCTCTAAAAAAAGGGGATCAAACCGTTAAATTAGGTTATTTTGCTGATGATTCAAATGACGCACAAAATGCCAAGGTAATGCAAAGTCTTAATGAAATCATTCCTGAATCGGGTGCTGAATTGAGCGTTGGTAAAGTTGCAGCATTAGGACTTGGAAGAGAAGCAACTGAAGCAACCTTATCACCAATGCAATTGAAAACTAGGACCATGTTTAATCCATCTAGTTCATCAACAATATCCACTATAATCTATTTCGTTTACTTCTTCTCGTCATTAACGTATGGATTAACATCATTAATGATAATTGGCCGATTAAAAACAATGGGGATGTGGAATACCGTAATAGAACGTGGTTTTGTACCACTATTAGCGAGAACCGTGCCTTATGCCCTATTTTATACCACTGCTTTAACTTTAATTACTGCAATACTGGTTTTATTTGGACAATTACGCTTTGACGGTAATTACTTTATTTTTGTACCTAGCGTATTTATGACTGGACTCGCTTTTGGCTGGTTAGGTTTCCTATTATCTTGGAATACCAACCATCCTGGTGAAGGTGCTAGCAGAATGATTTTCCTTGTTCCACCAGGATTTATCATGGGCGGTTCAACCATGGCAGTAGGCATTATGCCAATCTGGGCATTTTATGTCAGCCACGCATTTCCATTAGTTTGGCTCTTCCGCTTTTTCCGCGATATAGGTATACGAGGACGTTCATTTGTCGATATGTTATCAACATATGGAATATTCATTATTTATTTAACCGTTATTGCTTTTATCGTGATGATGTTTGTTAATCGCTTGAAAAAACCAGACAATCAACTTGATTAAAACTTATCAAACTAAAGGCCTAATTTGCAAAAATCAATGCTCAAAAAGGCCTTTCCTCAACTTTTTTAATGTGTTAAATAAAACTTCAAAAAGATCACTAAATAAACCTTTAATAAAAACATGATCTAAATCACAAAAAAAACTTTTTTATATTGCAATAAAGAATTATAGTGACAAAATGTTACCCGTAACAGATTATTTTGGAGAATAACGTAATGACACAACAAAGGAAAAATGTTTTCGTATTCATGGGTGTATCAGGTAGCGGTAAATCGGTTGTTGCAAAACAAATAGCCGATAACCTAAATGCCGCTTTTCTAGATGGTGACTTTTTACATCCCAAAGCCAATATTTTGAAAATGCGCAGCGGTACCCCGCTAAATGATAACGACAGGATGCCTTGGTTAAACTTAATTAGTAATGCTGCATTTGCAATGAGTAATGTCAATGATATTTCGATTATTATCTGCTCAGCATTAAAAGAAAAATATCGAGACATTATTCGTGGAGAAAATGAAAATGTGCACTTTATTTATTTAAAAGGAAGTTTTGATGTTATCTCCCAACGTTTAGCTAAACGCCAAGGACATTATCAAAAAACAGGAATGCTACAGTCGCAATTTGACGCATTAGAAGAACCAACAGCCAATGAAAAAGATGTTTATGCTATCAATATTGAACAACCACTAAATGGTGTTATTGAAGATAGCATGAAGGTTATTAATTCAATATGTCATTGTGAATAAATTTATAAAAGTTTAGAAATTATAATAAATATAATCTAAGAGGTTAATGTGAATTCCACTATTTTAGCTGTAACTCAGCGCATTATTAATCGCTCTAAAGCAACACGTGAAGCTTATCTACAAAAAATAGAACATGCTATGTTAAAGAAAGTTACCCGAGCAAGTTTGCCTTGTAGTAACTTAGCTCATGGCTTTGCCGCTTGTTGCCTCGATGAGAAAAATGATCTTAAAAATATATTAAAAAGTAATATCGGCATTATCAGTTCTTATAACGATATGTTATCAGCACATAAACCTTATGAATTTTATCCAGAACAAATTCGAAAAGTGCTACATGAAGTCGGCGCTGTTGGCCAAATGGCTGGAGGAGTACCTGCTATGTGTGATGGTGTAACCCAAGGCGAACCGGGTATGGAAATTTCGCTAATGAGTCGAGATGTAATTGCAATGTCTGTTGCCGTTGGGTTATCACATAATATGTTTGATGGCGCACTGTATCTAGGAGTCTGCGATAAAATTTTACCAGGATTATTTATTGGGGCCCTATCTTTTGGGCATTTACCCGCTATCTTTGTGCCTTCTGGACCGATGCCTTCAGGTTTACCAAATAAAGAGAAAGTTCGCATTCGTCAACTTTATTCAGAAGGAAAAGCTTCTCGCGAAGATTTATTAGAATCTGAATCAGCCTCATACCATACCAGCGGAACTTGTACGTTTTATGGCACCGCAAATAGTAACCAAATGGTCATTGAATTAATGGGATTACATTTACCGGGAGCCGCTTTTGTTCACCCTGAAACAACATTACGCAATGAACTAACCAATGCCGCTGCAAGACAGATCACTCGTTTAACTAACCAATCAGGAAATTATATGCCAGTTGGTAAAATGGTGGATGAAAAAGTAATTGTTAATGGTTTAGTTGCGCTTTTAGCCACAGGTGGCTCAACCAATTTGACTATGCACATTGTCGCCATGGCTAAAGCGGCTGGTATTGTTATTAATTGGGACGATATTTCAGACTTATCAACAGTTGTTCCGTTATTGAGCCGAATATACCCTAATGGGCCGGCCGACATTAACTACTTCCAAGCAGCAGGTGGAACTTCATTATTGGTCCGAGAACTATTATCCGGTGGTTTGTTACATGAAGATGTTGAAACTGTAGTTGGCCATGGACTGAGCCGTTACACGAAAGAGCCAATTTTAGAAAATGGTAAACTCATCTTCCGCGAAGGTCCTAAAGAATCTTTAGATGAAAATGTGATTGCTTCAATAAAAAAACCTTTCAACTCTCATGGTGGCTTAAAAGTGATGTCTGGCAATTTAGGGAGAGCGATAATGAAAACGTCTGCAGTTACCGCTGAGCACCAAATTATCGAAGCACCTGCAGTAGTCTTTAATAGTCAGTATGATTTAGATGCAGAATATAAAGCTGGCAACCTCAACAAAGACTGTGTTGTAGTTGTTCGTTATCAAGGTCCAAAAGCTATCGGTATGCCAGAGCTACATAAATTAATAACACCATTGGGTGTTTTACAAGATCGCGGCTATAAAGTTGCGTTATTAACTGATGGACGGCTATCTGGCGCATCAGGCAAAGTACCGGCAGCTATTCATGTTACACCTGAAGCCTATGCTGGTGGATTATTAAGCAAAGTTGAACGAGGTGATATGATCAGAGTCAATGGTCAAACCGGTGAAATAACACTATTGGTTGATGAAGCTGAACTCGCAAAACGCAGTCCAGCACCCATCGATTTAACCGATTCCCATAAAGGTTTTGGTCGAGAACTTTATACAGTTGTTAGAGAAAATTTATCTTCAGCTGAAGAAGGCGCTGTTAGTTTTTAATCCAACTTATCTGCCGCAAAATGCGGTAGATATCGTAAAAATCCCCCTAAAAACCCCGTTCCTCAACTTTTTTTATCTATTGCTTAGTCTATTTTTTTACAAAATTATCAACCAACAAATTAACCACATCTTTCATTTTACCACTCAATGATGCCTTTACACTATAAAGCGCCATTCCCATTACTTGTGAAGTATGAATTTCAGGCGGCATAACTAATTCATATTCGTTTGTCTTAACATCTAATAATGCAGGTCCAGGGTGAGCTAAAAATGATTGCACTGCGGCTTCAAGCAAATCTGAACTATCGACACGAATAGCAAATAATCCCATCGCTTCAGCTACTTTAGCAAAATCAGGATTTTTTAAATCAGTATAGTGATCGACAAGCCCTTCTGATTTTTGTTCCAATTCAACAAAGTTAAGTGAGCTATTATTAAGTACAACAACTTTGATTGGCAGGTTTTCTTGAATTGTGGTTAACAAATCGCCTAACAACATACTAATACCACCATCTCCTGATAAGGTAATGACTTGACGATTAGGAAAAGCTTTTTGTACACCTAATGCTTGTGGCATCGCATTGGCCATAGTGCCATGTTTTAAACTAATAACGGTCCGTCTTTTGCCATTGGTTGAAAAATGACGGCAAGCCCAAACCATAGCAGAACCAACATCTGCACATAGTACGGCATCATCATTGGCATATTTATCAATCAATTCGGTTAAATATTGAGGGTGAATAACCGTTTTTGATGGTATCGCTTTTTTACCTAATTTATCAATTGCTTTAGTGTGTAATTCACGACATTTATCTAAAAATGCACTGTCTGCTTTTTCATTAACTAATGGCAATAAAGCGGCTAGGGTTGGTTTACTTGCACCTACAACACCAATATCTACACTATGGCGATGACCAAGATGAGTTGCATCGATATCTACCTGAATAATTGTTGCATCATCTGGATAAAATTGTGACCACGCAAAATCAACACCAAACATCAAAAGCACATCACACTCTTTTATCGCCGTTGCGCCAGACTCCATACCAAACATCCCTGTCATACCAACGTTATACGGATTATCATATTCGACGAAATCTTTAGCTCTTGAAGTATGAACAATTGGTGACTTTAATTTTTTTGCTAACGCAACTAATTCATCATGAGCTTCTGATACTCCATGACCTGCAAATATTGCCACTTTACTGTTTTTATTTAGAATTTCGGAGATTTGTGCTAGCTCTTCATCAGATGGCCGAATTACTGGTTTCGGGTGAAAAATTTTATGTCCACTATTATCTTCAACTTTGACTAAACTTATATTATAAGGAATGACTATAACAGCAACACCTCGTTGATTTATTGCTGCTTGTACAGCCGCTGTAGTAATTCGTCGTGCTTGTGTTGGATCCGAAATTTGCTGACAAAAGACAGAACAGTTTTTATAAATAGATTCAAAATCAACCTCTTGCGGAAAATCAGTTCCTTGTTGAGAGGTAACTAACTGGCTAGCCAGTAAAACCAACGGTACTTTATTGCGTTGTGCTTCATAAATACCATTTATAAAATGTAGGCTTCCTGGTCCACAAGAACCAGCACAAGCAGTTATTTGATCGGTAAGATAAGCTTCAGCTCCTGCAGCAAAAGCACCCACTTCTTCATGACGAACATGTACCCATTCAATATCACTTTTTTTGATAGCAGACGTAATTTGATTTAAGGTATCTCCAACAATACCATAACAATGTTTAACCCCCGCTTGAGATAACACTTCAATAATAATTTCCGCAACAGACTTTTTTGATGACATATTGACTCCTAAATATGGTTTTAAAATTAAACGCATCAAGTTGACTAAATTACACCTAAGTTTTATGAATGCGAAGAGCTTAAAAATAAAACAGCAAAAAATGTTAAAAATGTCATTTTAACCATAGTTGATACTTAAGAATCTTTACTTCAAGATATTCCCTATTACAATAAATCAAGGTATTATGTCAAAAATATAATCAACTTCATGAGCTACCTTTTGTGGAACATTCGTCATCTGGACATAGTTTTTTATCATCAATGTCTGCTCTTTTACCTAATTATATAATCGAATATTACCCACTCATTACTGTTTGTTTGTTACTTTTTATTGCGATTTTATTGTTTTCATTCAGTAAATTAAGAATGGATATTATTGCGTTATTGACGATAACTGCAATTACCGTCACGGGTGTATTAACTCCGGCTGAAGCGCTTGCGGGATTTAGCGATCCCAATATTATCCTCATTGCACTGTTATTCGTAATCGGTGAAAGTTTAGTAAGAACGGGTATCTCTTACAAAATGAGTGAATATATCTTAAAAGCAGCAGGTAAAAATGATATTCGAATTATTACCTTTATTATGTTAGGTGTAGCTTTACTGGGTTCGGTTATGAGCTCAACTGGTGTAGTTGCAATCTTTATTCCTGTTGCTATCAGTATTGCTAACCATACAGGTATCCATGTAAAAAAATTGATGATGCCACTGTGTATTGCAGCATTAATTAGTGGCATGATGACTCTTGTCGCAACAGCTCCAAACCTTGTAGTAAATAGTGAACTTAGCCGAGCTGCATTAACCGAGTTTGGCTTCTTTTCAATTACGCCAATAGGCCTTGGCGTATTAGTTGTTGGTGTGATTTATTGTTTATTAACACGCAATTGGTTACTTACAGCGGACCAAGTCACCGCTAACAATAGTTTACCTCAAAGACGTAAAATTACCGATTTAATTAGAGATTATAAATTAATTGGCCGAGCTCACCGCGCGCAAATTCTTGCTGGTTCTCCTTTTGTTGGGCGAACCATTGATGGATTACATTTACGTACTGAGCATGGTGTAAATGTAATTGGTATTGAACGTTGGCGAAAATTCCAAAAAGTGCTCATCCCTGTAAATGGTAGTACTGAATTTAGAGAAAACGATATTCTTTTATTGGACATGTCTCATTCCGAAGCTGACTATCGCACATTTCTAACCACTAACAATCTTGAACCAAAAGTATTACGTGGTGAATATTTTTCAGAACAAGTCAAAGAAGTCGGTATGGCTGAAGTTGCATTGCTGCCTGAATCATCATTATGTGGAAAGACTCTTAATGAAATTGATTTTAGGGAAAAATATTTTCTGACCGTTATTGGAATCTGGCGAAACCATGCGCCAGTTGAAACCAATAACCTATTCCAAGAACGACTAGAAATGAGCGATACACTTTTGGTATGCGGAGACTGGGGATCTATACAAAAACTACAAACTCGAACTAGTGATTTTGTGGTACTTGATTACCCATCAGACATTGATGATGTTGCACCAGCAAGCTCTCAGGCTTTTATCGCACTATTTAATCTAGCGGTAATGATTATTTTAATGGTGACAGGTATTGTCCCAAATGTTGTTGCTGCACTGATTGCTTGTTTATTAATGGGTGCCACTCGCTGTATTGATATGGCAAATGCTTATAAATCAATTCATTGGCCAACATTAATTCTAATTATCGGTATGATGCCTTTCGCGGTAGCATTAAATAAGACAGGAGGGATTTCGCTCATATCACAATGGCTTGAAATCCACTTACGTTCATTTGGCCCTTACATGGTGTTAACTTTTATCTTTTTATTATGCTCAACGGTAGGATTGTTTATTTCTAATACCGCAACCGCGATTTTAATTGCACCAATTGCGATTGATTTAGCAATAAAATTTGGATATTCACCCTATCCATTTGCTATGACCGTTGCTATTGCGACATCTGCATCGTTTATTACACCTGTTTCATCACCTGTAAAAACAATGGTTGTTGCACCTGGTGGATATAGCTTTAGTGATTTTGTTAAAGTTGGTGTGCCGTTAACCTTCTTGGTTATGTTAGTTGATATAGCTTTGGTACCAATATTTTTTCCATTTTAAGTAAAATAAAAACATAATTAATTGGTTAAATATAAGGTTACTAAGTTGTTTGTGGATTTTTACTATTATTTTATCCACAAACTTTTCACCAGCTATTATGAGATTTCGCTATGATTCAAGATCACTTAACGCTATAACCACCTTTACTCGGTATACATATGATATCCATTATGAGTACAGTGATGTGATTAAGGATTATTAGGTCAATTTAAAGTATAATATCTGTCATATTTTGATTATGGATATATTACACATGTCACACACAACAAATCCCCTAAAGATTATTTTTGCTGGTACGCCTGATTTTGCCGCTACCCATTTAAAAGCATTAATTGATGCTAAACATAATGTCATTGCAGTTTTTACTCAGCCCGATCGCCCTGCTGGACGTGGCAATAAGTTAACTGCAAGTCCGGTTAAACAATTAGCAATCGAAAATCATCTTCCTGTTTATCAACCAGCTACACTCAAAACTGAAGAAAATCAAAAAATCATTGCTGAGCTCAATGCCGACATTATGATTGTGGTGGCTTATGGTCTTATTTTACCGCAAGCTGTGCTTGATATGCCTAAACTAGGTTGTTTAAATGTGCATGGTTCATTATTACCAAGATGGCGAGGCGCAGCTCCTATTCAACGCGCTTGTTGGGCTGGTGATACTTTAACCGGTATCACAATTATGCAAATGGATGCAGGGCTTGATACGGGTGATATGTTATATAAACTCACCTGTCCAATAGAACCTTCTGATACCAGTGCAACGTTATATAACAAATTGGCGCAATTAGGTCCAGAAGGACTACTTGATACCTTAACACTAATTACCGAAGGAAAAATCCAACCTGAAAAACAAGATCCATCACAGGTCACTTACGCTGAAAAATTATCTAAACAAGAAGCTAAACTTGATTGGAACCTATCGGCACAGCAACTGGAACGTTGCATTCGCGCCTTTAATCCTTGGCCTGTTAGTTATTTTGACGTTAATGGCGAGCCAGTAAAGGTATGGCAAGCAGAAGTGATAAAAACATCCCACAATCGACCTGTTGGCACTATTTTACAAGCGGATAAAAAAGGAATATGTATTGCAACAAGTGATGGCGCATTAAATATGACACTTTTACAACCTGCTGGTAAAAAACCAATGTCTGCTCAAGATCTATTGAACTCTCGCAAAGCATGGTTTGAAGTAGGTAAGATACTGGGGAACTAGTTAAAAAAGATATTACAGGATAAATTCCTGTAATATTATCGTTTTTTGGCTAACAGCGTCGCAAAGCGGAGCTTTATTCGGTTGCCATGGATATCCGTTTTATGCAGTTCGCCAACATCTTCATTGTATTTTAGGATGTCCCAATTTTGATAATAATTAAGTAACTCATTCTCTTTAAACGTAAACGAAAATCCTACAGTGCAAGGAAAATCATCAGTTGACATAGCGCAAACAATTAAATTATAACCACCCGTTTTAGTTATGTTTTGCATATTATGAATGATATCGGGAATTCTATCTGGTTGTAAAAACATCATTACAACAGTTGAAATAATTAAATCGTAGTTACCTTTTAAATTAGCCTGGTTAATATCATAAATAGATGCATTGATATGCGATAAATGATCGTTTGCAATAATTTCTTGTAAATTACTAATACTCATTTCTGACTTATCAACGGCATCAACATCAAAACCAAGTAGCTGTAAATAGAGTGAATTACGGCCTGAACCACAACCTAAATCTAGCGCTTTTCCGGCCTGAATGATTTGACATACTTCCAACACGTCAGAATGGGTTTTAGTCATCTGATATTTTTTCTGGCTATAATCCTCAGGTTGACAATAAAAAGCCAACTGGCACTGCAAATCATCTGAAACATGAGCTATTCGATGCCATTGCTGAGGCTCAATAAATGGAGGCTGATGCTGAACATCAAAAACATATTGAGAAACGATATCGCCTTGCTCGGTTAACATATCAAAATTGATATGACCTTTTATAATATTTAATTTTGCCCAAGTACCTAGTTGTGTATTATGTTTTTCACGAAACAAATCGGGTAAAGTTTTTGCATCCCAAACAGGTAACGTTTTATAGCAAACTAAATCTTTATCTTTCATCATGAAGTACCAACAATGCCATCTAATAGTTGAGTATTATAGTCAAGTATTAATCAAATAAACAACTTATTTTTAGAAATAAAATGACGATTAAATAAGGAAAAATAAATTTATAGTAGCGAAGTTAACTATATCAACATATAATCATCAGCATTCTAGAATATATAGTAAAAAATATTAGAGGAACAATTTATGGGATTTTTAACAGGTAAACGCATACTGGTTACCGGCGTTGCAAGTAATCGTTCTATTGCTTACGGTATTGCAAAAGCGATGCACCGTGAAGGCGCAGAATTAGCTTTTACTTATCAAAGCGAAAAATTAAAAGGCCGTGTTGAAGAGTTTGCTGCTGATTTTAATTCTAAAATCGTTTTACCTTGTGATGTTGCGCATGATGAAAGCATCACGACATTATTTACAGAGCTAGCTAAAACTTGGGATAAATTCGATGGTTTTGTTCATGCAATTGCCTTCGCTCCTGGTGATCAATTAGATGGTGATTATGTTAATGCGGTAACTCGTGAAGGTTTTGCCATCGCACATGATATTAGCTCTTATAGCTTTGTTGCTATGGCTAAAGCTTGTCGTTCAATGCTAAATCCTGACTCAGCATTAGTCACTCTTTCTTATTTAGGCGCTGAACGTGCAATTCCTAATTATAACGTTATGGGTCTTGCTAAAGCATCTTTAGAAGCAAATGTACGTTATATGGCAAATGCAATGGGACCTGAAGGTATTCGTGTAAATGCAATTTCTGCTGGCCCTATTCGCACTTTAGCTGCATCAGGAATTAAAGATTTCAAAAAGATGTTATCACATTGTGAATCAGTAACCCCTATTCGTCGTACAGTAACCATTGAAGACGTAGGTAATTCAGCTGCATTCTTATGTTCAAATTTATCGTCAGGTATTACAGGTGAAGTCATTCATGTTGATGGTGGCTTTAGCATCGCAGCAATGAATGAATTAGAACTTAAGTAATATAGTAGAATATTTTAATGAAAGGCTAATTGTAAAATTAGCCTTTTTTATTGCATAAAAGCAAATCTATCAATGATTAAGCTTTCTTAGATTTAATATGAATGCCTATTTTGCTAAGTAACGACACAAATAAACTGTTGTCTCGCTGACTTGCACATCAAATTGACTCTCTTTGGCGACATGAAAAATCTGCCCGGCTTCAAAAATTTGCCAATCAGTTGCAGTAGGTAATAAAACTTTGAGCGAACCAGTTATCACTGTCATTTCTTCTGGATTATTGGTACTAAAAACATATTCGCCAGGCATCATCACACCAACAGAGGCTTTACCCGTTGAGCCATTTTCAAAACCTATAGACTTCACTTTTCCATCAAAATAATCATTAATTTCTAACATAAAAACCCCTCTCCTCAACATTTTTTATAAATTTTATTAAACTTATTATTATCAGCTTAATTGATTTCAATTAGCTATCCAACGATTATTTATTAGTTAAAAGTTATTTTTTTAAACCAAAATCGCATCAATAACTAAGATAATATTAAAACTTCCTAAATTACAAAGAAAATAGCATACAGAAGCGTTTTTTTCCGTTAAAATTTAACATTATTTGCTCAGTAACAGTTTGTTGGAGAAAACATGAAAATAGCAAAAAATACAGTTGTAAGTTTAGCATATAAAGTTCGTACAAAAGATGGCGTGTTAGTTGATGAAGCTACAGCAGCTGCGCCACTTGAATATTTACAAGGTGCAGGAAACTTATTACAAGACCTTGAAAATGCGTTAGAAGGCCATCAAGTTGGTGATAAATTTGATGTGGAATTAGTTAACCCTTATGGTGATTTTAACGATGCATTGGTACAAAATGTACCGCGTGATGTTTTTGTTGGAGTTGATGACCTCGAAGTTGGTATGCGTTTTTTTGCTGATACTGACCAAGGTTCTTTACCCGTTGAAATCACGGCTATTGATGGCGATACCGTTACTATTGATGGTAACCATATGTTAGCTGGCCAAGACTTAAATTTTAATGTTGAAGTGCTTGCTATTCGTGAAGCGACACCTGATGAGATATCTCATGGTCATATTCATGGTGCACACGATCATGGACATGGTGGCTGTGGTTGTGGTGGTCACGATGATCATGACGATGATGAAGAAAGCGGTTGTTGTGGCGGTGGAAACGGCAGTTGCGGATGTCACTAATATTTAAATAAAATAGAATTTTAAAAGCGCTGATTAGCGCTTTTTTTGAAAAATAGTCTCGATCTTTGCGAACCATTTCACAACTTTTCATCTGTTTCGTTATCAATTTATAAAAATTAATCAATAATCTCATTTTAAAAAAATGGGAATACCATAATTATGTCAACACAATGCAGACTTTTGATGCCACGAGAAAAATTATTACAATTTGGTGTTGAAGCGCTGTCAGATGCTGAATTACTTGCTCTTTTTTTACGTACGGGAACTCGTAATTTACCAGTATTAACGTTATCCCAAAAATTATTAAATGAATTCGGTTCCTTTTACCATTTAATGAATGCAAGTCATGATGAATTTTGTAAAAAAGAAGGTTTGGGAACAGCTAAATACACTCAATTGAAAGCGGTGGTTGAACTATCTCATCGTTATTTAAAAGTTAAAATGACCAAAGAAAATTATCTTACATCACCTACTTTAACTCATCATTATCTAGCTAATCGTTTAATGGATAAAGATCGTGAAATTTTTATGGTTATTTTTCTAGATAACCAGAATCACGTGATTAATTGTGAGGAGATGTTTGTAGGAACATACAACTGCGTTGAGGTTCATCCTAGAGAAGTCGCTAGAAAAGCCTTACAATACAATGCGGCAGCATTAATTTTAGCACATAACCATCCTTCAGGCCTAGCTGAACCAAGTCAAGCTGATCGTGCATTAACTAAAAAAATCGAACAAGTTTGTGAATTAATTGATGTCCGAGTTATCGATCATCTCGTCATTGGTAAAGGTGAATACGTCTCTTTTGCGGAACGAGGATGGATTTTATAATAACTTTTACTTACAATATAAAATTAAATAGCCATTAAGTAACAGACTATGAACCAACAATTGGAATTATTAGAAACAAAAGTTGCATTTCAAGAGATGACCATTGAAGAATTAAATCAAATGGTGGTTAATCTACAGTCCGATATCAGCAAACTTAAAGAACAATTAACGTTATTATCACAAAAATTACAAGCAACCCAAACATCGAACATAGCAAGTTTATCAGAAGAAACTCCGCCTCCACATTATTAACTTATAGCATTAAAATGTTTTGAAGAATTCCTACTAATTATGGACAAAATGGTGGCTATATCATTTGCCATCTCGTTTAAAATTGCTGGTACTTATATTAAACTTTGGTAGTTAAATCTATAATAATCAGCTAATAAAAAACCGGCTCATTAGCCGGTTTTAATTTTAAGCTTTAATTATTTATTCAGCTGCTGCTTCTGCTTCTACAGCAGGGCGATCAACTAATTCAATATAAGCCATTGGAGCATTATCTCCATCACGGAAACCACATTTTAAAATGCGTACATAACCGCCAGGACGGGTAGCAAAACGTGGGCCTAAATCTGAAAATAATTTTTTCACTGTATCTTTATCACGGATACGAGCAAAAGCCAAACGGCGATTAGCTACGCTATCGCTTTTGGCTAGCGTAATTAACGGTTCAACAACACGACGCAACTCTTTTGCTTTAGGCAATGTAGTTTTGATGATTTCATGTTCAACAAGTGAACTAGTCATGTTACGAAACATTGCTTGACGATGGCTGCTATTTCGGTTCAGTTGACGACCACTTTTACGATGGCGCATAACTTTATCCTTCTTATATAAATTTTATTTTAGTCTTCAACAATACTTGCTGGTGGCCAGTTCTCAAGACGCATGCCTAAAGACAAACCACGAGACGCGAGCACATCCTTAATTTCAGTAAGTGATTTCTTACCAAGATTAGGGGTTTTAAGTAACTCAACTTCGGTACGTTGTACTAAATCACCAATATAATGAACTGCTTCTGCTTTTAAGCAATTAGCAGACCGAACAGTTAATTCGAGATCATCTACTGGACGTAGAAGAATCGGATCAAATTCCGGTTTATCTTCTTTAACTTCAGGTTGACGTACATCACGTAAATCAACGAAAGCTTCAAGTTGTTCAGCCAAAATAGTTGAAGCACGACGAATAGCCTCTTCAGGATCAATCGTACCATTAGTTTCCATATCAATAACTAATTTATCTAAATCGGTACGTTGTTCCACACGAGCCGCATCGACAGAATAAGCGATACGCTCGACTGGGCTATAACATGCATCAACTAATAGACGACCAATCGGTCGCTCTTCATCTTCTGACTTAACGCGAGCAGAAGCAGGGACATAACCACGTCCTCGTTGTACACGAATACGCATACTAATTGAAGCATTGGCATCAGTAAGATGACAAATTACTAAATCAGGATTTACAATTTCAACATCACCATCGTGAGTGATATCCGATGCAGTTACCGCACCTACCCCTGATTTATTTAAAGTCAGCATAACATCATCTTTAGTATGTACACGTACTGCTAATTTTTTCAAATTAAGCAGAATATCAAGCACATCTTCTTGAACGCCTTCTTTAGTACTATACTCATGCAGAACACCGTCAATTTCAACTTCGGTCACTGCATATCCCGGCATAGATGATAATAAAATGCGGCGTAGTGCATTACCTAAAGTATGTCCAAAACCACGCTCAAGTGGCTCTAAAGTCACTTTTGCATGAGTTGGGCTGTATTGAACAACGTCAACTAGGTGAGGTTTTAAAAACTCTGTTACAGAACCCTGCATTATGTCCTCTCTTAAGTGCTAAACTTTACTTAGAGTAAAGTTCGACGATCAAATGTTCGTTGATGTCAGCAGATAAATCTGAACGTTCTGGTAAGCGTTTGAACACACCTTCCATTTTGCTAGCATCAACTTCTAACCATGTTGGTTTTTCACGTTGTTCAGCTAACTCTAAAGCGGCTTTAATACGTGCTTGTTTTTTAGATTTTTCACGAACACTAATCACATCTTCAGGTGAAACTTGATAAGATGCGATGTTAACAACGTGACCATTAACAAGAACAGCTTTATGACTAACTAATTGACGAGCTTCAGCACGAGTTGCACCGAATCCCATACGATAAACAACGTTATCTAAGCGACGTTCTAAAAGACCTAACAAGTTTTCACCTGTATTACCTTTAATACGTGCTGCATTTTTGTAGTAATTACGGAATTGACGTTCTAGAATTCCATAAATACGTCTAACTTTTTGTTTTTCGCGTAACTGAACACCATAATCTGATAAACGCGGTTTACGCGCACCATGTTGTCCAGGAGCTTGTTCTAACTTACATTTACTGTCAACCGCTCGGACGCCAGACTTAAGGAATAAATCTGTACCTTCACGACGACTTAATTTGAGCTTTGGTCCCAAATATCTTGCCATTTTTTTTCTCCAATAATCCTATAAACATTCAATGTTTAATAAAAAATTAAACACGACGTTTCTTTGGTGGACGACAACCGTTATGAGGAATCGGAGTAACATCAGTAATATTAGTGATGCGATAACCCGCTGCATTTAATGCACGAATTGTTGACTCACGACCAGGACCAGGTCCTTTTACCATAACTTCTAGATTCTTAATTCCGTAGTCTTTTACGGCTTCTGCACAACGCTCTGCGGCTACTTGAGCTGCGAACGGAGTTGACTTACGAGAGCCACGGAAACCAGAACCACCAGCGGTTGCCCAACCCAACGCATTACCTTGACGATCGGTAATTGTTACGATTGTATTGTTAAATGATGCATGAATATGAGCTATACCATCAGAAACTTGCTTTTTAACACGTTTACGTGTACGAACAGGTGTCTTTGCCATTTATTATCACCTCAATTATTTCTTGATTGGCTTACGCGGTCCCTTACGGGTACGAGCGTTAGTCTTAGTGCGTTGACCACGGACAGGAAGTCCACGACGATGACGCACACCACGATAACAACCAAGGTCTAATAAACGCTTGATACTCATAGTTACTTCACGACGTAAATCACCTTCAACAGTGAATTTAGCGACTTGTTCACGTAACTTTTCAATCTGATCTTCAGATAGTTCTCTGATCTTAACATGTTCAGGAATACCAGCTTCAGCACAAATTGTCTTAGCACGGGTATTACCGATACCATAAATTGCTTGTAACGCAATAACAGTATGTTGTTGATCAGGAATGTTAATGCCTGCTATACGGGCCACTATGCACTCCTTTATTGTTAATGTTCAGCAAATCCACCATACTGAAAAGCCCGTTTTCAGGATACTCAAACGGCGGATCTACAAAAAAATTTTAGGCTGGCTATTCTAGCCAGCTTTACTATACTTTGGCAAGTAAAATATGCAAAAGTTCAATTTCGCAGTTAAATAATATTAACCTTGACGTTGTTTGTGTTTACCTTCAATGCAAATAACACGAACGATGCCATTGCGTTTGATGATTTTACAATTTCTGCATAATTTCTTGACTGAAGCACGAACTTTCATGTTTTTCTCCGTAACTTCTGGCTAACTTATCGGCCGTAGCCTTTAAGGTTCGCTTTCTTTAACACTGACTCATAACGATTTGGCATCATTAAAGTCTGTACTTGTGCCATAAAATCCATGATTACAACAACCACAATTAACAAAGATGTTCCACCAAATTGAACTGGAACTTTCATCGCACTTGTCATAAACATTGGTACCAAACATACAAAAGTAATGTAGATAGCGCCAATTAGCGTTAAACGTGTCATTACTTTATCAATATACTTCGATGTTTGTTCACCTGGACGGATACCTGGAATAAATGCACCAGATTTTTTTAACTGATCTGCTGTTTCTCTCGGATTGAAAACCAATGCGGTATAGAAGAAACAGAAGAAAATAATCGCAGCTGCAAAAAAGATTATGTATAACGGTTGATCATGAGAGAAATATTGCCCAATAAGAACAAAGATATATCTCCATCCTTCACCATTTCCTTGAAACCAAGAAGCCATCATTGATGGTAACATAATAATTGTTGAAGCAAATATTGCTGGAATTACACCTGCCATATTAATTTTAAGAGGTAAATGCGTACTTTGTGCGGCATACACACGACGACCTTGTTGTCTTTGAGCGTAATTAACGACAATACGTCGTTGACCACGTTCAACAAAAACGACAAAGTAAGTCACACCAACCACTAATGCAGCGATTACTAATAATAAAATCGGATGCAAATCACCAGAACGAGCTTGTTCAATTGTTTCATATATCGCATGAGGAAGACTTGCCACAATACCAGCAAAGATAATGATAGAAATACCATTACCTACACCGCGCTCTGTGATCTGTTCACCCAACCACATAAGAAACATAGTGCCAGTAACTAAGCTAACCGATGCAATAAAATAGAAAGAAAATCCTGGGTTAATCACAACCTGACTATAACCCGGAATATTCGGTAAACCAGTCGCAATACCGACTGCCTGTACAATCGCTAAAGCTAGTGTGCCATAACGAGTATATTGGCTAATTTTCTTACGACCTGATTCACCTTCTTTCTTCAATTCAGCTAATTTAGGATTAATTGATGTCAATAACTGCACAATGATTGATGCAGAAATATAAGGCATTATCCCTAAAGCAAATATTGAAGCACGGCTTAAAGCACCACCAGAGAACATATTGAACATACCAACAATACCATTAGATGATGCTTGTAGTAAGTCCGATAACGCTTTAGTATCAACACCAGGAACCGGAACGTAAGAACCAAGACGGAAAACAATAAGCGCTAAAAGCACAAATAATAAACGTCTTTTAAGCTCACTACTACCGCCTCGTGTGCTTTGAAAATCTAATCCTGGTTGCTTTGCCATCTTTCTAATTATTCCTCAATTTTTCCGCCAGCAGCTTCAATTGCAGCTTTAGCACCTTTAGTTACTCGAATACCACGAACTGTTACTGGTTTAGAAATTTCACCAGATAACATGATTTTTGCATATTCGATTTGTGAATTAATCACATTAGCAACTTTTAAGCTATTTAGGTCAACAATATCACCTTCAACTTTCATTAAATCTGAAAGACGAACTTGTGCTGTTACCATAGCTTTACGTGAGGTAAAACCAAATTTTGGTAAACGACGATATAAAGGCATTTGACCACCTTCAAAGCCGCGACGAACGCCGCCACCTGAACGAGATTTTTGACCTTTGATACCACGAGTACCAGTTTTACCAAGCCCTGAACCGATTCCACGGCCTACGCGCTTAGGTGCATGCTTTGAACCTTCAGCAGGAGATAAAGTATTTAAACGCATTACTATTACTCCTCAACTTTAACCATGTAATAAACTTGGTTTACCATACCGCGAATTGCAGGTGTATCTTCACGTTCAACAGTATGACCAATACGACGTAATCCTAAACCAACTAACGTTGCTTTATGCTTCGGTAGACGACCAATAGAACTACGAGTTTGTGTAATTTTAATTGTCTTTGCCATGGCTAATTACCCCAAAATTTCTTCGACGGTTTTACCACGCTTAGCAGCAACCATTTCTGGAGATTTCATATTTTCTAAGCCATCAATCGTTGCACGAACCACGTTAATTGGGTTTGTAGAACCATATGCTTTAGCTAGAACGTTACGAACACCAGCAACTTCTAATACAGCACGCATCGCACCACCGGCGATAATACCAGTACCTTCTGATGCTGGTTGCATATAAACACGAGAACCTGTGTGAGCACCTTTAACTGGATGCTGTAAAGTATCGTTGTTTAACGCAACATTGATCATATTGCGACGTGCTTTTTCCATTGCTTTTTGGATTGCTGCTGGCACTTCACGTGCTTTACCATATCCAAAACCTACGCGGCCATTACCGTCACCAACAACAGTTAGTGCAGAAAAACTAAAAATACGACCACCTTTTACGGTTTTAGAGACTCGGTTAACTGCGATTAATTTTTCCTGCAGTTCACCAGCTTGTTTTTCGATGTTTGACATCTTTAACTCCTACCTTAGAACTGTAGGCCAGCTTCGCGAGCAGCATCTGCTAGCGCCTGAACTCGACCATGATATTGGAAACCTGAACGATCAAAAGAAACTTCTTTGATATCTTTCGCTAATGCACGCTCTGCAATTGCTTTACCAACTGCTGCTGCGGCATCTTTGTTTCCAGTGTATTTTAAACTTTCACTGATAGCTTTTTCTAATGTAGAAGCGGCTGCCAGTACTTCTGATCCGTTTGGTGCGATAATCTGCGCATAAATATGACGCGGAGTACGGTGAACTACTAAGCGAGTTGCAAGTAGTTCATGCATCTTACGACGCGCTTTAGTTGCACGACGGATACGAGCTGATTTCTTATCCATAGTGTTACCTTACTTTTTCTTAGCTTCTTTAGTACGCACAACTTCATCTGCGTAACGAACACCTTTACCTTTATAAGGTTCAGGACGACGATAAGCACGGATATCTGCTGCCACTTGTCCGATTAACTGTTTATCAGCACTTTTTAGTACGATTTCAGTTTGAGAAGGACACTCAGCTGTTACACCTTTAGGTAATTGATGTTCAATTGGATGTGAATATCCAAGAGATAAACCAATTGCATTACCTTTAACTTGTGCACGATAACCGACACCAACTAGCTGAAGTTTTTTAGTAAAACCTTCAGTAACACCAATTACCATTGCATTAATCAATGCACGAGCTGTACCTGCTTGAGCCCAAGCATCAGCAAAGCCGTCACGAGGTGCAAATTTAATTTGACCTTCTTCTTGATTAATTACAACAGCATTATTTATTGTGCGAGATAACTCGCCATTTTTACCTTTAATCGTAATTACCTGACCATTGAGTTTTACCTCTACGCCAGCAGGAACAACGACAGGTGCTTTTGCAACACGAGACATTTTTTTCTCCCTTACGCTACGTAGCAGATAATTTCACCACCAAGACCAGCTTGGCGTGCTGCACGATCAGTCATAACACCTTTAGAAGTAGAAATAACTGCAATACCTAATCCAGCCATTACTTTTGGTAATTCATCTTTACGTTTATAAATACGTAAACCTGGACGGCTAACACGTTTAATACTTTCTACAACAGCCTTACCTTGGAAATATTTTAAAGTGATTTCCAATTCTGGTTTAGTGTCACCAACTACTTTATAGTCCCCGATATAACCTTCTTCTTTTAGCACATTGGCAATTGCCACTTTTAGCTTAGAGGAAGGCATGGTGACTGCAACTTTATTCGCAGCTTGACCGTTACGAATACGGGTCAACATATCTGCTATAGGATCTTGCATGCTCATCTATAACACTCCCCTGATTACCAACTTGCCTTTTTAAGACCAGGAATCTCACCACGCATGGCTGACTCACGAACCTTAATACGGCTTAAACCAAATTTACGAAGGACGCCATGAGGACGACCGGTTTGACGACAACGACGACGTTGACGTGATGGACTAGAATCACGAGGAAGCGTTTGCAATTTAAGCACTGCATTCCAACGATCTTCATCTGATGCATTAAGATCAGAGATAATCGCTTTTAATTCTTGACGCTTTGCAAAATATTTTTCTGCTAGCTTTACGCGTTTCTTATCGCGTTCAATCATTGATTGTTTAGCCATTATGCCCTACCTTACTTACGAAATGGGAAGTTAAAGGCAGATAATAAAGCTCGGCCTTCTTCATCAGATTGTGCAGTAGTTGTGATAGTAATATCTAAACCACGAACACGATCAACTTTATCATAATCGATTTCAGGGAAAACGATTTGTTCACGAACACCCATGCTATAGTTACCACGACCATCGAAAGATTTTGCGCTTAAGCCACGAAAATCTCGAGTACGAGGAAGAGCAATATAAACTAGACGTTCAAAAAATTCCCACATACGTTCGCCACGTAAAGTGACCTTACAACCAATAGGATACCCTTGACGGATTTTAAAACCAGCAACTGATTTGCGTGCTTTAGTGACAAGTGGTTTTTGACCACTGATTGCTGCTAAATCAGCAACCGCATTATCTAATAATTTCTTATCAGTAATTGCTTCACCCACACCCATATTCAAGGTGATCTTTTCGATCCGAGGGACTTGCATGACAGATTTGTAGCCAAACTGTTCTTGCAGTTTATTTACTACCTGTGCTTTGTAGTAATCATGCAGTTTCGCCATCGTACACTCCAAATTACTTAATTGATTAATTTATTAGTAGACTTATAAAAACGGACTTTTTTTCCATCTTCAAAACGAAAGCCTACGCGATCTGCTTTGCCTGTATCTTGGTTAAAAATTGCTACGTTAGAAACGTTAATTGGCGCTTCTTTCTCAACAATTCCACCTTCTTGATTTAATGCAGGTACTGGTTTTTGGTGTTTTTTCACCAAATTAATACCTTCAACAATCACTTTACCAGTAGACAAAACACTTTTTACTTTACCGCGTTTACCTTTATCTTTACCGGCTAACACGATAACTTCATCTTCTCGACGGATTTTAGCTGCCATTACCCGCTCCTTACAGTACTTCTGGTGCTAATGAAATGATCTTCATAAACTTCTCAGAACGAAGTTCACGAGTGACCGGTCCAAAAATACGCGTACCAATCGGTTGCTCACTGTTATTATTTAAAATAACGCAAGCATTGCGATCGAAACGAATGACAGATCCATCAGGACGACGAACACCTTTTCTAGTGCGCACGACGACAGCTTTAAGTACATCACCTTTTTTCACTTTACCACGTGGAATTGCTTCTTTAATGGTAACTTTGATGATATCACCGACAGCTGCATAACGACGATGCGATCCACCGAGAACCTTGATACACATTACGCTACGTGCGCCAGAGTTATCAGCAACATCGAGCCTAGTCTGTTCTTGGATCATTTTAATGCTCCGTATAAATTAATTATTGTCTAATCTACCTTCATCCACCTCAACTACCATGGATAAGAATAGACAACCAAAAACCCACATATGTGAGGGCGCATAGTATAACACCACTCAAATAAAATGGATAGCATAAAATAAACGGCCGATGAGCCGTTTATGATATTATGTACAGTTTTTAATCAAAAAGATTAACTAACTGCTTTTTCAACGATTCGAACAAGAGTCCAAGATTTGGTTTTTGATAATGGACGACACTCTTTAATTTCAACAGTATCACCAATACCACACTCGTTGTTTTCATCATGTACATGCAATTTAGTCGTACGTTTAATGAACTTACCATATAACGGATGCTTCACTTTACGTTCAATAGCTACAGTAATAGATTTATCCATTTTGTCGCTAATAACACGACCTTGCTGAGTACGAATTTTTACTTCAGTAGTCATATTACGCACCCGCCTTCTCAGTTAATAACGTTTTAACTCGTGCAATATTACGACGCACTTGTTTTAACATATGAGTTTGTGTTAACTGACCCCCAGCTAATTGCATACGTAAGTTAAATTGCTCACGTAATAAATTAAGAAGTTCAGTATTTAACTCTTCAACGCTTTTTTCGCGTAGCTCTTTTGCTTTCATTTACATCACCGTCTTAATCACAAAGGTGGTTTTAATTGGCAGTTTTGCAGCTGCCAACGCAAATGCTTCACGAGCAACTTCTTCCGGTACACCGTCCATTTCATAAAGGACTTTACCTGGTTGAATCTGAGCAACCCAGTATTCAACGTTACCCTTACCTTTACCCATACGCACTTCAAGTGGTTTTTCAGTAATTGGTTTATCAGGGAAAACTCGAATCCAGATTTTACCTTGACGCTTAACTGCACGAGTCATTGCACGACGTGCCGCTTCGATCTGGCGCGCAGTCAAACGACCACGACCCACAGCCTTAAGACCGAATGTACCGAAACTAACGTCAGTACTTACAGCAAGACCACGATTGCGGCCCTTGTGCACTTTACGGAATTTTGTACGCTTTGGTTGTAACATCAGCGACGCTCCTTATTGTTTTCGGCCTTTGCGCTGCTTTTTCGGTTGAGCAGCAGGTTGTTTTTCTGCTTGTTCAACGGCAGCCATACCACCAAGGATCTCACCTTTGAAGATCCACACTTTAACACCAATAATACCATAGGTAGTTAATGCTTCAGATGTACCATAATCGATATCAGCACGTAGAGTATGTAGAGGCACACGACCTTCACGATACCATTCACTACGAGCGATTTCAGCGCCGCCTAAACGACCACTTACTTCAACTTTGATACCTTTAGCACCCGCTTTCATTGCGTTTTGAACCGCACGTTTCATAGCACGACGGAACATAACACGGCGTTCTAACTGAGAGGTAATACTGTCAGCAACTAATTTAGCGTCAAGTTCTGGTTTACGAACTTCAGCAATATTAATTTGTACTGCAACATCACGTTTCTCTCTTTTGTCTTTGTATTTATTGACAATAGAAGCTACGGCATTACGTAATTTTTCAACGTCCTCACCTTTTTTACCAATCACAATACCTGGACGAGCAGTGTGAATAGTAATGCGAACGTTAGTTTCTGCTGAACGGTCGATCACAATTTTAGAGATAGATGCTTGTGCTAATTCTTTATTTAAGAATTCACGCACTCTAAAATCACTTTCTAAATTATCAGCGAATGTCTTTGTACCCGAATACCATGTAGATGTCCAAGGCTTGACGATGCCTAGTCGGATACCATTTGGATTTACTTTTTGACCCATTGCTATTCTCCAGCCTAGCGATCAGAGACGATCACGGTGATGTGACTCGTACGCTTCAAAATTCGATCTGCACGACCTTTTGCACGAGGCATAATACGCTTCATGGTTGGGCCTTCGTCTACGAAAATTTTCGCAACTTTCAGATCATCAATATCAGCACCATCGTTATGCTCTGCATTAGCAATAGCAGACTCTAATACTTTTTTAACCAGTACAGCCGCTTTTTTATTGGTGTACGTTAAAATATCAAGTGCCTGAGACACTTTTTTACCGCGAACAAGATCTGCAACTAAGCGAACTTTTTGTGCAGAAGAACGAGCGTGGCGGTACTTTGCAATTGTTTCCATCTCTTTCTCCTACTTATTTCTTCTTAGCTTTCTTATCCGCAGCGTGGCCGCGATAAGTACGAGTCGGCGCGAATTCACCCAATTTATGACCAACCATTTCGTCGGAAACATAAACTGGAACGTGCTGACGACCATTATGGACAGCGATGGTCAAACCGATCATGTTAGGAAAGATCGTTGAACGACGGGACCAAGTACGAATTGGTTTCTTGTCCCCGCTTTCCACCGCTTTCTCTACCTTCTTCAGCAAGTGTAGGTCAATAAAAGGACCCTTCTTGAGAGAACGTGGCATAGCTAATCCTCTATATTAATTATTTCTTATTGCGACGGCGAACAATATACTTATCAGTACGTTTGTTGCTACGCGTTTTCAATCCTTTGGCTTTTTGACCCCATGGAGACACAGGATGTTTACCAAAGTTACGACCTTCACCACCACCATGTGGATGGTCTACCGGGTTCATTGCTGTACCACGAACAGTAGGACGAACACCACGCCAACGCGAAGCACCCGCTTTACCTAATACGCGAAGCATATGTTCTGAATTACCCACTTCACCAATAGTGGCGCGGCAATCAGATAATACTTTACGCATTTCACCTGAACGTAGACGTAATGTTACATAAGCACCATCACGAGCAACGATTTGAACATAACTACCAGCAGAGCGAGCAAGTTGTCCGCCTTTACCTGGTTTCATTTCAATATTATGCACGGTAGAACCGACTGGAATATTGCGCATCGGCAAACAGTTACCTGTTTTAATTGATGCATCAACACCAGATTGGATCTGATCACCTGCTTTTAAGCCTTTAGGCGCTAAAATATAACGACGTTCACCGTCTTTATATAGAACCAATGCAATATTTGCACTACGGTTCGGATCATATTCCAAACGTTCAACAACTGCTGGAATACCATCTTTATTACGCTTAAAGTCGACAATACGATAATGTTGTTTATGACCACCACCGATATGACGGGTAGTGATACGACCATTATTATTGCGACCACCAGTTTTGCTTTTTGAATCAAGCAACGGTGCATAAGGCTTACCTTTATGCAACTCTGGGTTAACCACTTTAACAACGTGGCGACGACCCGGAGATGTAGGTTTACACTTAACAACTGCCATTGTTCTTACTCCTCCGAATTACTCAGCGACGCCAGCAAGGTCTAAGTTTTGACCTTCTGCTAAAGTAACGTAAGCTTTTTTCCAGTCGCTACGGCGACCGATTTGTTGACCACGACGTTTTACTTTGCCTTTAACAACAAGAGTATTTACGTCATCTACTTTAACTTCAAATAGTTGTTCAACTGCGGCTTTAATCTCTCTCTTAGTAGCATCTTTAGCAACTTTCAATACTAATGTATTTGTTTTTTCCATTGAAATAGATGCTTTTTCAGAAACATGTGGTGCTCGCAGGACTTTAAGCAGACGCTCTTCACGAATCATGCTAACATCTCCTCTACTTGTTTAACGGCATCAACAGTGATAACCACTTTGTCAAATGCAATCAAACTAACTGGATCAATACCTGCCACATCACGCACATCAACTTTATATAAGTTACGTGCTGCTAAGAAAAGATTTTCATCAACTTCAGAGGTAATGATTAGAACATCATTTAAGTTCATATCATTTAATTTCTGAGTTAATAATTTAGTCTTAGGTGCTTCAACAGTAAATGTTTCAACCACGATTAAACGTTCTTGACGCACTAATTCAGAGAAAATACTCTTTAATGCACCACGATACATTTTACGGTTAACTTTTTGGCTATGATCTTGTGGTTTTGCTGCAAATGTTACACCACCACTACGCCAGATTGGGCTCTTAATAGAACCTGAACGAGCACGACCAGTGCCTTTTTGACGCCATGGTTTTTTGCCTGAACCAGCGATTTCTGCACGAGTTTTTTGTGCGCGAGAGCCTTGACGAGCAGCAGATGCATAAGCAACAACTACTTGGTGAACTAACGCTTCATTAAACTCACGTCCGAAGGTAGTTTCGGAAACAGAAAGCGCTTGCGCGTCTTTTACTACTAATTCCATCTCTATCTCCTCGACGTTAAGCCTTGATTGCCGGTTTAACAATTACGTCACTATTGATTGCGCCTGGTACTGCACCTTTAATTAATAAAAGGTTACGTTCTGCATCAACACGCACAATATCTAAGTTTTGAACAGTTACACGTTCATTACCTAGGTGACCTGCCATTTTACGACCTTTGAACACTTTACCTGGAGTTTGGTTTTGACCGATAGAGCCATGACCACGGTGTGCCAAAGAGTTACCATGTGTTGCATCTTGAGTACGGAAATTCCAACGTTTAGTTACGCCAGCAAAACCTTTACCTTTAGATGTTCCAGTAACATCAACTTTTTTAACGTCTGTAAAAATATCAACGTTAATGCTTTGACCTACAGTATATTCGCCTTCTTCAAAACGAAATTCCCATAGACCACGACCAGCTTCAACGCCAGCCTTAGCGAAATGACCTGCTTCAGGTTTATTTACGCGGCTTGCTTTTTTGCTGCCAGTAGTAACCTGAATAGCTTGATAACCATCATTCTCAAGCGTTTTAACTTGAGTAACGCGGTTGCTTTGAACTTCAACTACGGTGACAGGAATAGAAACACCCTCTTCGGTGAAGATTCGTGTCATTCCTACTTTACGACCGATTAAACCAATCATTGTTTAGACCTCTCAATCATTCAGCTTAGGATTAACCTAAACTGATCTGCACATCAACACCGGCAGCAAGGTCTAGACGCATTAAAGCATCAACTGTTTTTTCAGTTGGCTCAACGATATCAACTAGACGTTTGTGAGTACGAATCTCATATTGATCACGCGCATCTTTATTTACGTGCGGAGAAATCAATACGGTGAAACGTTCTTTGCGTGTCGGTAATGGAATAGGACCACGAACTTGTGCGCCTGTGCGCTTCGCAGTTTCTACAATTTCAGCAGTTGATTGATCAATCAAACGATGATCAAACGCTTTTAACCGAATACGGATTCTTTGGTTCGACATGAGACCAGAGCTCCACTATTTAAAAGTTATAACAAAAGATTACTCCTCTTGCCCTGTTTCGATTGACAGGAGAGTGTAATCCGTTCTTTTTCGTAATTCCCAAATCGGGAATATTGTTGATATAATTCAATATTTTTACATAAAGATTATATCTTTTTACTCATTTGCTTACATAAAGACAATAAACAAAGTGGCGGGATTATACCCCGTTAGTTAATCAACATCAAGTATTAATTATCATACAGATAGAGAAAATATGATCATTAATAGCTATCAAAAAAGTTGAGGAACGGGGTTTTTGGGCATATTTATGTCGCTATCAGTCACTCAAGTCTGACTATCAAAATGCGCCTCAATACATCATTTTTATTTAATATTGCAATAACTCATCGCGATTTCAGATGCTAATTTTGCATTATTAAAAACAAGATTGATATTTGCTTCTAAGCTATCACCACCAGTTAACTCAACCACCTTCGCTAACAAGAATGGGGTAGTCTCTTTACCTTTAATTCCTTGCTCAACTGATTCTTTTAATGCTTTTTCAATTGCTGCCGTAATTAACGCTTCATCCATTGCATATTGTGTGGGGATAGGATTTGCAACCACAACTCCACCATTTAAACCTAAATCCCATTTTACTTTAATCATGTCAGCAATCTGTTTAGCGCTATCTAGTTTTACGCTAACATCAAACGGACTAGTTCGGCTAAAGAACGATGGCAGTTTTTCTGTTTGATAACCAACCACAGGTACACCAAATGTTTCAAGATATTCCATTGTTAAACCTAAATCTAAAATTGATTTCGCCCCAGCACAGACTACCGCAACATTAGTATTAGCGAGTTCTTGAAGGTCGGCTGAAATATCAAAGGTATGCTCAGCACCTCGATGAACACCACCAAGCCCGCCGGTTGCAAAAACTCGAATACCAGCTAATTCAGCAATAATCATTGTAGCTGCAACCGTTGTCGCACCATTTTGTTTATTGGCAACAACAACAGGTAAATCACGACGACTCACTTTTGTTACATTTAACCCTTCTTTACCAAGAATGATGATCTCTTCTTTGGATAATCCCGCTTTTAAACGACCATTAATTACCGCAATCGTTGCAGGAATTGCGCCATTTTTTCTGACTATTTCTTCCACTTTTAATGCTGTTTCCACATTTTGTGGATAAGGCATACCATGTGAAATAATAGTAGATTCTAAAGCAACGACAGGTTGATTATTTTCAAGCGCTCGTTTGACTTCAGGCGAAATATCAAGATATTGATTATACTTAGGCATATTGTTCATGAAAGGGACTCCAAAATATTTTGAACACAATTAATTGATAAATTAGGATTATTAGTAAATTCTGATGATAATGTTAATGATGAACAGGCTTGACCAAATTTCACACTTTGATAAAAATTCAGTCCATCCAAATAACCTTGTACAAGCCCTGCCAGCATCGCATCACCAGCACCAGTTACGCTAACAATGTCGGTAGGAATTGGCGCGGACCAACCACGATCACCATCGATTTCACTATAGTAAACGCCATCAGCTCCAGCACTAATGGCAATTCGCTGAACACCTTGCTGATGGAACCAGTCAACTACTTTAGGAGTATCATCATTGGTTTCGATTTTTATTCCACTTAAAATTTCGGCCTCTAAACGATTTGGTTTTAAGGTATGAATATATGATAACCAATCTTTGATTTTATAGGATTTAAATGCTGAAACAGTATCAACAAAAATCGGAATAGAGCCAGCATTACTAAATAGCCATGTCAGAGCTTCTTGTTGCAAATTACAGTCAATAACCAGTAATTTAGCATGTTGAATTAACTGTTTTGATTCATTTAATAAGCTTGGGTTTAACTTATTAATAATATCCATATCATTAACAGCTATCACCATTTCACCTGACTCATCAAGTAAAGAAAGATAGGTTGAAGTACGATCTCCTTTTACCACGTGGCAATGATCCATATTAACGCCGGATTTTCGAGTATGTTCGATAAGTTGCGCACCATAAAAATCATCACCTATCATTGAAATAAGGTATGTATCAAGCCCTAATAACGCTAAATTTTCAGCAATATTTCGCCCTACACCACCAGGTGTGCAACGAATTTTACCGGGATTAGAATCTCCATAAACTAATTGCTTATCTGAATAACCAGTCACATCCATATTACATGAACCAACGACAACAACATGATTATTTTCAGATAAAAGATACCCTTTTCCTTTTATATAGCCTTTTTGAGTCAGCGTCATAATATAACCTGCCACACTAGAACGGGTAATGCCTAACATACCAGCAATAACATGCTGTTGAATGAAAGGATTATTGCGAATAATTGTGAGGATCTATTTTTCTCTTTTATTCATAAACACCTGTCTATTTTTAAACACATGTTTATTTTTTGACAATAGCAGAATTATGAAAAGGTTAAAAGCAAACAAATAAACTAGATTGATAAAATGTGATAACTATCACAATTAAAAAAGTTGAGGAACGGGGTTTTTAAGGAAATCACGTCGCCATAAAGGCGACTAATTAATGATCTTCTTTGGCGTGATTTAAGCTATATCTTGGAATTTCGACTTCAAGGTCTTCGTCGGTCACTCGAGCTTGACAACTTAAACGGCTATGAGGCTCAACGCCCCAAGCTTTATCGAGCATGTCATCTTCTTGTTCATCACTCTCTTCAAGTGAATCAAATCCTTTTCGAACTATACAGTGGCAAGTTGAACAAGCACAAGACATCTCACAAGCATGTTCAATTTCAATGTCATTGCGCAAAGCAACTTCTAAAATAGATTCGCCTTCTTCTGCCTCAACAGTTTTTCCTTCAGGACAAAGATCAGCATTTGGTAAAAAGGTAATTTTTGGCATAATAATCTCATTGGTTAAATATCATCAACGCTATGCCCGGTTAAGGCATGGCGTATTGATCTATTCATGCGTTTTGCTGCAAAAGTTTGCGTTGCATTATCAACATGTTTAATTTCTTGCTCAATCAAATAATAATCATCAGATCCAGTCGCTTGCTGTAATTGATTTTTAGCCTGTAATATGAGGTTAAGTTCCTCTTCATCTAATAAATCGGCATCTTTATCTAAAGCACTTTGCAATGTTTCAAGAACTCGTGCTGCTTCCACTTTCTGCTCTGCAAGCATTCTTATTTGTTTATCTTGATTTGCATAATTGATTGAATCTTGAATCATGGTCGCAATTTCATTTTCTGTCAGTCCATAAGATGGTTTAACTTGAATTGCAGCCTCAACTCCTGTCGATTTTTCCATTGCAGTGACACTTAATAGGCCATCAGCGTCAACTTGAAAGGTAACTCGAATATGAGCTCCACCTGCTGGCATAGGAGGAATGCCCCTTAAAGTAAATTTTGCTAATGATCGACAATCATTAACACTTTCTCGTTCACCTTGTAAAACATGAATCATCATAGCCGTTTGGCCATCTTTAAATGTGGTAAATTCTTGTGCTCTCGCACACGGTATTGTGCTATTACGAGGGATGATTTTTTCTACTAAATCGCCCATCGTTTCAATACCTAATGATAAAGGAATCACGTCAAGCAATAACATATCCGAATCAGGCTTATTGCCAACCAGTATATCCGCCTGTATTGCTGCACCAATGGCAACAACTTTATCTGGATCTATTGAAGTTAAAGGTTCGGTTTCAAAATATTGACCAACCAATTGTCTTACTAATGGCACTCGTGTTGAACCACCGACCATCACAACTTCACTAACTTCTTCAACATTAATTTGAGCATCTTTTAATGCTCGACGACAAACCGCCAACGTTCGTTTGACTAAAGGTTCAATTAGCGTTTCAAATTGCTCACGCGTTATAGTTAAAGATTGACCTTCTATGTTGACTAAAACAGAATCTTTCTGGCTTAGTGCAATTTTGACTTTAACCGCTTCATCAATAATTTTTTGGTTGATATGGGGATCAGTGTTATTTTCTAGACCGACTTGTCTTTTTAAATAATCGGCAAGTAATCGGTCAAAATCATCACCGCCAAGCGCAGAATCGCCCCCCGTTGCTAAAACTTCAAATACCCCTTTATGTAAGCGCAAGATAGAAATATCAAACGTACCACCCCCTAAATCATAAACAGCAATCACCCCTTCTTTGCCTGAATCTAAACCATAAGCAATCGCAGCAGCGGTTGGTTCATTCAATAATCTTAAAACATGCAGTCCAGCTAATTTAGCTGCATCTTTAGTTGCTTGTCTTTGCGCATCATCAAAATAAGCCGGTACGGTTATTACCGCCCCATCAATTTCACTTGCTAAACTCTGCTTAGCACGTTCAGCTAAAGCAATCAAAATTTCAGATGAAACTTGTACGGGATTAACTTGTTGATTAGGTAAATTTAATAAAGGAACACCATTATCAGTTTGGGAAAACGTATAAGGAAAACGCGAAATATCAATATCAGATAAACTTCTTCCCATTAAACGTTTTATAGAACTAACAGTATTTAATGGATCACTTGCCGCATTAGTTTTAGCATTTTTTCCGACAGTTATAATAGTATTATCATCATGATCAACACCATAATGCACAACTGAAGGCAATAAGGCATCGCCTTCTAAATCAGGCAATACTTCGGATTGTCCGCTACGAACTGTTGCGACTAAGGAATTAGTTGTTCCAAGATCGATACCAATTGCTACACGACGCTGGTGAGGTTCTGGTGTTTGCCCTGGTTCACTAATCTGTAATAATACCATTTGATCTATCTCTAATTGATGTGTGACTTAATCTTAAATTATAAAGCAAATTGCTTTTCTTGTAACTTTTCGATTTGTTCAATCAACCTAGCCAGATAACGGATTTTATAGATTTGATTAAGTGCGGTTTGCCAATCTTGTTTCGAAATATAATCCAATAATTGCTGATAGACTTGTTTTTTTCGTTCTGAAATTTCCGAATAAAAATTATCTAAAAGATCAAGATTATTTTGGCTTTCAATATCATCCAATTTTTCTCGCAAACTGAATTGTTCCATTAAAAAATCAGCATCGTGAATAATATTCTGTTCTGTAGCGACATCAAATCCCTGCAAAGATAACAAATATTCAGCCGCTTTTATCGGATTTTTTAATGTTTGATAGCCATCATTAATCATTGCCGACTTCTGAATAATTGCCACTTTTTCATTATCAGCTACCTGAGCGAAATTATCAGGATGATATTGCCGTTGTAACTGTTGATAATTGACCGTTAACTGACCATTATCAATTGGCAATTTAATCGGTAATTGAAATAATTCAAAATAATTAGTCAAAATTCATGTCCCAACTAAACATTAAAGCTTTCGCCACAACCGCATTCATTCTTAGAATTAGGATTATTGAATTTAAAGCCTTCGTTTAGGCCTTCTTTGACAAAATCAAGCTCTGTTCCATCAATATAAACTAAGCTCTTTTTATCAACGATAACTTTGATATCTTTATCTTCAAATACACTATCATCGTCATTAATAGCATCAGCAAATTCTAGGACATAAGCCATACCTGAGCAACCAGAGGTTCTCACGCCTAATCTGAGTCCAACCCCTTTACCTCTATTAGCTAAGAAAGCTTGAACTCGATTGGCTGCACTATTAGTTAATGTGATTGCCATCAACGTTGTCCTTTTTTGGATTTATAATCATCAATTGCCGCTTTAATTGCGTCTTCGGCTAAAATTGAACAGTGAATTTTAACCGGTGGCAAGGCAAGTTCTTTAGCGATATCTGTGTTTTTAATCGCTTCAGCTTCATCTAACGATTTACCTTTGATCCATTCAGTCACTAATGAACTTGAAGCAATGGCGCTACCACAACCATAAGTTTTGAATTTAGCATCTTCAATAATACCATCATCATTAACTTTGATTTGTAATCGCATTACATCGCCACACGCTGGGGCGCCAACCATTCCACTACCAACATTAGGATCATTTTGATCGAAAGAGCCAACATTGCGGGGATTTTCATAATGATCGACGACTTTATCACTGTATGCCATAATTTGCTCCTAATTTTAATGGGCTGACCATTTAATTTTTGTTAGATCAACACCATCTTTAAACATTTCCCAAAGTGGAGAAAGATCCCTTAATTTACCGATAGAATCTTTAATTAACTTAATAACATAATCCACTTCTTCTTCGGTACTAAATCGCCCAAGTGAGAATCGAATTGAGCTATGTGCAAGTTCATCGTTAAGTCCTAATGCTCGCAATACATAAGATGGTTCTAAACTTGCAGATGTACATGCAGAACCTGATGATACTGCTAAGTCTTTTAAAGCCATCATAAGTGATTCACCTTCAATATAAGCAAAGCTTACATTTAAGATATTAGGAACACTATGTTCTAATGAACCATTAAGGTAGACTTCTTCGATATCTTTTAAACCATTCCATAAACGGTTTTTTAATGCCAAAAGGCGGGGCATTTCTGTAGCCATTTCTTCTTTGGCTATGCGATAAGCTTCGCCCATACCAACAATTTGATGAACTGGTAATGTACCAGAGCGCATACCGCGTTCATGACCTCCACCATGCATTTGAGCTTCAATGCGCACACGAGGTTTACGTCTAACATAAAGTCCACCAATCCCTTTTGGTCCATAGATTTTATGTCCAGAAAATGACATAAGATCGACTTTTAATTTAGACAGATCAATTGGCAACTTACCAACACTTTGGGTTGCATCAACATGAAATACAATACCTCTTTCACGACACATCTCACCAATTTTTTCGATATCTTGAATAACGCCAGTTTCATTATTAACGTGCATAATAGATACCACTGTTGTATCACTACGCATTGCCGCAGCTAATTTATCAATGTTAAGTATACCATCTGATTCTGGCGCTAAATAAGTAACTTCATAACCTTCTCGTTCTAATTGACGACAAGTATCAAGTACGGCTTTATGTTCAGTTTTACAGGTAATAATGTGTTTACCTTTAGCTTGATTGAAATGTGCTGCACCTTTAATGGCTAAGTTATCTGCTTCTGTCGCTCCTGATGTAAAAACAATTTCTCGTGAATCTGCACCAATTAAATCAGCAATTTGGTTACGCGCTATGTCAACAGCTTCTTCTGCTTGCCAACCAAATTTATGAGAACGTGAAGCGGGATTTCCAAAAACACCATCCGGTGTTAAATACTGCATCATTTTTTCAGCTACTCTTGGATCAACAGGCGTAGTGGCTGCATAATCCATATAAATAGGTAATTTCATTAATTACTCCCAATTACAAATTCTGTATTCTATTTCTTTAATTAATTCTGGCGTGATGGAGATGACTTTGTCGATTTGCGACAGCTCTTACTTCCTGATTATTCACTAGTTCGCTTAACGTGATGCTGGTCAAAAAATCGTTTATTCGTTCACTTAAATCATTCCATAAACTATGAGTAAGGCATCTTACACCTTTTTGACATCCAGTATGCCCATGGCATTTGGTTGCATGAACAGTTTCGTCTACTGCTTTAACAATCGAACTAATCGCAATTTGATCCATACTACGGCCAAGTACATAACCTCCGCCAGGACCTCTTACACTTGAGACTAGACCATTTTTACGCAACCTAGAAAAAAGTTGTTCTAAATAAGATAGTGAAATTTCCTGACGTTCTGAAATATCAGCAAGTGATACAGGGCCGGAACCAGAATGCAGCGCTACATCTAACATAGCTGTAACCGCATAACGTCCTTTTGATGTCAATTTCATTAATCATTCCTCTATATTTAATAATAAATATTTTATATATCCTTTAATTTTAGTCAAGTATTTAGTTGACTATTTTAGTGGGAATTAAGTTATCAGTTCATCATCGACGAAATATAACCAAATATGCTAATCTAATAGGCTGATTTGATACTGGAGTTAAGGAATGAATTTAGTAATACGTTGGTGTTTAATATCAAGCACTTTATTGGCAAACAGTCTATTTGTAGAAGCATCACAACATGAGTTGCGCCAAAATTATCAAAGATGGCAAAACACCTATCAATCATTAAACTATGATGAGCAACAAGCATTACTAAAACAATTAAATAATTACTCACTTTATCCTTATGCGGCTGTGCAGTTTTTTCAAAAAAATATCAAAACGGTACCACCACAACTCGTCAGTAGTTTTGTAAAAAAATATGATGACTTTCCATTAACTTCATCATTAACGCAAGCTTATTTGAATGAACTATCAAATCGCAAAGATTGGAATGCCATAGTCTCTTTTCCTAAAGACAATTCAATTAGCTCTAATTGTCGATATAAATATGCAAAATTACAAAAAAATAATGACAAATCGGTTTTAGATAGTGTCGAATCGCTATGGTTAACGGGGAAAGAATTACCTTCAGCGTGTGATCCATTGTTGGATGCATGGTCAAAAAGTGGAAAACGTACATCAAATCTTATTTTATCTCGTATTGAGCTTGCATTTGAAAGCAATAATTTAAAACTCGCTCGTCATTTAACCAACTTATTAGATGACAATAATCAAACAAATTATTTATTGGCCGTGCTTGATAATCCAAGAAAACTTGACGAATTTTCCAAAAACATTAAAACCAGCACATTTACCAAAAAAATAGTCTTAGCATCTTACCCTCGTTTAGTCAAAGCCGACAAAAATCTTGCGGCAGCATTGTTACCACAACTGATAAAAAAACAGAATCTAACTGATGAGGAACAAAATAGATTACAAAGTAGCTTAGCAAATAGCTATTTTAGTGATTCAGTAACAACAGAACAGAGCAAATGGCGAGATAATTACCTAACTAAAAGCCATGATACTGCATTAGTTGAAAAACGTATTCGCATGGCTATTGATGCAAATAACTACAAAGATATTGCTCATTGGATAAAACAATTAAAGCCAGAAGACCAATTAAAAGAAGAATGGCAATACTGGCAAGCCAGAGTATTACTTAAAAATAAGAAAACCAATGAAGCCAAAAATATTTTAAAAACATTGAGCAACAACCGAGGTTTTTATGGAATGATCAGTGCTCAAGCACTTAATCAACCATATATAATCAATAATTTATCTAAAAAACTGCCAACAACAGAAGTAAATTCTTTGAAAGCCAAATATGATCAAAAACCATTTGCCATTCGAATCAAAGAGCTAAGGTTTTTAGGTATGCTAGCGGAATCAAAACAAGAATGGCGTTATATACTTAAAGCAAAAGAAAATGAATATCTCGATTTAGCTCAATATGCTTACCACAAGGGCTGGGGAGATCTTAGTATTCAAGCAACAATATCTGGAAAATTATGGGATAATTGGACAGAACGATTACCTATCATGTACAAAAAGCTATATAATGAAGCTTTAAAAGATAAAGCTATTCCGCTATCTTACGCTTTAGCCATCACGCGTCAAGAAAGTGCTTTTGATGCAGCAATACAGTCTCCTGTCGGAGCAAGTGGCTTAATGCAATTAATGCCAGCAACAGCAAAAGAAACGGCCAAAAAAGTCACCAACATTAGCTATAATTCACCAAACCAATTATTTGAGCCTATGACTAATGTACAATTAGGCACTTATTTTCTAAACAGCGTTTATTTACAAAATGATAATAACCGTATTTTATCTTCAGCAGCCTATAATGCAGGTCCAAGCCGAGTAAAAAAATGGTTGAATAATAGCAACGGAAAACTTGATGCAGTCGAATTTATTGAAAGTATTCCTTTCAATGAAACACGAAATTATGTCAAAAGTGTATTAGTATATGATTATATTTATCAGCACATTTTAGGGGAACAAACCCCACATATACTGACAAAAAAAGAATTTAATAGACAATACTAATGGTGCATTACATGAAAACTAAAGAATGGAACCAAACGGTTGAAATATTACACCAAGCATTTAATAACGGTTATTCATTAGATATTTTAAAACTACTGATGACATCTGATGAACGTGATGCTTTAATTACACGAGTCAAAATTGTACGCTCATTACTTGATGGATCAATTAATCAGCGCCAGCTTAAAGATCAACTGAAAATCGGTATTGCAACAGTCACCAGAGGTTCAAACAGTTTAAAAGAAGCAACACCTGAATTTAAAGCATGGCTAGAAAAGATTTTATTGAACTCTAATGACTAAAAACTATCGTCAATATTCATGACGATAGCATGTTATAACGATAGGTTTGATTGAATATTGACTTCTTCATCCGCCACAACAGGGACACAATAATCACATTCCATGCTAAGGATATCTTCAAAACATTTTACAGAATCATCATGGTGATTATGATGGATTTCAATTAAACAGCTTGAACTACGCAATCGCACTTTTAAGGCTGGCATCGCCGCTAAATGGACTTGAGAAATAAAATCACTAAAATTTTCTGGTGGACCAATATATTTAAAACAAAGATATAAACCACCTTCACTAACAAAAGGCTCAATATGCTCCAAATTGTTATTGTGATCTAAAGCAATGGTATATAAAAGTTCTTGCTCATTAGCATTATCTTTACTTTTTAAAATACGACTAAAAGCAAAGATTTTGTCGGGTAAACATTCACTCTTGTTCTCATAATGAGACAGATAATTATGAAAAAACTGCGATCTTAATTTATTTTCTTCATCTAAAATTTGGCTCAAATTACAGTTATTCTTATATGAAATTCCCCAAAATGTTTGCTTTGGCATATTAACGAATTTAGGTTCAGGTAAAGAGAGTCGATTTTTATTTAATTCAATAGCCGGGGTTAAGCCAGTTGGATCCCAAAATTCACCTCGTCGATAGCTGGCTGGTGTTTCATTAAATTGTTTTTTAAAAGATCGGGTAAAAGTTTGTTGTGAATCAAAACGATATTGCATAGCAATATCTAAAATAGGTTTGCTTGTCATTCGCAAAGATAATGCCGCATAAGTTAATCTGCGGTGACGAATATAAGTACCGAGCACTTGACCGGTTACCTCTTTAAACATCCGTTGTAAATGCCACTTTGAATAACCTGATTTTTGGGCAACATTATCAATAGATAAGGGCTGCTCCAAATTTTTTTCAATCCAAACGATAAGATCTGAAATAATACTAACTTGATTCATAAAACCCCATCATAAAGTGAATTGGCAGACATCATGCGATTATGACTTAATCCCAGCAATAAGCAAGATTTAAATCGAAAAATTTTTAACAATAAGAATGGCTTCCCGCTTGATGTTCAGTAATATCTTTAACGCCTGCTAATTCAGGGAATTCCGCAAGCAATTGCTTTTCAATACCCTCTTTTAAAGTAAAATCAACCATTGAACAACCATTACAACCACCACCAAATTGCAATATAGCATAATTATCTTCAGTCAATTCCACTAAGCTAACATGGCCACCATGACTAGCTAATTGAGGATTAACCTGAGCTTGAATAACATAATTAACGCGTTCAATTAATGGGGCATCATCCGCAACCTTTTTCATTTTTGAATTTGGCGCTTTTAAAGTTAACTGTGAACCTAATTCATCTGTCACATAATCAATCACGGTTTCTTCTAAAAAAGGTGCACTAATTTCATCGATATAAACAGAAAAACCTGCTTGTTGTTCTTCTTCGATATCACCATCTTCAACAGTATCTGCCGGACAATAGGAAACCCCACATTCAGCAGATGGCGTGCCAGGATTAATAACAAAAACCCGAATTTGAGTACCATCAGGCTGATTAGCAAGCAATTTTTTAAAATGTTGTTGAGCTGATTCAGAAATGGTAATAATAGACATAATCCCTCACTTTGACACGATTGACATTGATAATCCTCAACATCATCGATAATAGTTGACTTACTCTCTTGGTTATTATAGGGGGTGTTTTGGATTTTACAAGACGGTCCGACACAAACAAACTACCTGCACATAAGCGGCACCACTCTCTTTTAATTGCTGGCTAATAACATTTATCGTATTACCGGTAGTAACAATATCATCAATAAGCATTACCGATTGATTGGTTAAATCAGAGTGACATCGAAAAAGTGTTTCTACATTACTCATTCTTTGCTTAAGCGATAGGTTCTTCTGATCGCGAGCTGCAAATTTTCGCGACAATAGGTGAGGCTTAAATTCTCGATTTAACCATCTAGCTATTGGCTTAGCCAATAATGCCGCTTGATTAAAACCTCTAGACCAATAACGAAAATGGTGTAAAGGGACACAAGTCACAATGTCAGGTTTAGCAAGGCCATCACTTAATCGACGTTGATACCAGGCTAAAAACATTAGCCTAGCTAATGCGTTGGTTAATTCGATTTTATTATGAAATTTTAAATGTTGAATTAATTTTTTTAATGGATCGATATAGCCTGTTACAGCCACCATTTCATCCCAATAAGGTCTTTTCTCTCGGCATCGGTAACATTCATTTGTTGATAATGAGTGAGGAAGGCAACATTGATGGCAAACTTTATTTAGCTTCGGTAAGTTTTCTATACATTGGCTGCAAATTCCATGGTGAGATAGCACCAAAGGCATATTACATAAAATACATCGCATCATCATTCAGAAAAAAGTTGAGGAACGGGGTTTTTGAGCTAATTAATGGTTTAAAAATAGTCATAAAGAAGAATATAAATTTAATAATATTCTGGATTATAGTGAATATAAGTCATTTTTTACTGGTTTAGAAAAATATTGCGATTTATCACACAAAATTTTAATTGATTTTGCATATTTATGATTTCAATTAAACCAATATTCGGTATAATTTTCCGGCAACATAATAATAAGGATTCATAAAATGAAAAAAATCAAAGTGTTACTTATAGGAATATTATTAACCCTCTTTTCAACCATTACTTTGGCTGATACTAAAGTATTAATTCAAACCAGCATGGGCGATATTGAAGTTGAGTTAGATAGCGAACATGCTCCAATCACTACGAAAAACTTTCTTGATTATGCTAATAGTGGTTATTACGAAAATCTAACATTCCATCGTGTCATTCCTGGATTTATGATTCAAGGTGGTGGTGCTGATGATCAATTAAAATTTAAAGAAACTAAACAACCCATCAAAAATGAAGCTAATAATGGCTTAAAAAATGATCGTGGAACTATCGCAATGGCAAGAACCAATGCAGTAGATAGCGCAACTAGCCAATTCTTCATTAATGTTGTGAATAACGATTTCCTCAACTACAAAGGACCAGAAAAATATGGCTATGCTGTTTTTGGAAAAGTCACCAAAGGAATGGATATTGTTGATAAAATTGTGAATGTACCAACTAAACGTATGGGACCACATCAAAATGTGCCTGTTGAGCCAGTTTATATTAAAAAAGTTACAGTTGTTGAAGATAAACAATAAGTTTATTTAAAACCAATAAATATTTCATGCAAACCATCTTAATGATTTAAGGTGGTTTTTCTCAAATCATCAAATAATAGTATTATTTTTCTAATTCGTCACAAGCCTTTTGAAAATCTTGATCACAAGACTGCTTGAAATACTCTTTAGCTAACGATCTATTTTGCTCCACTCCGTTACCATTATAGTACATGATAGCGACATTGTACTGTGAAAAAGGATTACCTTGTGCTGCCGCTTTTTCAAACCAGAAAAATGCCTTTTGTTTATCCGCTTCGGTTCCTTCACCATTAAAATACATAGCTGCTAAATTGTTTTGAGCATTTAAGTAACCTTGTTCTGCAGCTTTAGTGTACCAAAAAAGAGTTTTTTGTTTATCCTGCTCAATTCCATCGCCTTGATAATACATCTGCGCTAAATTGAATTGGGCTTCAAGGTGACCTAGTTCTGCCGCTTTAGTATACCAATAAGCTGCTTTTTGTTTATCTTGCCCAACGCCTTTACCCTCATCATATACAAGTGCTAAATTGAATTGAGCATTAGGGTTATTTTGTTCTGCTTCTTGATGACATTGAGCGAAAAACTTTTCAAAATTTATTTTATGAAAATTTAGTTCACACTGGCTAGCGTGAGCGGCGGGAAAAAATAATAATATAATCCATAATATTTTTTTCATGGCTTTCCTTATTTCACTATAATAAACAATAGCTTAATTAGAAATTTAGTACCTATAAAATTATTGATAAATATTATAAACAATTCTTAAATTCACCTTTAATTATCAAGATTAAAGATAATCAAACGCTTTTCAATTAATTGAAATAAATGCTTTTGTATAAAACTATCTTCATATTGAAGATAGTTTTTCTAATTTATTTAATTATTTCTACAAAGTATTATCACAAGCAATTTGTAGCCCCAATGAACAAGCTTGTTTTAGATACTTTTTGGCTAAAGCTTTATCTTTTTCAACACCTTCGCCCTCATAGTACATAACAGCTAAATTATTCATTGATTCAGCTTTGCCCTGATCTGCTGCTTTTTTATACCAAAATGCTGCCTTTTTTTTGTCTTGAGCTATACCATCACCTTCATCATACATAATAGCTAAATTATGCTGAGCATCGGCATCACCTTGTTCTGCCGATTTTGTATACCACAATACAGCTTTTTCTTTATCTTGCTCTACACCCTCGCCATCATCATACAGAACTGCTAAATTAAATTGCGCATCAGAGTCACCTTGTTCAGCACTTTTAGAGTACCAATTAAAAGCTTTTTGTTTATCTTCTTCAGTACCTTCGCCTTTATCATACATAACCCCTAAATAAAACTGTGCAACAGAATCACCATCCGGCGCTTCTTTTGTACATGCCTCAAAAGCTTTTTCAAAATTTTCTTTTTCAAATTCTGTTTTACAATCACTTGCATAGACAGAAACTGAAAATAAAAGGGGTATCAGTGTTAATAACTTTTTCATACTATTCCTCATTCCTTATATATTTATAAATAACTTAGCGATTCAATTTTATTACAGTTTACTTCAATTTGCTTAATAAATTAGCAAGCGTTCTTACGCCAATACCTGTTGCACCTGTTGCCCATAATGCGGTTGCGCTTTTACGAAAGGTTGCTGAACAGTCAATGTGGAGCCAATTTTTTTTATAATTTTTAATAAAATAGGATAAAAATGCCGCTGCCGTACTTGCACCAGCGGTGTTCGGTAATCCAGAATTTGCCATATCTGCAAACGAAGATGGGAATTGGGCTCGATGAAAATCAGCTAATGGTAATCGCCAAAAGGCTTCATGTTCAGCTTGACTACTTGCTAATAACTGATTAGCAAATTTGTCATCAAATGAAAGTAATGATTGATAATCATTACCTACAGCAATCTTTGCTGCCCCAGTAAGGGTTGCACAATCAATGATATAATTGGGGTTATCATTATCAGCACTAATTAATCCATCAGCCAAAACCAAACGCCCTTCGGCATCGGTATTATCAACTTCCACTGTTTTACCATTACGATAACGAATGATATCGCCAAGTTTGAAAGCGTTACCACTTACCAAATTATCTGCACAGCATAAATAAAGTTTGATACGGTGTTTAACTCCACGTGCAATCGCAAGGGCTAGAGCCCCTGTCACCAATGCAGCTCCCCCCATATCCGATCGCATTGATTCCATAAAACTGCTTGGTTTTAAGCTATATCCACCTGAATCAAAAGTAATTCCTTTGCCAACTAAGCAAGCAATGATTGGTGCTTTAGGATTTTTAGTAGGATTATAATCAAGCTCAAGCAAGGCAGCCGGTCGTTGAGACCCTTTGCCAACTGTGTAGATCCCCATATAATCTTGCTCTTTTAATGCTTCACCTGAAATAATGTTATAAGCTACATCAGAGGAATAATGGCTAATTAAGTTTGCACTTTGCGTTGCCAGTTCGAAAGGGCTTAATGTTTCCGCTTGTTGATTAACAATGTCTCGACACCAATCAATAATGGCTAAGCGATTTTTTAGTTCTTGTTTATCTTTATTACTTAGCTTTGGCCAACTGATTTTATTATTATTCTTGGCATTACGATAACCCATCCAAAAATGCCAACATGACTCTAAATCCCAATTGTCACCACTCAATTTAACCGATCTAATACCTTGATTATCTAGTTTTCGTGCAGCTCGTTGAATAGCACCATGCCGATGCTCAGGTCGATAATGAATAGTAACAGCATCTTCTGAAAAACTGAGTAATGCATCTTTACCCCACTTTGATGGAGCAGGTTTTTCCGAAAGTAATATAGATAACATCGACATAATAAATTCCTCAAGCAATAATAATGCGAAAACAATGAATCAATTCTAATCAGAAACATGCTAATATAGCAAGCAAAGTTAAGCATAAATAAGGACCTATAATGACATCAGTTGTACCGATCAAAAATGGAATCAATTTTCGTGACTTAGGTGGAATTAAGACTAGTGATGGTCGCAAAATTCGAACTGGAATGTTGTATCGTTCAGGTGAGTTTTCACGCCTAAGTGATGATGAAAAAGATTTTTTATCTGATGAGCTTAATTTACATTATGTCTTAGATTATCGCGATCAACATGAAATCGATCGTCATCCAGATAATCTTTGGAACAATAGCCAATATATTAATATCCCAGCCAATCCATTAAGTGATGAATTTACGGCAAGCTTAACGAGTGAACAAGGTAAGGATATTTTTGTGTTAAAAAAATACTCACCGTTTGATTTTATGGTTAAGCTTTATCAATTGTTACCTTTTAATAATCTTGCGTATAAAAAGTTAACATCACTATTACTTAATGCTAACGGAAGACCTTTAGTCCAACACTGTGCTGTAGGTAAAGATAGAACTGGTATCGGTGTCGCTTTAACCTTATTTGCATTAGGTGTGAGTGAAGAAATTGTTATGAAAGATTATTTGCTTACCGAACGCTATTTAAACGACTATCGTGAAGCCGTACTTAGCGAAAATAAAAGTAAATTATCGCCAGAAGAACTTGAAAAACATAAGATCATCTTTGCGGCTAAAAAAGAGTTTTTAACCGCAGCTATTGATGAAATAAAAAAACGTTATGACACTATCGATAATTGGTTAGCAAAAGAATATCAATTGGACGATAAAAACAGAAAAATTCTTCAAGATATTTATCTGATTTAAATTAGCTTAATGTTTGGACAGCCACCTTACGTTTATCAAAAAGCTGTCAGTAACTAATTGCTAATGCATTAAGATTGTAAGACAAAATTTGTGATAGGTTTATCATGATTTACAGCAAGATGAACTGGTGCCTGTTGTTGATAATGATAATAAAAATGCTGACCAAACGGCGCGCTAATTAATTGGTTTTCAATATCTACTTTTACCAATTTCATTTGCCAAACCCCTTTGGCATATAATTTAAGCGCCGATTCTTTTAATGTCCAAAGTTGCCAAAAGGCGTTTAAAGTATTACTTTGCGCTAACATCCACTGATATTCATCATTAGCAAAAAAACTTTTGGCAACATTCAGATAATTTTGACGTTGTCGAGAAACTTCAATATCGAGCCCAACTTTACCATTAAGCGAAATTGCAACGGCTACCCAATCTTGGCTATGGCTGATATTAAAATCAGGAAGATGACTATCTAAAAAGCCTGGGCGATTATTGTCGGCAATTATCATCCTCGGCAAAGTATCAATATGGCAATATTGTTTAAGCAAACTCGCTAATATTGAACGGCAAGCTAAAAACTGTTTTTTACGTGTTCCATTTAACGATTCCGCATCATTAATAACTTGTGGTGATAACAGAGAATAATTTAATTCCACCGAATCTAAATGGGCAAGTTTGACAATTACCATGTGTGTAAGCCAGTTTAAACAAAAATTATTTTTTACTATTTTAACAGCATGCTATGCTAACTGTTATCGAAATTTATCAGATCACTAAGGATGCATCATGTCATTACAAACAAAATTAGTTCATGCTGGTCGAAAAAAACGCTATACCCAAGGTGCAGTCAATTCCGTTATTCAGCGAGCTTCATCGCTAGTTTTTGATTCAATCAAAGCAAAAAAAGAAGCAATGGAAAATCGTACTAAAGGGGCTCTATTTTACGGTCGTCGTGGCACTTTAACTCATTTTGCTTTGCAAGATGCCATGGTAGAAATAGAGGGAGGAGCAGGCTGTTACCTATATCCTTGTGGAGCAGCAGCAATTGCAAATGCCATTTTAGCTTTTGTAAAAGCAGGAGATCATATTCTGATATCAGAAGCCAGTTACGAACCAACCCAAGAATTTTGCGAGCATATACTTAAAGATTTTGGAGTGGAAACCGATTATTTCCCGCCACTCATTGGTCGATATATTACTAAATATATAAAACCGAATACTAAAGTGGTATTTCTTGAATCACCAAGCTCAATTACCATGGAACTGCATGATGTGCCTGCAATTGTTAAAGCAATCCGCAGCGTAAATCCAGAAATTGTGATTATGATGGATAATACATGGGGAGCAGGTGTTTTATTTAAAGCGTTAGAGCATGATGTTGATATCTCAATTCAAGCCGGTACAAAGTATTTAATTGGTCACTCAGATGCCATGCTAGGAACGGCTGTTGCCAATCAACGCTGTTGGGATAAATTACGTGAACGTTCCTATTTAATGGGGCAAATGTGTGATGCAGATACCGCTTATATGGCAGCACGAGGATTGCGAACTTTAGCCGTTAGATTAAAACAACATCATGAAAGCAGTATAAAAGTGGCAAATTGGTTAGCTAATCACCCCAAAGTGGCAACCGTTAATCATCCAGCACTTGAAAGTTGTAAAGGACATGAGTTTTTTAAACGTGATTTTAGTGGCGCTAGTGGTCTATTTTCATTTGTACTTAACGATCATTTAAGCGAAGTGCAATTATCTGATTTCTTAGATAATATGACTCACTTCTCAATGGCATATTCATGGGGTGGATTCGAATCACTAATATTGGCCAACCAACCCGAAGATCTGGCAAAAATACGACCAATATCCGGCATTGATTTCACTGGTACGTTAATCCGATTACATATCGGTCTTGAAGATCCTGATGATTTAATTGCCGATTTGGCTGCTGGTTTGGATAGAATCAAACTACATAAAAACAAGGTTAATGCATTACAAAGTTTAGTATAAATGGATAGCAGATGGGTCATCAAACAAAGAGCGACAATGTGATTGAACAAACTATTTTACAACATCTAAACGGTCGGCAATCGCTACTAGTCGCTTTTAGTGGTGGGGTCGATTCAACCGTTTTAATGCAAGCATTAGTCAATTTAAAGCGACAGTTGCAAAATTTACAACTCAGAGCAATTTATATCCATCATGGTTTGAGTCAAAATGCCGATAATTGGGCTGAACATTGCAAACAACAATGCCTAGTTTGGCAAGTCCCTTTGATTATTGAAAAAGTCAAACTTGATAAAACGGCAGGCAATATTGAAGAACAAGCTAGAGAAGCCCGTTATCAAGCCATTTATCAACATTTAAAAAATAATGAGTTTTTATGTACTGCTCAGCATCTTGATGATCAGAGTGAAACTTTTTTTCTAGCCTTAAAACGTGGCAGTGGTCCAGCTGGATTATCAAGTATGCCACTTGAAAATGGTCAACACCTTCGACCATTACTCACAATTTCACGTCAAGAAATTGAGCAATATGCCAATCAACACCAATTAAGTTGGATAGAGGACGAAAGTAATCAAGATGACCATTATGATCGCAACTTTTTACGTTTAAATGTTCTACCAACACTTAATCATCGTTGGCCTCATTTTTCACAAATGGTTGCTCGTAGTGCAGAATTATGCCAACAGCAAGAAGCATTAATACATGAAATTTTATTTCCAGAATTTAAAAATATTATTGGTGATAAGAAGCAACTTAGCCTTCAACCATTATATGATTATTCAGAATATAAACGTAATGCAATGTTGCGAATGTGGTTCAAAGAGCAACATATTGGAATGCCAAGCCAAAAGCAACTTTCACTAATTTGGCATACGGTTATTCAAGCTAAACAAGATGCTAATCCGCGATTTATTTTGCATAATTGGCAAATTCGCCGATATCAAAATCAGCTGTATTTGTTACCTTTGTATCAAGATATTGAGCAACAAATTTTACCTTGGGATTTAACCGCTTCACTAACCTTGCCGGATAATTTAGGTATATTACAACTCAATAACCAAACCGATTTAACTTGTCGTTTACCACAAAATGATGAAACCGTATCAGTCCGATTTCATGCTCAAGGAGAATTTCAAATTGTTCAACGCAAGGGATCGCGATCGATAAAAAAATTGTGGCAAGAGCATCATATTCCACCTTGGATGCGCACGCGTATTCCCTTAATTTATTATAATGAACAACTCATTACCGCAGTTGGGGTATTTGTTACTGAGCAAGGTAAAGGATCACAAGTTGGGTTTAACCTTATAAATAAAAAATAAGGAGACAATCCGTCTCCTCAATTTATAAAATATCAAATTATTCAGAACGAGCTTTCCATCGCTTCAACAACAACGTATTTGTCACCACACTCACACTGCTCAGTGCCATTGCTGCACCGGCTATCATTGGATTTAAAAAGCCTAAAGCAGCGAGAGGTATGCCAATTAAATTATAGAAAAACGCCCAAAATAGGTTTTGTTTAATTTTATTATAAGTTCTTCGAGAAATATCGATAGCATCGGCAATTAAAAATAGATTGCCACGCATTAAAGTAATACTGGCCGTATGCATTGCCACATCAGTTCCCGTCCCCATTGCAATACCAATATCAGCGGCAGCTAAAGCCGGTGCGTCATTGATACCATCACCAACCATGGCAACTTTATTATTGTTTTGATTATTGTTTTGGCTATCTTTTTGTAATTGATAAATATAGTTCGCTTTATCTTGAGGCAAAACTTCAGCAATAACTTTATCTAAATTTAATTGCTGTCCTACATAATTAGCAGCTTGTTGATTGTCACCGGTTAACATAACCGTATTTACCTTTAATTGACGTAATGCATCAATAGCACTTTTCGCTTCAGGCTTAATAACATCAGAAAAACCGAATATGGCTAATATCACAATACTATTTTCTGATTGCTGTTTGGCTAAAAATGAAATTGTGTAACCTTTTTGCGTAAGCTCATTAACTTTATCCTGCATATCTACAAAATAGGCATTTAACGTTTTCATCCAACGCAGACTGCCTAAATAATATTCATGGCTATCAATCGTTGCCATCACTCCTGAACCCGCGATTGATGTAATATTTTGTGCATAACTGTAGGATTTAGCCTTAGCTAATATTGCTTTAGCTAGTGGGTGTTCACTACCTGCTTGCATAGATGCTGCAACAGAAAGAATTTGATCGGCTGTTTCCATGCCCAGCACATCTAGTTCAACTAACTCTGGTTTACCGATTGTTAATGTGCCAGTTTTATCAAATGCTACAGTATTAATATTGTGTAAGGTCTCAAGTGCTTCGGCATCTTTAATCAAAATACCATGACGAGCAGCAACCCCCGTACCAACCATTATAGCTGTTGGCGTTGCTAACCCTAGCGCGCATGGGCAAGCAATCACTAACACCGCAACCGCATGAAGTAAAGCTTGCTGCCAATCATGAGAAATAAAGCCCCAAGCAAGCAGTGTAATTAAAGCAATCAATAAAATGACGGGTACAAAAATAGCACTAATCCGATCCACAATACGCTGAATTGGTGCTTTTTTCGCTTGGGCTGACTCAACCATAGCAATAATCTTAGACAACATAGAATCAGCTTGAATAGCGGTTGTTTTTACAATTAATAGTCCTTCACCATTTATAGTTCCACCGGTTACGGTACTATTGAGTGTTTTAGTAACCGGAAAACTTTCCCCAGTCAACATAGACTCATCACAACTTGATGCGCCTTCAAGAACAATACCATCAACGGGTATTCGCTCACCGGGTTTAATAACCACCACATCATTAACCTTAACCTGACTTATTGGCAAACTCACCTCTTGCTCCCCTTGTCGAACTAATGCCACTTCAGGGCGAAGCGCAGAAAGTGCCTCAATCGCTTGGGTCGTTTGATGTTTGGCCCTTGACTCTAACCATTTACCAATCAAGATCAAGGTAATAATAACCACTGATGACTCAAAATAGAGGTGATCGGCATGACCAATAATAAGCTGATAAAGAGAAAGCCCATAAGCAGCGCTGGTACCAATTGCAACAAGTAAATCCATATTCCCAGACAATGCTTTAGCTGCATTAAAACCACTACGATAAAATTTAGCGCCAAGTCCAAATTGTACAATCGAAGCAATCACTAATTGCAGCCAAGCGGGCATCATCCAATGAATTCCAAATAATTCAAATAACATCGGCAAAACAAAAGGAAGTGCTAATATAACCGAAATAATAATCGGCCAAACTGATGCTTGCTTACTCACGTCTTTAGCGTGAATTTCCGGCTCGGAAATCTTCACTGCATGGTAACCAGCTTTATCAACTGCTGCCATTAAAGTTTCTAATTTAACATCAGCATTAGCCTTAACGGTGGCCTTTTCAGTTGCAAGGTTTACACTAACATCAATCACACCATCAATCTTTCTTAATGCTTTTTCTACACGGCTAACACATGATGCGCAGCTCATCTCTTCAACAAAAAAATTATATTCGATAGTTTTCATTTGAGGCATTCCTTGATTTTAGGTATGGTAGATATTGTAGTATTAATTATCTTTTTAACAAGAATGCACCTTTTTGATATATACTACCCAAAAAGATACTGTAAAGATAACCAAGTGAAAAATAATTCGATTATCAACCCCCATTGTGAAAAACAAGACCAGACAATTACCTATTGCCCAGTTGATGTCACAATTAATATGATTGGTGGTAAATATAAATCGCTAATACTATGGAAATTGATGTCCAAAAGCGCCATGAGATTTTCTGAGTTACACAAAGAAATTCCAACGGCCACAGCTAAAATGCTAACCCAACAACTACGCGAACTTGAATCAAATGGCTTAATTCATCGACAGGTTTTTCCGGTGGTACCACCTAAAGTTGAATATTCTTTAACTAATTTTGGCAAAAGTATAAAACCAGTACTTGAATCAATGTATTTATGGGGCAGTGACTATCTAAATAATCAAGGCTTACAAGTTAATTGTTCAATGACCGCATTAGATCAATAAATTACTGTTCGTGGTTAATGACAAGTATAATAACAAGATACAGGGACAATACATCCCTGCATTTAGAGAAAGAAATTAAAATTAATTACGTAATTTTTCTGACCAATCGTTTTGAGTCGTCACCAGCAAATCTCTAACAATTTTCGGGTTTCCTGCGACAATATTACCAGAAACCATATAATTGTTACCGCCAGCAAAGTCGGTAACCACACCACCAGCTTCACGTAAAATCAGTTCACCTGCAGCGATATCCCAAGGTTTTAAACCAATTTCAAAAAAGCCATCTAAACGCCCTGATGCAACATAAGCGAGATCTAACGCAGCTGAGCCAGTACGGCGGAAATCACCACATTTAGTAAATAACTTTTGTAAAACCGCAAAATAACTATCACTATGTTGTTTCGCTTTAAAAGGGAAAGCTGTTGCAAGCACACTACCTTCTAAATCTTTAGCATTACTTACACGAATACGATAACCATTAAGTTGAGCACCTTTACCACGTGCAGCAGTAAACAACTCATTACTCATTGGATTATAAACGACCGCCACTTCGGTTTTACCTTTGACACGAGCAGCTATAGACACAGCGAAATGTGGAATATTTTTAATAAAATTTGTAGTACCATCAATTGGGTCAATTATCCATTGCGTATCAGCATCACTACCTTTAGCAAGGCCACTTTCTTCGGCAATAATAGTATGATCAGGGTAGGCTTTTTTGATTGTTTCGATAATCAAAGCTTCAGCGGCACGATCTGCATTAGTCGCAAAATCATTAGCACCTTTAGTATCAATTTCGATTGAACTAGGATTTTCATAGGCCTTAATGGCAACATTACCTGCTTTACGAGCAGCACGAATAGCAATATTAAGCATCGGATGCATAATTTTCTTCCAATTGATGATGTTAAAGAACGGGTTAATTTAGCAAACTTAAAAAGTCATACTAAAATTTAGGGCATAGTATAAAGGTTTTATCGATTTATTGCCAGATTATGTTGGGATCTAGATTTGAAATCGCAAAAGTAAAAATTTGGGCAATAAATAAGCTGGTGCGTAATAAAAAAACAAAATTTAATAATAAAAGTTAT
>NZ_LZGP01000026.1:0-80518 GCF_001690445.1 Gilliamella sp. wkB195
ATATTTTTGATATCGTTAATGTTTTGTGATGTATAACCTGCTTATTGTTTATTTTTTCCGTAATATATAAATATAATCTAACTATTAGATTTTTTTAATGAGCTTAATGAGGTTCAAAGTTAACAGTATTTATCCTATTTGAGGGGCCTATTCTCATGATTCAATCTTTTATAAAAAAGGGAAGCTTTCAAGATTCTGTTAGTTTGATGTTGATATCAAAAAAACTGAGTAATCTTGATGAGGTTGATGAAGTATCTGTCATGATGGGTACTCCTGCCAATAAATCTTTATTAACCGCAACAGGTTTTTGGAGTGATAGTTTTAATGATGCAACGCCAAATGATATTTGTGTCGCGATTAAAACCAAAGATGACTCTAATGATGTTGTCGAGTTGATTAGTCAACAACTTGAGGATGCGTTAAAAAATATCGCTCAAGCTCAGCAAGGTGGTGCAAAACTACTTAAAGCAAGGCGTTTAGCTAGCGCAACGAAAAAATTACCTGATGCTAATTTAGTGTTAATTTCGATTGCTGGGGAGTACGCCGCTGAGTTAGCCGATCAAGCTTTAGATGATAATAAGAATGTGATGATTTTTTCTGATAATGTATCAATCGAAGATGAAATCCGTTTAAAAACTAAAGCGTCTAAAAAAGATTTAATTGTGATGGGCCCCGATTGTGGGACGGCCTTTATCGCGGGGGCACCCTTAGCGTTTTCTAATGTTATTCCTAAAGGGAATATTGGGGTAATTGGGGCGTCTGGTACGGGTATTCAAGAAGTGGTTTCACAAATCGCTCTATTGAATCAAGGTATTACGCAAGCTATCGGTTTGGGTGGGCGTGATTTATCGCTTGAAGTTGGGGGGATTAGTGCGCTTACTGCCTTAAATATGCTTGCTGCCGATGCTGATACACAAGTGATTACCTTTATTTCTAAACCGCCAGCAGACAGTGTGCGGGAAAAAGTGATTTCAGCCATGAAGTTAATCCCTAAACCGGTGGTGGCTTTATTTTTGGGCTCGAAAATCGATAAACCTCAAGACGATAATATCTATTTTGCACGAACATTAGATGAAGCAGCTCGATTAGCCTGTTTATTAAGTCCAGTTGAAGCGATAGCGAATAAGTTGCCTAATTTAGCCAATAAAACGATTACAGGGTTATATACTGGCGGTACCTTAGCTTCAGAAGCGGCGATGTTGCTTGCTCAAGAACTAAATCTCACTACCAGTCATCATCACGATAAAGGGATTATGTTAGATCAACAGGGGCATAAAATTATTGATTTAGGTGATGATTTTTACACTGTAGGTAAACCTCATCCTATGATTGATCCATCTATTCGCGAAGATAAAATTGCTCAGCTTGGTGAAAATCACGACGTAGGTGTATTACTTGTTGATTTGGTTATTGGCTATGGCGCAAATGCCAATCCGGCTGAGTCAGTTATTTCAGGTTATCAAAAAGCCTGTGCTAAACGAGGTGATAATCATCCATTGATAGCTATCGCAACCGTGACTGGTTCAGAGCAAGATCCGCAATGTCGTAGTAAGCAAATTGAGGCGTTAGAATCAGCGAATATTGTTGTAATGAATAATTTACCGGAAGCTATTTTGTTAGCCAAAAAACTGATTACACCGGTTAAATCAAATAATTTCATTAAACCATATCCTTTATTAAGCCATATTAGTGTGATTAATGCTGGTTTAAGAAGTTTTGCTGAAGATCTTCAATCATCGAATATTCCTGTTGTGCATTATCAATGGGCGCCAATAGCCGGCGGTAATAAAAAATTAGCGGCTATTTTGCAAAAATTAAATTAAGAGGTTTTGATATGTTACGTACTGCAATAAATGAAGCAAACCAAAAAATTATTGAACGAATTAAAGCTGCTAGACCTCATTGGGTAGGCGTTATATCCGCTAAAGAAGCTGTACCAACCTTGGCGCAAGGTAAAAAATTACTTCACGCTGGACCACCGATTGTTTGGCATGATATGACTGGGCCAATGCAAGGTGCTTGTATTGGTGCTTGCTTGTTTGAAGGATGGGCTCAAGATGAGAAGCAAGCTTTACATTTATTAGAGTCAGGTCAAGTTGAATTTATCCCTTGTCATTCTGTTAATGCAGTTGGTCCAATGGGAGGAATTACGTCAGCCAATATGCCAATGATTGTGGTTGAAAACATTACCCATGGTAATCGTGCTTACTGCAATTTAAATGAAGGTATTGGTAAAGTGATGCGTTTTGGTGCTTATGGTCAGGAGGTTTTAGACCGTCATCGTTGGATGAAAGAGTCGTTAGGGCCTGCCTTGAATGATGCATTAAAACTGTTTGATAATGGTATCGATTTAACCGCTTTGATGGCACAAGCTATTACAATGGGTGATGAATTCCATCAACGTAATATTGCCGCTTCAGCACTATTATTAAGAACGCTTTCACCAAAATTAATTTTACTTGATCGTAGTAAAGCGGAAATGGAGAAAATCTTTAGCTTTTTAAGCGTGACAGATCAGTTCTTCTTAAATGTTGCTATGGCATTTTGTAAATCAATTATGGATAGCGCAGCGCAAATCAAAGAGGGATCTATCGTTACAGCAATGACCCGTAATGGTAAAGAATTTGGTATTAAAGTCAGTGGTCTTGGCGATCAGTGGTTTACCGCGCCAGTTAATACTCCACAAGGCCTATTCTTTACTGGTTATTCACAAAAAGATGCAAACCCAGATATAGGTGATAGTGCTATTACTGAAACCTTTGGTATAGGCGGGGCGGCTATGGTTGCAGCGCCAGGAGTAACTCGCTTTGTTGGTGCCGGTGGCACGGATGTTGCATATGAAGTATCTGAAGAGATGAGTGAAATCTATTTAGAACATAATATGTTATTCCAAATTCCTACATGGAATTTCCAAGGATGCTGTTTAGGCTTAGATCTTCGTTTAGTTGTCGAAACCGGGATCACGCCATTAATTAATACTGGTATTGCCCATAAACAAGCAGGAGTGGGCCAAATTGGTGCAGGTACAGTTAGAGCACCGTTAGCTTGTTTTGAAAAAGCACTCGAGGCATTAGCAAAAAAACTAGACGTATAGGCTATGAGTTTGATGTATGTAGATGATGAATGTTTAAATAAGTCGCTAAATAATCAGCGACTTACTATCCCCGCTGTTGATTATTTGCAAGAGCGTGGTTTGTCGCAAGCATCTCATATTATCAAACCACTTTTAGTTAGTGCGGATATTCCGATAAAAGCGGGTGAGTTGTCGCTCTTTAGTACTCATCAGCAAACGATTAATTTAATCAATGATGATCAGCAATTAATTACTATACATCGTTATAACAGCGGTTTGTCGCCCATGGGCATAGTACTTAAATCGTCTGATTTTGATTATGTTTTGTCGTTAGGTAGTGATTTATCTATTTATCAATCGGCAACGGGTGATTTGCAAGTTGGGATTTTTTTAATTTCACTTGATACGCATGTTTGTCAATTAAATATAAAAAAACATTCATTAGTTAATAAATCACAAATTGCTAATCTATTGAAAGAGATAGAAAATCCTACCGGCTTATTTGGTAAATTAAGTGACAATTTATCTGGTCAATATCAACTCGAATTATTATGTAATACCATGACTAATTTGATGAATGGTAAAGCAGATGATATTACGTCGTTTATTGGCTTAGGGCCGGGTTTAACGCCAAGTTTTGATGATATTATCGTGGGGATGTTGGCGGTTATCTCAAGCGATTGCCGTTTTGACAATCAAATTCGACAGCTTAAATTCGCCTTTGAGCGTTTGTCATTACATTTGTTAACCACAACTGTTAGTGCTAGTTTTTTGACTTATGCACTTCAAGGTAAATTTTCGTTGTTGGTGCTACAAGTGATTAATTCATTTGCACAACATAAATATCACCATTCATCAATAAAAAATTTATCGAATTATGGTCACACCTCTGGATCCGATCTCTTACTTGGTATATGGTTAGGTATTGATCGTTTTGTTTTAAGGGATTAAATCGTGCTAGATACAGAAACCATGCGGACCTTTATTAAAGTAGTTGAGAGCAATAGCTTTTCAAAAGCGGCTAAGCTACTTTACAAAACACCAGCAGCGATTAGTTATCGTATTAAATCATTGGAAGCCGATCTTAATACTCAACTTTTTGAACGAACCACACGGACTGTGACACTAACGCTGGCAGGGCAACATCTTTATGAGCAATGTAGCCAATGGTTGCTTTGGTTATCAACCATGCCTGATGAGTTACAACAGATTCGTGATGGTGTTGAGCGAAAAATTAATATTACCATCAATAATCTGCTCTATGATGTTGAGGCGGTAGCCGATTTGTTGACGTTTTTAAAAGAAAAATTCCCTTTTACTACTTTCAATATAAATCGACAAGTTTATATGGGAGTGTGGGATTCGTTATTGCATGGTGAGTGCCATTTAGCGATTGGCGCAACAGGCACTGAATCGCTTGATACGATGATTAATATACTACCTCTTGGTGAAGTAAGTTGGGTGTTTGTGGCAGCCAAAAATCATCCGATCACCCAAATTGATGGGGCGTTATCTAATGATACTTTACGTAAGTATCCGGCAATTAATGTTGAAGATACCTCTGTGCATATGAATAAACGAGTGGCTTGGTTATTACCAAGTCAATCTGAGATTATTGTGCCAAATATTACCACTAAGTTGGCTTGCCATTTAAGAGGATTAGGTATTGGTTTTTTACCCAAATCAATCTGCCAATCTTATTTAGATTCAGGTGAATTGATTGCCTGTAAAGTGGTTAATGAGCGTAAGCCATCGCCATTGTCATTAGCATGGAAAAAATCGCATATGGGCAAAGTGATGAATGAAATTGTTAATCTGTTTAAGTTTCATCATCCCATTGCCAATAATTTTTTGAAAAATATAGATAAGAGAAGATGAGTTAGTGTAATCTTCAAACAATTAACTCGATATTAATAAAGGAAAAAATAATGTTAGACCTAGATAAATATGACCAAATTAATCCGCCTACGCGACTATTAATGGGACCAGGTCCAATCAATGCTGATCCTCGTGTCACTAGAGCGATGGCAGCACCTTTAATTGGCCAGTTTGACCCAGTTATGACTGATTATATGAATCAGACTATGTCACTTTATCGAGATATTTTTAAAACCAAAAATGAACAAACTTTTGTTATTGATGGTACTGCAAGAGCCGGTATTGAAGCCGTTCTTGTGTCAACAATTAAACCAGGTGACAAAGTATTAGTACCCGTATTTGGTCGTTTTGGTTTATTACTTTGTGAAATTGCCCACCGTTGTCGTGCTGATGTGCACACTATTGAGGTGCCATGGGGTGAAGTTTTTGATCCTAATGTTATTGAAGATGCTATCAAAAAAGTCAAACCCAAACTATTACTTTGCGTTCAAGGTGATACCTCAACCACATTATTGCAACCATTGGATAAAATTGGTGAAATTTGTCGTCGTCATGGTGTGTTGTCTTATGTCGATGCAACTGCTTCGATTGTGGGTAACCCACTTGAAGTTGATAAATGGCAACTTGATGGCGTTTCAGTGAGTTTACAAAAATGTTTAAGTGGACCTCCAGGTGTTGCTCCTCTTACTTTAAGTCCAAAAATGGTCGAAATTATTCAAGCTCGTAAATGTGTTGAGCTGGGTATTCGTGCTGAAAATGATGCGGGTGGTCGAGATGAGATGATCTATTCTAACTATTTTGATATCGATATGATTATCCGTTACTGGAGTTCTGAACGTATCAACCACCACACTGAAGCGACCTCAATGCTTTATGCTGCACGCGAATGTGCTCGAATTGTGTTACAAGAAGGTTTAGATAACGTGATTGAGCGTCATCGCGTTAATGGGGCTGCAATGGTTGCTGGTTTACAAGCTATGGGACTTGAGCTGTTTGGCGATCTCGATCATAAAATGAATAATGTCGTTGGTGTGGTTCGTCCGGAACATATTAATGACCTTGAAGTTCGCAATTTAATGTTAAATGATTTTGGTATTGAAATCGGTGCTTCATTCGGTCCGCTTAAAGGCAATGTATGGCGTATTGGTACCATGGGTTACAATGCTAGAAAATCTTGTGTCATGCAAACATTAACCGCGTTTGAAGCTGTGTTAAATCGAGTTGGTTTTAAAACAGTACAAGGGGCTGGTTTACAAGCTGCTTGGAACGTTTATAACAGCTAATAATAAAATAATAATAAAAGTTCACTGAAGTGAGCGGAATTATACCCATTGGATTTTTGAGCTTTTAATTTAGAACGAAGTAATTTGTTGGTCAAATTGTCAACAAATTACTCTAAAAATAGAGTAAATTTAAAATAGTAGCAAAAATGTTAACTTTAAGTTAATTGGGATGATATTATTTAAGGAAATTTTATGAATAAATTGAATACTAAAATTCCTACCTCTGGGTATAAGCAAAAAAAATGGAAAGGGCGTTATACCATTTTATTGCTATTATGGTCAGGTTGGTTACTTTCGTTTCTTGATCGTATGGTAATGAATGTATCATTGAAGTTTATTGGCCATGATCTTGGTATCGATAAAACTGTACAAGGTTCAATTATTAGTGCATTTTTTATTGGTTATGCACTGTTCCAAATTCCCGGTGGTTATTTATCAGATAAATTTGGTCCGCGTAAAGTGATGGCTTTTGCCATTATTTGGTGGTCGATGTTTACGCTTTTTACCGGTCTAATTTATGTATTGCCATTAATGTTACTGACTCGCTTTATGTTTGGTGCCGGTGAAGGTTGTTTCCCTGCTTCGTCTTGGAAAACTATCGCTACTTATTTTCCTGCCAAAGAACGAGGACGAGCAACAGCAATTCAATCTTCCGTCAATACATTAGGACCAGCAATATCTGTAATTGTGGCAGTTGCCATTATTGAATGGTTAGGTTGGCGCGATGTATTTATCATCTTAAGTATTCCTGGTTTTATATTAGGCTTTTTTATCTATAAGTTTATTCGCAATAATCCATCTGAAAATAGTCTGATTGGTGCCGATGAACTGCAAGAATTAAAAATAATCAACGATAATGTCTCAGTCGAAGAGAGCTCGTCTTCGTTAATAGATGTATTGAAAATGCCAATACTCTGGAAGTTATCGCTAATTTGGTTCTTATTTGATATCACATTTTGGGGATTCACCACTTGGTTACCAAGTTATTTACTTGAGGCAAGAGGATTATCGCTCTCCAAAACCGGTATCTTAGCTGCAATCCCATTCTTATTTGGTGCGTTAGGAACTTTAGTTGGTGGTTATTTTGCTGATAAGTTCGAACAAAAATTAAAATATGTATATGGTTTAACCGCTTTTATCTCTGGGATATTTCTTTTCTTAATGTTCCAAGTCGATAATCTTGAGGCTGCTATAGTCTTCCAATGCGTATCAGCACTCTTTATGTTTATCGCATTTGCTATCTTTTGGGGAATGCTAATGCATATGATTCCGCCGGTAATCATGGGCAAAGCCTCAAGTATTGTCAACTTTGGTGGACAAGTTGCAGGCGTATTATCACCATTCATCATCGGCTTCCTTATCGACAACGCCAACGGAGGCTACAACCACGCCTTCTTATTTATGGTGATCGCGTTAATAAGCTCTGCGGTATTGACCTTTTTCATTAAAAAGATGAATATTTAGTTAATCAATATGATGAGATATATTGGGAAAATACTCAAACTTGGTTTGAGTATTTTTTTCTTTGATGAATGGTTTATTCTAAGAGTAATTTAATTATTAATCAGTGCATTTTTTAAATGCAAAAAAAGTTGAGGAGCGGGGTTTTTAGCCTCTATAAAAGCATTAATTAATCACCAATCAAGTTAAATATTCTGTTGAAATATTTTGCTTAAAAGTTATTATGTTGCAAATATTTATTTATAGATAGGAATCTGTATGCGTAATTCTTTTTTTTCTGTAATTTTGTCTTCTCTTTTATTATTCACATCTTCATTTAGTTTTGCCAGTGAGCAGACTTATGTGGTTGGAGCAGGGGGAACATATCGTCCTTTTGAGTATGAAAATAGTGATAAGCAGTTAGAAGGCTTTGATATTGATCTTATTAAAGCGATTGCTGAAGCTCAAAATTTTAAAATCAAATTAATTAACACGCCATGGGAAGGTATTTTTGCTACTTTAGATAATGGTGAGCGCGATATTATCATTTCAGGTATTACTATAACTGAAAAGCGTAAAAACTCTGTTGATTTTTCATTACCGTATTTTCCGGCTGAGCAAGTTATTGTTTCTCAAAAAACAACTGAAATTAAGTCAATTGCTGATTTAAGTAATCATACTGTTGGAGTGGTTAATGGTAGTACGGCTGATGTGGTTGTTTCTAAAGTACTCGGTAAAAATAGCACTGCAATCAAACGATTTGATAATACGCCGTTATTGCTACAAGAGCTTTATGAAGAAGGCATAAGTGCAGCTGTTGCTGATGTTGGTGTGGTTAAATTTTATATTAAAATGCATCCCGGTAAAGATTTCAATTTAGTTTATGATAATAGTTTTGAATCGCAATATTTTGGTATTGCCGTTGCTAAAGGTAATACTGAATTACGCAATAGCATCAATGAAGGCCTGAAAAAAATTGTTGCAGACGGTACTTATGCTTCAATTTATAAAAAATGGTTCGATAATAATGTTCTATCTTTACCATTAGATTCTAAAGAGTAAAGTGGAATAGTCATGGCATTTAATTGGCAAATTATTGAAGAATATACGCCCCTCTTTATCGAGGGGGCAAAATTAACCGTTCAATGTACTATTATTTGTGTCATTTTAGGGACATTATGGGGATTGACGTTAGGTATTGGGCGAACCGCATCAGCTAAATTTGGTTTTTGGAAATGGGTGCTTCACTATGGTGTACAATGGCCTGTTAAAATTTATGTTAGTGCTTTTCGTGGTACACCACTATTTGTTCAAATCATGGTAGTGCATTATGTGTTAATGCCATATTTTCTAAACCCTCGTGATGGATTATTGGTTTCCGATAATCTTATTTCAATGTCCACCGCTCGTTATTGGCGTACTGAGTATGGGGCGTTTATTTCCTGTGTTACGGCAATTACGTTAAATGCCGGTGCCTATATTTCCGAAATCTTTAGAGCAGGGATTGAATCAATCGATAAAGGACAAATGGAAGCTGCAAGGTCACTTGGAATGAGCTATGGTAGTACCATGCGTAAAGTAATTTTACCACAGGCTTTTAAACGTATGCTTCCGCCTTTGGGCAATAATGCAATAGCTATTTTGAAAGATTCGTCACTCGGCGCAGCGATCGGTTTGGCTGATTTAGCTTTTGCTGCAAGAACATCTGGAGCTGCATATGGGTCTTATACTGAACCTTATATTGTGATTTCTATTGTGTATTGGGTAATGACATTCTTGCTTTCATTATTAGTAAAATATTTAGAAAAAAGGTTAGGCAAAAGTGATTCACATTAAAAATCTACAAAAACAATTTGGCGATATTCATGTGCTACGAGGTATTTCTTGTGATATTCAGGAAAAAGAGGTGATTTCTATTATTGGCCCTTCGGGCTCAGGTAAAAGCACCTTTTTACGTTGCATTAATGGATTAGAAGATATTACTTCAGGCGAGATTGAAGTTAATGGGTTTAAATTGCCAGATGCTAAAACCAATATCAATCAACTCCGTGAATCAGTTGGCATGGTTTTTCAGCGTTTCAATCTTTTTCCACATATGACGGTATTGGAAAATTTAATTTTGGCACCAATGGATGTCAAGAAGATGCCAAAAAATGATGCAATCAATAAGGCTGAAGGTTTATTAGTTAAGGTTGGTTTGATTGATAAGATTGATGCTTATCCAAATCAATTATCCGGTGGTCAACAACAACGTGTCGCGATTGCTAGATCATTGATGATGGACCCGAAAGTTATGCTTTTTGATGAACCTACTTCGGCGTTAGATCCTGAGTTAGTCGGTGAAGTTTTAGCGGTGATGAAGGCACTTGCTCAAGAGGGGATGACCATGGTGGTTGTCACGCATGAGATGGGTTTTGCTAGAGAGATGTCAACTCGTGTTATTTTTATCGATCAGGGCATCATTCAAGAACAAGGTTCACCTGAGCAAATTTTTAATCATCCTCAAAATGAAAGAACACAGCTATTTTTAAGTAAAGTATTATAATTGATCTACTTGATTGATTAAGCTATAAAAAACCGCACTAATGAGTGCGGTTTTTTATTAAACATCAACTATCAGACTTAAGCTTTATATTTTTTCATGACAATTGAAGCGTTAGTGCCACCAAAACCAAAGCTATTTGACATTACTGTTGTTAATTCACGTTCAGTTGGCTCGGTAATAATGTTCATTCCAACTGCTTCATCAGCGAGTTCGTCGATGTTGATACTTGGTGTGATAAAGCCATGTTCAAGCATAAGTAATGAATAGATTAATTCTTGAGCACCGGTTGCGCTCAATGAGTGGCCAGTCATTGATTTAGTCGAAGAGATAGCTGGAATGTTATCTCCAAATACTTGCTTGATTGCCCATAATTCTTTAACGTCACCAACTGGTGTTGACGTTCCGTGAGTGTTGATATAATCAACCGGTGCGTCAAGATCTTGAATAGCAAGTTGCATACAACGCATTGCACCTTCACCAGATGGTGCAACCATGTCATAACCATCAGATGTTGCACCGTAACCAACTAGTTCACCATAGATATGTGCACCACGTGCAAGGGCGTGTTCAAGTTCTTCAACAACGACCATTCCAGCACCGCCAGCGATAACGAAACCGTCACGGTTTTTATCATAAGCGCGTGATGCTTTTTCTGGGGTGTCGTTGTATTTGGTTGATAATGCGCCCATTGCGTCAAATTCACATGACATTTCCCAGCAAAGTTCTTCTCCACCACCAGCAAATACAATGTCTTGTTTGCCAAGTTGGATAAGTTCTGCTGCATGACCAATACAGTGAACTGATGTTGCACAAGCAGATGTCATTGAGTAGCTAATACCTTTAATTTTAAATGGTGTGGCTAAACATGCAGATATTGCAGATGACATTGATTTAGTTACTGCGTAAGGACCAACACCTCTTAAACCTTTTTCTTTCATGCCGGCAACGACATTATATTGAGTTTTGGTTGAGCCACCATAACCAGCGATTAGACCTGTACGAGGATTAGATACTTGTTCTGGGGTTAATTTTGCATCTTCGATTGCTTGCTGTAGAGCCAGATAACCATAAATAGATGCATCGTTCATAAAACGGACAACTTTGCGATCAATAAGCCCAGTTGTATCTAATTTTACATTACCACATACATGACTGCGCATTCCGCTATCTTTCATTTCTTGAGAGAAAGTAATACCACTTCGGCCCACTTTTAATGATTCTAAAACTTCTTTGGTATTATTCCCAATACTTGAAAGAATACCTAATCCTGTGATTACTACACGTTTCATCTAATGCTTTACTCCTAAATTAACCAGCTTCGTATGAAAAATTGGTGTGATTATAGCGTACACTTGTAAGCTGAACAATACCCTATGATTGATTTTATTTCACAATTTTTAAATAAGATAGGGTTAGTGGAATAAGTAATCAATGATACTCCCGCTTTTTACATTTTATTTATAGTCTCTTAATAAAGTAGAGTTTATATGCAGTTTTATTGAGCAAATATTTCCTATTTTTGATCTGATAATTTACTTGCAGATGCAAGTAAAATAGCTATAATACTGTAAATATATACAGTCATTGGTGGTAATTATGATTCAAGACAAAATGATGTCAAAGCTTGAGATATTGGCAGAATCAGCAAAATATGATATTTCGTGCGCATCAAGCGGTACCTCACGCAATAATAAAAATAAAGGTATTGGTAGTGCCTCTCGTTGTGGTATCTGTCATTCTTTTACCGCCGATGGTCGATGTGTCTCATTATTAAAGATTATGCTAACCAATTACTGCATGTTTGATTGTGCTTACTGTATTAATCGCCAAAGTAATGATATCCCACGAGCTGGATTTACTCCAAAAGAGTTAGCCGATTTAACCATTGAATTTTACCGTCGCAATTATATCGAAGGACTTTTTTTAAGCTCTGGCATTATGCGTAGTGCTGATCACACAATGGAAAAAATGATTCGGGTAGTCAAAATTCTACGTCAAGAATACAATTTTAATGGTTATATCCATATGAAAGCTATTCCTGGCGCAAGTAATGAGCTTATCAAAGAAGCCGGTTTATTAGTAGATAGAATGAGTGTCAATCTAGAGATTCCTACTGAACGTAATTTAAAATTACTTGCACCGGATAAAGATCATCAAACGATCTATCAACCAATGCGTCATATTCAACAAAATTTGATGGAAAATATTGAAGATCGCAAAAAAATTAAGTCTACTCCAAAATTTGTACCAGCAGGGCAGAGCACCCAGGTTATTATTGGGGCGACAGATGAAACCGATAATCAAATATTACAACTTACCGCCAAACTTTATAAACGCCCAAGCATGAAGCGGGTTTACTATTCGGGGTTTATTCCGGTCAATAGTTATGACAAGCGATTGCCGGTATTGCAAGAAGTTCCACGCGTTCGCGAAAATCGTTTATACCAAGCTGATTGGTTACTTCGTTTTTATGATTTTAGCGTTGATGAGATTGTTAATGATGAACATCCTGATCTTGATTTAACTGTCGATCCAAAATTGTCTTGGGCGATTCGTAATCCGCAGTTTTTTCCGGTAGATATCAATCGTGACAGTTATCGAAAAATTTTGCGAGTTCCTGGCATTGGTGTTAAATCAGCAAAATTAATAGTGATGGCAAGGCGACATCGAAAACTTAATATTGAAGCGTTAAAACGCATAGGCGTGGTGCTTAAACGTGCGCAATTTTTTATTGTATGTCACGAAATGAGTACCTATAAATTGCTCGAGTCATCTGCTGAATATATTCGACTGAACCTGCAAGATCCGCCATTACTTGAAGCTAAAAAAGATCCTATTCCTCAGCAGCTTGTGATGGGATGGTAAGTTATGCTAGCTTTTTATTATGACAAATCTTTCGAAGGATTGTTATGCGCGGTTTTTGATGCGTTTAAACTTAAAAAAATGCCGGAATGCTTGTTGTCGGATGATGATGTTGTACCGCTTTTGGTATCTGATTCTCACCATGTTGAATTTCGTAATAGCAAGTATGAAAGGGTATACTCGGCGCTACAAAAAAAGTTATCCAAGATTGCACTAAATCAGATCTTATTTACTTGGTTATCAGAGCTGCCTGAAAGTGATTTAATCATTTTTCGTTATATTTGCAAAGTATTTAAATCTAACTATTCAATTGAAACTGATTTTGGCGATCCAGATGTATTAGCCATTCATGATATCGCTAAAAAAGTGAATAAAGAAAAACACCATATCCAACAATTTGTTCGATTTAATGCTATCAAAAATCCAACAAGTGATGAAAAGATCTATTTTGCGGTTATTGGTCCCATTTATAATGCTTTACCATTAACGACACGATTCTTTAAAGATCGTTATGCCGACCAAAAATGGGCTATTTATGATGAAAAACGCCAGTATGGTTATTTTTATGATTTAGAAAAATTGGAGAAAATATCGTTAAACGATGATCTAATTATTAATAACAAAATTAACCAAGATTATTTAACTGATGATGAAAAACTTTTTCAGACCATGTGGTACCGTTATTGTAATGCACTAACGATAAAAGAAAGAATTAACCCAAAATTACAACGACAAAATATGCCAAGACGATTTTGGCAACACTTACCTGAAATGCAGCAAAAATAAAAAACGCCGAACAAGCCGGCGTTTTTTATTAATGTAGGGAAAATTCTATTGGGCGTCGATATCGCTAATAATACCGTTGATGCTTTCTTGGCGTTGTTTCTCTTTTTTCTCATCAACTTTACCGCCTGACGCATTAAAGTCATTACGTTGGAAGTAAGCATTACGCATAAAGTTATAAGGGTCATCACTATTTTTAAGCAGATCTTCATACTCAATAGCCACGGCACGAGCTTCAACACCATCAACAACACCACGAACTAACGCCCATTCCCAATCTAACCAAACAAGTGGTGGGTATAAGGTGTCAACGATGTCACCACCTTCTTGGCGAAGTGTAGCAGAACCATAGAAAGGTAATACTACATAAGGACCATAAGGGACATCATAGTGACCTAATGTTTGACCAAAACTACGTTTAGAGCCTTTTTGCAATTGAGGATCCGCCATTCCAGCAACATCAAATATACCCGCCACACCAAAAACGGTATTGATAAAGAATCGAGCTAAATGTTTACCAGATTCACGGCCTTCGCCTTGTAGTGCACTATTAACTACTGAAGCTGGCTCAGAAAGGTTAGATGAAAAATTAACAACGCCTTTACGCACAGGTGTTGGTACATAATCTTTCCATACCACAGCTGCAGGGCGTAAAATATAAGGATCAAGGGCATAATAGTTAACATCAAACATGGTTTTGTTAAAACCCGATAATGGGTCACTATAACTGTTGGTTTCAGCTTGATAAGTGGCACAACTTGTCAGTGCTAAAACCGAGAACATCATACCTATTATTCTTTTTTTCATAATGTTATAAATCATAATTGACGAATGTTAAGATTGTATCATGTTTGTTCAAAATAGAAAATTTTTCATTATTTAAATAGTAATATCTTGATAAATTTATTAGAATAACCGCCCGAGATGACCTCATAGTTAAATGGATATAACGAGCCCCTCCTAAGGGCTAGTTGCAGGTTCGATTCCTGCTGGGGTCAAATTCCCTTAAACTTATCATGACTCTCCTTTACGCTTAACTCTTTTATAAAACTGGGTTTGTTGTATTTTTATCACTCAGGTTTACTCTCTATTACGTTTGACAACGCAAACCTTTCTACGGTATATTTACGGTATATTTTAATGCCGAAATGAAAAATACCGTAAATCATGCTAACAATTAAAGCAATCGAAGCCTCAAAGCCAAAAGCGAAACCTTACAAACTGCCTGATTATGAAAGCCTGTATTTGTACATTACACCTAGTGGAACTAAATCATGGCGATATGATTACCAGTTTAACGGCAAACGAAAAACGCTAACAATAGGTAAATATCCTTATATCAGTTTATCCGATGCTCGCAATGAAAAAGATCTAGCCAAACAATTATTAGCGCACGGTCGAGACCCTTCGGTAGAACGCAAAAAGAAAGCTTTACTCTCAAACATGGCGCAGGGTAATACGTTCAGCAAAATAGCAATGGAATGGTACGAAAGCAAAAAAAGGAGTTGGTCACTAGGCACTAGGAAAACCATGCTTACCTATTTTGAAAAAGATATTTTCCCGTATATCGGTGATATGGACGTTTCGCAAATAAAACCCATTGAAATGCTCAATTGTTTGAAGCAAATTGAAAATCGAGGGGCTTTAGAAATCGCTAAAAAAATGAGGCAGCGGTGTACTGAAGTTTTTCAATATGCAATTATTACAGAGCGAGCAGAGAATAACCCAGCCCGAGAACTGTCAAAAGCAATGGTGACGCGTACACCTAAAAATTATGCATTTTTAATTGAAGATGATATGCGGGAGTTTATGAAAGCCTTGCAAACATATTCGGGTAATATTCTCGTACGGTATGCTACCGAGTTATTAATATTAACTGCGGTGAGAACTGTGGAGTTGTTACGATGTAAATGGGAGTATGTCGATCTGGAGAAACGTTACATTTTACTACCAGAAACATTAATAAAAAAAGACAGGGTGCACATAGTCCCGTTATCAAAGCAGGCTATAAATATCCTACGGTTTTTACATCCAATAACTGGGAATTGTGATTTTGTTTTTCCGGGGCGAAATAACATCCAATCGCCTATGTCAAATGGTGCTATTTTGGGATTGATAAAAAGGTTGGGGTTTGCCAAACGTGCAACAGGGCACGGTTTTAGGCATCAGTTTTCAAGTGTTTTAAATGAGCATGATTTTAACCGTGACTGGATAGAGAAACAACTAAATCACGAGGAGGAGGGTGTGCGTGGCGTGTACAATCACGCACAATATTTGGAGGGTAGGCGTCAGATGATGCAATGGTATGCGGATTACATTGATAGTTTAACCGCATGATTGGTATTGTTCTTCTTTTTGAAATAAGTATGCGTTGACAGTGGATAGCTTCCAGCGAGGATGTCGCCCCAAATATAGATCTGGTTTTGGAAACTTTGCAGCCGAAACCCATCTATCCAATGTTCTATCATCTATACTGATGTACGCACAAACTTGCGCCTTATTGTATAGTGGGTTTTCTACTATTAGTTTATTTGTCATTATTATTATTTCCTCTAGATATCTATACTATTCATGTGTTTTAAAATGTGAGAAATAACATCAACAGTCCAACCGTTCCCCAACATTTTATAGCGTTGGGAGTTACTAACCCCCGCTGTGTAGTTGTCAGGCAGTGTCTGGAGACGTTCGCATTCAATGGGTGTAAGTTTTCTAATGTAGCCGTCGATTAGAATACCGTGTTTGTCTTGGGCTGTTAGTGTGTAGAACTTTTTACCCTCACTGAATCGCTGACCGTTTTGTCGTTTTTCGATTCTATCGGGGGTTATGCAGCCAAACAGGTATTGACCCATTTTAGCAGCACCACCGCCGGCGTCACCGCAAAGGGTTACGGCTTTACCATGTATGCTGTAAACTCTATTTGCTTGGCTGTCGGCGCGGAAATAACCAATTTTACCTTTAATAGCTTCCGTATCTATGATTTGCAAGGTTTTATCAAAGGGAACAATATACGGATTTATACAAAAAACCATTTGACCCTTGCTACTGGTAAAATAATCTTTGTCATTTTTTTTACTATATGATGCTGTAATCGTATGGCTTTTTTCTCTATCAACGAGATACACAATTTTGTTATTGTGTTCAAAAGAGTTGCTTGTCAAGGTTGGGCTTTTGTCCGTATGAATCCCCCCACGATTTTTACCTCGAGGATTTTGTTTTATCCCTACAACCGCATTCAACGGGATTGCTATTTTGCTTCCTTCACCTTTATTTGTTGTGAGTGTCATACTTTTATCGCTAGTTATATGAGTAACAATACCATTCATCCCTTTACCGCTAGGGTTGCAATTAAATTTTGGTAATTTGTCATGGTTTGTTATATCAACTATTTCATGAATAATATCTTTCAACAAAACCCCTTTATCTTCTGGCTGTTCTACATTCCAGTTACACCAATATAATCGTTTACGGTTTTGCGCTGATACCAACGCACTATTTATCATGACCGGATCAACGCCTACAATTGACGTTATTACATGTTCGTAATCTTTTTTCATTCTGACGTTTTCGAGCAAAAATTTAACGCTATGATTGAGTGACTGAACATGCGCTAATATTTCAGCAAATCTAAAAAATAGCGCTGAGCGTTTATCGTCAAACGCTAATTGTTTACCTGCAAAACTAAAACCTTGGCACGGTGACCCGGCTAATATCAAATCAATACTGGACCAATCGATATCCCAACTTTCCCAGTTATTTATATCGCCAAGCCTAATAATATCCGAGTAATTGTTTTGGCTAACTTGGATTGCGTATTTGTCAATTTCGCTAGCGTAATATTTTGTTACATTGATATTTGCACGTTCGAGTGCAACACGACCGCAACTCATGCCGTCGAATAGTGATAGTACGTTCATTTTTAAAAACCTTGGTGGGTTGAATAGGGCGTTAGTACCCTTTCTTTTTCATTGATTCGAGTAGTATTTCTTGCATACTACGTTTAGTTTTTTTACGGTCGATAACATTCTCATCGACAGTCCCGCGGGTGATAATTTCATAAACAAATACGGGGCGGTCGTAGCCTGATTGGGCTTGGCGGGTTGGTCCTATTCGTTCGAGTATCTGGTCTGAGCTTTCTAGATTCCACCAGTGAGCAAAGTAGACAAGAATGTTACCGCCGTCCTGTAGATTTAAACCGTGTCCGGCGCTGTCGGGGTGTGCTAGTAATATCGGAATCTTACCCGCATTCCAATCCCGAATCGTTTTTGGGTCGTTGTCGAGTAGTCTCGCCTGCTTAAATGCTTTCATTAATCTAACTTTGTCATGCTCGAAGTGGTATGCAACCAGTACCGGCATCCCGTTGGCTTCACTTACTATGCTTTCTAATGCTTGGATTTTTAGGTCATGCACTTCAGTAAAATTATTGTGACTGTCGGTATAAATCGCGCCGTTTGCAAATTGTAGGCATTTGATTGTTTTAGCCGCGGCGTTTAACGCTTCGACTTCGCTATCACCGATTTCTAAAAACATTTCGCGTTCAAGCTGTTTGTACTGGCGTTGTAATTTATCCGGCAGATCAACATATATGGGTGTAACGATTGGGTCGTTAATGTCAAACCAATCCTTGGCTTCTAACGTAATGCAAACATCTTTGAGCTTTTCTTGTATTTGTTCCTGCGCAAATTCGGTTGGCGTTATTTTAAAATAATCACCGATTGGAATTTTGTTAAACCACCTATCCGTAAATGCACCTAAGGTTCGTCCTAAACGTTGTCCGCCATCTATAAACCAGTTTTGCCCCCACAGATCCAGTAAACCGTTAGGGGCGGGTGTGCCTGTCAGATTTTGCCAACATCGCACATGTTTAAATGCAACGCCACGTAACGCCGACGCCCGAACACCACCGCCACGTAACCTGAACGATTTAAGTTTTGTGCTTTCATCGGCAACAACTTGTTGAAACGGCCAACTATCGCCTAGTGTTTCTACTAGCCATGGTAAATTTTCATAGTTAGTTGTGAAAACATTTGCATGTTTGTTTTGTAGTGCTTGCAAACGTTGCGTTGGTGTGCCGACAATAGGTTGAATACCAACGCTTTTAAAGTCCCACTTGCTTACTTCGTCGGGCCATGTCGATTGCGCCACACGGAGCGGGGCAATAACTAAAGTCGGGGCGGTATAGTGACCACTCATGTACGCGATATCTAAAGCGCATAGTGTTGATGATGTTTTCCCCATACCCATACCTGCCCAAGTATTGCCTCTATATAGATCCAGTTGGTGGTTTACAATTAGGCTTTGATAGGGTCGGGGGGTAAAAGATTTGCTATTCATACAGAAATTCCCCATAGCAATACGATACGGGAAATCCCGTATCGCAAACTTATTTGTTTAAATTAATGGCTTTGTCGTAATGCTTCTTCTTGAACAAAGGTTAGTAGATCAAGTGATAGCGATTTACCGCAGGGGTAGAAACTCAGCATTTGCGCGGTTTCTAAGAACATACTGATGTGCGCAAAAGTATCTGCTTTGGTAAAGCTATTTGATATCGATGTGGCCTCGGTTTTATTTATGCGTGGTTTTTGAATTCGTTTTGTTTCGCCGGTAGCCGTGAATTGTTTTTGTGCTGCAACGGCGTCAGCAATTGTCGGAAACACACCTACCTGGATCATCTCACTACCGTTCCATACACATGCTCGATAGGGGTTATATTTGCTTTTACAATGGTAAATACCTTTAGGCAGCACTTCCCGATTAGGTTTAATAATGATAGGCGATTCGCCCACCTCTTTATCGAGGATGTCTAACACCCACTTGCGGAACTCTTCCGCTACGGGGGTACGTGCAAACATTGCGATTAGATGTACCCCTCTCAGTGAAAATATACGGGTTCGCACCTTTAAATTCAACGAGGTGGTTGATTCGACCACATCGGTCATACCCGTTTTAAATTCTTTTTTGTAATTAGCATAAAGTCCTGTAACAGAACGATAGTCAGCATACCCTAACGCCGTAGCGACATCTTTTGATTCAAACCAGATTTGATTATCGAGATAATGCGCTCGTAGTTGGTGGTCGTTGAATGTAAAAATAGATTGATTAGACATGTTTATATCTCCTTGTTGATTTATTAAACCCTAGTGTGAATAGGGTGTCGGGTGCTTCACACCTGCAACAAGACAGTCCACGGTTTTAGCTTGCGCATATAGCCGTACGCCACCCGACATAAATCGGAGATACAAAAATACCGCAAAAGCTATCGGGTGCGGTGTCCGCTTGTTGATGTGGGTGTGAACCACTAACAGCGAATATAAACCATTTTTGCGATATTTGTCAAATTGTCTTACCTCTTTATCGAGGATATCTAATACCCACGCAAGGAAAACAAGCGTACGGTTTTAACTTAATTCCCTGAGAACCCCAATTTGAGGTTCTCAGTCATCCCTTGCGAAAATTCGGATTTATTTATTCATATAAAAATCTCACATCGTGGGAATCCAAAACTTCAACACGAAAACCTAATTTTCGTAGGCGTTCGTGCTCCCTTATTTGCCCCGATCGGGGCTTTTCTCCGGGGCGTTTGCATTCAACAAAAATAACCTTTCCGCCGGGTAACATTACTAATCGGTCGGGCTTATTTACCCGCCCAATAGGAGACAGCTTATAAGTTATCCCGCCGAGGTCTTCAACCCTGCGGGCGAGGTTGTTTTCGATTACGGATTCACGCATATCATAGACCTAGCTTGGCGTTCAAATCATTAACTAAGACCGTAGGTACGCCCTTAATTTCGGCGCACACCTCGCAGCCCTCGAGGAAGTTAACAGACTCGGGCCAGAATTTTTCGAGTTGGGCGGCGGTTCGGCAACTGTTTAAGATTGTTTGTATATCAATTTCCAGATTTTCTTTTTCTTCTTCGCATTTTTTTAATTCCTGTTCTGTTTTTGTAAACCGAACAGAAAAATAATGATCTGTTGTGAATCGTAAACGAGTGCGCAATACTTGGTATCGGACGGCGCCGTCATCCGGAAAATATAAATATTCTTGCATACCACCAAACGCACAAAAAATATAATCTATTTTTGTTACGTCGGTATATGCATCGGTTAAACCTAGATAGAACGGCGATTTATCTACGAGCGTTTTTAATTGTATGGCGTAGTCTGCGGGATTGTGTCCGTTAGTTACATGGTCATAAATGTCAACTGCTAATTGATGCTTCATCGCATTTAGCTCTTCTAATCTTTTGCTTACAGGTGCTGCGTTTAGTGCGTTTTGTAAAATTTTAGCTTTAATATCTTTGTTTAGTCTGGTCATATTTTTAATCCTTTTTATATCTGTATGGTTCAAAATCTTTGAATATCAGGGTACACTTATTAATTATTCAGCAAGTTTCATCGTGTACCCTCCATAAAATTTTATTAACTTCTTCTTCGGTTAAGGGCTCTATTAATAGATTATCCGGTAGCCATTCTCCGGTTAAAGCCTTTGTGTATATACCAATTTCTCTAACCGGGCGCTCTTCGGTGGGTTGTTCGGAAAGCGTGAGAACGTGTACGCATAATCCGTTATCGAATTTGAAATAATCAACGCTTTCTTGCCCCTCCTTTTTATGCCGATATTTAAGTAGTTGTTCTGGATATTGCATTGTATTAATCCTTTTTATATCTGTACGATTCGAAACCCGCCGCAGCGAGCGGTAGACCTTTTGCCCATTCGTGCGCGGTTGATAAAATTTGGCTGAGGTATTCATGCGAATATTCGGGCACGTCCGGCGCTTCGGTGATGATTTCATCGTGTACGGTTAGCACTATGTTAAAACCAATTTCATCTATACATGGCATAGACCACGCCATCACATCACGAGCCACGGCTTGAGTAATGTTTTCCGCAATTTTTCCGCCGTAGGTGTTAATACGTTCCCACTTACGTGAATATGTATTTAATCCCATGTAGCTTATTTTGCCGTTTTCATCGATACGTACACCGGGGTAACATAGATATCGCCCCGACGGTAATTGAATGCGTAGCCATGCTCCGACTTTATCGATTACTAGGTTTTCATTAATGCGTAAAGTTTTAGCTTCTCCCGTAATCACATAACGTACGCCTGAATCAAGTTTTTTCCATAGCTCAACGATATTAGGGTGCGCCTTGCGCCATGACCTTTTAAATGCATCGCAGACTATATACGCCTTTTCCGACAACCCGTATGTACGTTTATTTTTTAAAGCCCATTCGTATGCATTTTTAGCCTCGTCCAGAATACGTAAATCTACATTTTTGATAGCTATATCCGCCATATCGTCTAAGTCGATGCCGTATGCTGTGCTGAAAGTAATAAAAGCTCCTACGCCGCCTTCGTAACCCAATGCCAGCTCCTGGACTTTGCCTATTTGGCGCTGCTCTTTAGTTACGTACTCCGGGTTGACTCCGAACGATTTTGAGTACGATAATTTGTAGAGGTCGTGACCCGTACCGTTATCGTAATCTTGGAATGCTTTTATTTTCCAACTTTCACCAGCGAGCCACGCCAGTACTCGACCTTCAATATTGGATAAATCCGAGACAACTAACTTTTTTCCCTCAGGAGCACATATACACCCCCTTAATGTGTTACTTGTTAGCTTCATGATGTTATCCGTTAACAGGTCGGCGTTACCGGATTTTATCGCCTCGATACCTAGATCAATTTGCCATTGTGGTAAAGTAGGGCGTGTTAAGTTTTGGGGTTGGAATCCTCGACCTGCCCAGCGACCCGTACGCGGTGCGCCCATGAATTGCAATGTACCTCTTAGTCGGCCGTCACTATTAACACGATTAAGTAGCGCTTTATATTTACTAGTACTTGTTGTACTCGCTTGCTGCCGAACGGCGAGCAGCTCTTTTAGCCCGTCAGGCAAATCGGGGTCATTTAACCGGCGTTCGATTGTCGAGGCTGTTAAATCATCTAACGTAATGCCATAAGCGCCTGCAATGTGTTTTAGCATTGCGTCGCGTTGTGTTGCCGTTTGAACTTCTCCTTCGGTCATACTATGGGTTTCATCTGCTAACCGCCGTTGTTCGATGTCGATACATTCAACGGCTTTTTCGGCCAAATCGACATCAATACAAACGCCACGATCATTGATACGCTGATCTAAATGCCATAAAGATAGCTCGAAGCCGTTCTCCAGCATATTCCAGTTAGGCATCTTTTTAACAACTTCACGCATTGAAACGATATCTTGTTTAGCATACTGTTTGAATCTATCCCACTCGTCGGGGTGTGTTTTGTTATTTGCTCTGCGGATTTTGCTGGTTTTCGGGCGCGGTTTACAAAAGAGTTGGACGAGGGCTTTACCTTCCTTATCCTTTGCTTTGTCTGTTTCGAGTTTAAATATCTCACACAAATCGCCCAAACTACCTTTTAGACTATGCGCGTATGCAATAATCATACTATCCCGCCAGCGTTCCGGTTGACTGATTGCGTCGATAATATCGGGTCTATCTTTAAATAGATTCCCTCTGGTTAAAACCGTTCTGTCAAACATCGAATTTTGGGCGAATAGTAGCACGTCTGGGTTCAATAGTAGGTTTATCACTTCTTGGGGTAGTTTTGCCCCGTTGGCTAAATCAACAACGTATACCGGCCCGTTATTAAATGCATATTGAAACAGCATGATTTCTACCGTTTCGGCGTACGCGTACACCCCGTTAGCAATCGGTTGTTCATTGTAGGTTTCAGTATCTAGATACAAAATTTGAGGCATTGCGTTATTTCCTGAATTATGGTGTTTTATAGGCGTAAAAAAAGCAGCGATTGAGCTGCTTTTTTGCGGGTTAACTTTTAATTAGTTTTCGAAGAGGCGTAGCGAGCCGTGAGGCGCTTTTATCGCATTCCAAAACCTTTAATCGATATAAGAACTCGTGGCTCAATGACACTATATCCTGAACTTTATGCAGTAGTTTGATTGTTTCATCGGCGTACGCTCGTGCATCCGACTGTAACCGCGTGAAATGTTTGTAATTTACACAATTGTAGTCGTCGATATTTTTAACATCCAGCCCGTCAGCATCACTAATCACTAGCCACCTACCGTGGTTAGGTATATGTGCTGTTTTGGTGTCCTTTGTTTGAAAGTAATTTTTCTGCGCATCCAGCGCTTCTTCTATTGTGGCAAACGTGCCGACCGATACCTCTTTTTTTAGAGACATATCGTATACGTACGCTCGGTAGGGTTTGTGTGCGCTTTTGTTGTGATAAACCATTTTTGGTAGAATTTCACGGTTAGGTGTAACGTTTGTCGTGCTAGTATAAGGCTGCGCTAATTTAGACATAAAGTGATTGTATAGGGTATCAAAACATTCTAACTGATATTGTTCTAAGGTATCCTTGATTTCGGGTTTTACTCGGCTAGTTTCAATGCCGAATAGCCACCCATTTATCATCGAAATCGGCAAGCACAAGTACCCTTGGTCACCGCTTTTAGAGGGTAAGGTTATCATAACCACACCTTTACTGAGCACATGATGTCTGTGTATTCTTTGCCTTTGAGCGTGCCAATCTAACCCGATATTTTCACATACGGGTTTCATTGCAATATAGGGATTATTTTTGTGATTAAGAACGATTAATTGTTGATTGCGAAACGGAATTGTTTCTAGTTTTGTGTTTGACATAGTTATGCCCCCTTATGGTTTTTTCTGTTAAAACCCATTCTGACATGGGTGCCAAGAGGTTCAGAAGCCCACCATAAGCAGGGCTGGAGTTATTCCCGTTACCGGTCTTTTATTCCTCGCCCTCTCGGCATAGATTTTGAGCATAAAAAAATCACACTGACGGGGCGATTAATCCGCTTATGGCTGTAGGTTCTGACACCTATAGCCAATATATCGCAATATGATAGTTGAAGTCAACATTTTAAAATGTAGTAAATAAGAAAAAGGTTTAGTGGGTGATCGGGCTTCAACTACCGCTTTACGACGGCGAGACTATTTCCCATTTCTGGTGTTGTATTTCGTCTTCTCGACCCGATCATAGATATGATCAAATACCTAAATAACAGGCATAAAAAAACCGCTAGGCTATCGGGTGCGGAAGTCCGCGTAAAGTTGTAGTATTTACAACTATACAACCCGATAAAATTATTGTCAATAGTACACAATCAAGCGCACCCCTTCATATAGTGCGCTTTGTTCTATACTACACGCTAAACTCTTCTTCGCTATCGACGGACAGATCATCGAAGTCCGCATCTGAAGCGATCCCGCCGCCTGTGAATGCGTCCCCGTCTTTGTAAAATTGGACTCCCGATAGTGATGCGCAAATACGTTTACCAAATCTGTTATCCATCGCCCAGATATCGATAACTGCGTAAACGTAACAACCTGCGTAAATCACACCGTCGTCGGGGTTTAGTTGGGTTTTGTCCCGGTTGATAACGTATGGTCGGGTTTTATTGCTAGCGCTTAAAAAGTAGTTGCCGGCGAAACCTTCGAGGTCGGCTTTTAAATCACCATCTTTTAGACAGGTTTTTAATTCCGCTTTGACTTTTTTCAATATCGCATCGGCTTTATCCGCCCATTTTTCTTTAGCTACTTGTAAAATGGCATTTTCAATATCTTTCACGTTCGGGTGGCTTTTAGGCAAAATAAACGTTGCACTGAATTGCGGATCACCTTCACCGTTTACCTGTTCAGCTTTGAATAGTCGGGGGAATGCTAATCGTACGTTTTGTAGTTTTACTTTCATTATTAAATTTCCTCTTGTGTTAAGTCTGTAAAATCGTCCGCAGGTGAAATGGCGGGGCGTTTATCTGATTCTGGTACGACCGTTGGTTTGCCCTCGGGGCGGGTTATGAGGCTTTCAAGTTTTTTGATTCGTATCTCCGAGCCTTTCAAAACTTTAAGGGCTTGCGTGGGGCTAATAAGTTTCCGGCTGTACATTTCGTCTTGTTTTAATCTGAAACTTTTTAACGCGTTTTCGGCATCTTCTTCGTCAATCCACGCCCTGTTGCCTTGTCTGCCGATAACCAATTTAAACCCCGGTACAGCATTGCCCTGTTGTATTTGAGCTTGTACCCGGGTTTCGACTGCTTTTATCCATGACTTGATCATGTCTATAGCTTTGAATTTTTTTGCTAACGCTTCGTTTGATAATTTATCTACATGCTCGACAAAAGTATCGTCTAGGTTTTCAAAATCAGCTTCGATGGTTTGTGCTACATGATTTGCTAGTGTTTCGCATTTACTTGCTGCTTTGCAGAAACGGCATTGCGATTCACCTGCGCAAAAATCAGTATCACTTTGGGGGCCATTTAAGTAGATGCTGTAGGCGATGCCTGCTTTTTCTTTTAACTGCTTGCCGAAATCGAAAAGCTTGTCAGGTGTTAAGGTAAAGTCGGAGTAATGGTTTAATCGGGGCTGATGTATGTGCACTGAAATTTTATTAATTTCGCAACCTAGGCTGTAGTAGTAATAGGCTGCAAGTGCGTAAATCAACAACTGTTTATTGTTTTCAGCGCTAACACGTACACCTTTACCATATTTAAGATCGTGCACTTGTAGCTCACCGTCGCCAAGTAACACAACGTCGGCAGTACCAAACGATTTTTCCGGTTTATAGTCGGTATTCATGGTGTTTATGTTTGTGCTGATATCCAGTAACTCGCTAAAATCTAACTTTTGTTCGACATCAAACACTAAAACATCAGACATGGAGGATCTGATACCATTCACAGTATCAACGTAAATTTGAACCGCTTCGGCCATTTCCTCATCGACATCAATATCATTGACCACTGTTTTCATACCCACTAAGCCGTCCGCTTTTTTATTGAAATTAAAGCAGTATTCAGCTAGTGCGTGTGCGGTGGTGCCTTCTTTTGCATACTCAGATGACTGATCAGGCTCATCTTTACTAAGCCACAGTGAGGCGGGACAGTTAAACCAACGTTCAGCACCGGATGGGGATATTAACGCATGGTTTGTCATATTATTTACCTTCCAACTCTTTTAGTTGTAAATTAACCGCTTCCATAAATGGGGCTCGCTGATCTTCTTTTAGCTCGCTGGCTTTACTGACTCTAAACTGGGCTAATATCGCTACTGCTCTGGTACGTTCTTTTTTAGCAAGTTCCATAAGACAACGAATAGCTTCCTGTTCGGTGGGTATGCTTGGGGCTTGTGGGGTTTGCGGCTCGGTTAGTTTCGATTCTTTTAACGGGGTATTTGGTTCGGGTTTTGCTTGTCCCGTTTTCGCAGTTTCTTGCCCCGTTTTCGCAGTTTCTTGTCCCTTATCTTTGTTTAGCTGTCCCAATTTTTGCGGTGTTTGTCCAAAAACAGCAAAGGATTTTGATATCGCTTCTATTAGTTCACGCATTGTCGCTGTGTTTTCTGTGATGGCTTGTTCTAATGACATTTTCTTATACTCCTGATGATAAATATGCTGCAATAAAAATGGCGCAAAATACAATAAGTAATATCGGACTCCACGGTGTTGGCGGTTGGGGCTCCAAACTTACGTGACGATTACGTGTAGCCTGCGCCTGTTTTAATCTTTTAGCGTTTAAATCGGTCATGTTTTCGTTCCTTTTTGTTTTCAAACTAAATAGCTCTCATTGAAAGGCATTTAGTTTGATTATTTATCGTGTCTTATTGCCGTCATCCTGACCCGCCAAGCACCCGACGCAGGGTTTAAAGTCGCGCCGTTCGACTGTCATATTTTTATATTCGTTATTGAATATAAAATTCATTTACGAATATATATTATGCGACAATGCATACGCTGTCAATTCAAAAATGAATTATTTTTTTTATAGGAAAAAGAAAAACCCGCTTTGCGGGTTATTTTTGACGTGTTATAAACTGTTTCTATTTTTTAACAGCAAGAAGGGAAGGGTATTTTGATACTATTATTCACTGCGAAGGCTTTCTTTTGCAATGCCTGCCACATAATGTATAGTTGCTATTTCGCTTTCAGGGATGTTGATCGGCGGGTGCTCTTCATTAATCGACACCAACGATACAACCCCGCTTCGAGCATATAAATATGTCTTCACCATAACTTTACTATCCGTGGTCACTACTAGTACTTCGTCACCGGGTATATAGCCGTGGTTGGGTTCTATAACTACAAATTCGCCGTTTTTTATCCGCGGCATCATAGAATCGCCTTTACATTTTAATGCGTACGCATCTTTATCTGTTGTTGGCCACGGGATGAAACCGTCGCCTGTTCCCACCGGGTATTCCATATCAGTCCAAAATCCTCCATCACCTAGTTGGGCGTTGCCTACTATCGGGACAGGCGCCCATTTAAAACTCACAGTATCGACTTTCGGCATGTTAGACATATCCTTTTCAACTATATCGGATACCGTAACGCCGAAGTAGTCAGCTAACTGTTTTAAATTTGCATATTTGGGATCTTTAACTTCCCCCGCTAATAGACGGTGCAAAGTCGGCTGGTGTATTTTAGTTATTCTAGCCAACTCTGTAACGTTAACGATCCCCTTCTCCCTCATTAATAATTTTAAATTATTTACGATTGTATCAATCATGATATAAAGCCCCATTTATTAGCTATTTTTATAAAAATAACCAATTTAATTCATTTATGAATATTGTAAAAGCTTTAAAAATACATTACAGTATTGTTTTGTATTCATTAATGAATTGGTGATTATTGTGAAAAATCCACAAATACTACTAAAAGAAATTCTATCTTTGGGCTTCACCCAAAATGAGGTATCAATACATACGAAAATACCACAGCCGACTATTAGTAGACTACTAAATGACCCTACATGTAATCCTCGTTGGCAAACGGTTGCGGCTTTGCAATCGTTTCTAGATACGGTTAACCAATTTGATGACGAGAATATTTAATATGAAAATATATGGAGCATCACTGGATGACTGGTTGCATTTTGATGTGGGGTTGGGTTTAACGTCGGATTTATTGCCTGTAGTGTCGAGCCCCAATGCTGTTATATCTAAACACAGTACACTAAAATCGATTGGCAAAACACCGTCACGGTATAACAACGCTGGTCTAGCAGTGGGGATCCCTAACTGGACTCGAATTACCACTAACTCAGCACAGATCGAAAACTGGGCGACGAATACCGATTATGGCATTTGTATACAAACGCGGCATGTTAGGGCGATTGACGTTGACGTGTCAGATCCTGTATTAGCGGCAGAGATAAAAACGTATATCGCATCGCACACGAATGCAAACCTACCGTGCCGTTTTCGCGCCAATAGCAGTAAATTTTTATGTATTTTTACTATGCCCGGCAATTTTACTAAACAAATTATTAGGCTCGACGATCATAACATCATCGAGTTTTTGGCAAACGGGCAACAGTTTATCGCCGCAGGTACGCACCCGAGCGGCGAACGCTATCAATGGGTCGACGGGTTGCCCTGGAGTATACCTACGCTGACAGCTGAACAATTTAATAGCTTGTGGCTGTCGCTGTCTGAAGTTTTCGGGGGGGATATCGTCGGTACTCGAGAAAATAAAATTCGAGATGTCTCCAAAAATCTGGGTGTTATGGACGACGGTATTACACAATATTTAGATGAGAAATGGCAGGTTATTGGTGTGGGCTCGTTCGGTGAGCGTTATATTGAATGCCCGTTTTCCGATTCCCACACAACAGAATCAAATGGCACATCAACGGTGTATTTTCCTGCTGGTACCGGCGGGTTCGAGCAGGGGCATTTTAGATGTCTACACGCACATTGTATCGATAAAGACGACGGAGACTTTCTGAACGCTATCGGTTATCGTTCGCGGGATTTCGATGTTATCCCCTTCCCCGTAGACGAAAAACCGCTACCCAAATTCCAACGTGACAAAAACGGAAAAATTGAGGCGACGATTAACAATGTTTATCTTGCTGTTCAGCGTCCCGATATTTGTCAAATTAATATTAAGTTTGATCAGTTTCGCGATGAAATTATGTTTACCCACGTGAATAGCGATCAGTGGCAAACGTTTACAGATGCAGATTATTCAAGATTGCGCATAGGGTTAGAAAAGGGCGGATTTAAACCCATTGGGCGTGAACTAATACGCGATATTGTTTTGCTCGTTGCCGATGAAAATCCTTTCGATTCAGCGACGGAATGGCTATCACGTTTAAAGTGGGATGGCGTACCACGTATCAAAACGTTTTTATCTGATTATTTTAATACTGAAAAAAACGAATACACCGAGGCGGTATCGTTATACATGTGGACAGCGCTAGCCGGTCGCGTTCTCAAACCGGGCATAAAAGCTGACATGGTACCAATTTTAGTTGGTGACCAAGGTTGCGGTAAATCAACCGGGGTGGCTGCATTGTCTCCGAGTCCTGATTATTTTTGCGAGGTGTCATTTGCAGAAAAGGATGATGATTTGGCAAGAAAGATGAGAGGTCGCTTGGTTGGCGAAATTGGCGAGCTACGCGGATTACATACAAAAGAATTAGAGAGTATTAAAGCGTTCATCACCCGCACACATGAAAACTGGATCCCAAAATATCGAGAGTTCGCAACCCAATTCCCTCGGCGTTTAGTTTTCATCGGTACAACAAATCAAGACGAATTTTTATCAGATGATACCGGCAATCGTCGATTCTTACCTGTCCGTGTTAATAACGTGAATGTAAAAGGCGTCAAAGCTAATCGTGATCAGCTATGGGCAGAAGCCAAAAAAATGTTTGCTGATAGTGGTATTCAGTTCAGTGTGGCTGAACAGTTGGCGGCAAGAGAGCACGATCAATATATGATTAAAGATGCTTGGCAGGAAACTGTTAATAAATGGTTACATGAGCCCGATATTATAACTGATGAGAAACCGATTGATAAAGATTACGTTACATCTATTGAGGTGCTTAAAGGGGCGATTGGTTTGGATGCTAAAAGTATCGGACGACGTGAAGAACTGAGAATAAGTAAAACTCTGCAAGAATTAGGGTATAAAAAGACAGTTACTAAAGTAGGTGGTAAAAGTTTAAGGGTTTTTGCGAAGTGTAGAAATCTACACTAGTTATATAGATTAGTGTAGAAACCCAATCAAGTGCATAAAAGGTTTTCTACACTTTCTACACTTTCTACACTAGTTATATAAATGGACACCTACAAACGACGTATATAGTGCTTTAAAAGTATATATAGGAGAAGATCAGTAGAAAGCGTAGAAAATTAAAAAATAGAAAGGCTACGAAACCTTACGGGGTAATGCTTTAATCGTGTTTTATAATTTTCTACACTTCTATAAAAATATCTAACTTGCAAAAATTTGCAAGCCGAGGATGAAAGATGCAAAAAATAGATTGGTTTAAGATTATTAGTGATTTACAACGGAATAAAATATCGATGTCATGGTTAGCGAAAGAGCTTAACGTTAGCGAACGGACGATTGCTAACTGGAAAGGTGTAACAGAACCTAAATTTTCAGCAGGAGTAACACTCGTTGAATTGTGGAAGAAAACGACAAACAAAAACCAACTACCACAAAGGAAAGGGGGAGGGCGATAGATGATTGAAACAAAAGTTTTACTAAAAATGTGGTCAAACTCAGTTGTAGCTAGTGGGCTACCGAATGCAAGCCGACCGACAATATACAACGTACCGATCGCAAATCGGCAATATTTGCTTGATGATGAGGTTGATATAGTAGAAACGGCGATGACTGAATTGTTTAATGATAGCCCCGAGAGACATAGCTTAATAAAATCAATATATATACATGAAAAATCATGTTCGAGCGTAGCCCGGCTACTAAATTGCAGAACAGACAAAATCACGGCGATGTTATCAGAGGCCGAATTTTTCATACGTGGGCAGGTTATAAATTACTTTAAGGGTCGATAATATGAAAAAAATTGCGGATTTTAATGTGATTTGTTAAAAAGTCTTGATTTGTCCGGATATCCGTATAACAATATATGCAAATAGTGCGGTAACGCGCATTTAAATACCTTTCATCATATGAAGCTCGCAAGTGCGGGCTTTTTTATTGCCTAATTATAAAAAAAGTGGTTATAGTGGGTATAAATAGTTGACTTCTCTAAAATGGTGGGTATAATAACCACTATGAATTGACAAAACAGAGGAGACAATGAATAGCAAGGAAATAATCAAGATGTTAGAGTTAGATGGTTGGTTTTTGGTAAGAGTTAAAGGCAGTCATCATCACTTCAAACATCAAACTAAAAAGGGGCTAGTAACAATACCACACCCCAAAAAAGACTTAAAAGAAAAAACAGTTAAGTCGATAATGAAACAAGCAGGGTTATAAGCCCTGCTACATTGCTATTTATTGTTTCGATAATTATTGAGGTGAACTATGTTATATCCGGTTGCTATTGAATTAGGTGATAAAGAGCACGCTTATGGTGTTGTCGTTCCCGATGTTACTGGTTGTTTTTCCGCTGGCGATACATTTGAGGAAGCGTTAAGTAATGCTAAAGAAGCAATTACAAGTCATATTGAAATTTTGGTTGAGGATGGTGAAAAAATCCCAGCGCCAAGTAATGTTGAGTCATTTTTAAATAATGATGATTACAAAGGGATGATTTTTGCATTGGTCGATGTTGACCTAACCCATTTAATGGGCGGGGCAGAGAAGATTAATATAACCCTTCCAAGAAAATTATTAAAAGAGATTGATAGAATTGTTGCAAATAATCCGCAATACAAAAGTAGAAGCGGTTTTCTTGCCGAAGTATCAATGGAAAAAATTGTAAAAATTTAGTATTTCAAAGAATTAATTTAAGCCGACGAAAGTCGGTTTTTTTATGCCTATTTTGCAATCAGCATTAACACACATCAAAACACTATATTTACGCTGATTGTATTTTTTATTATCAATATTGAGTATTCACTCAATCACGGAATCGGTAGCAATGCTAGACACACACATAACTAAACATTAGCTAGTACGCTACCTCTCATTTAATAAGAAGATTTAAACATGCCGATAAAAGACCCTAACAACGTCAATTGGACTGTTGTTGTGTATTTATTTTTTGTTACTTTGCTTGGTTCTCTATCAAGTTATTGCTATCAGTTTCTAAATGGCAATAAATTCAATATCTGGGTGTTATTTGCGCAAATATTTATATCGATATTTGCTGGAACGCTTGTTGTATTAGCCGCAAGTTATTTCAACTGGGATTTTGAATTAGCAGGCGGTATTGCTGGTTTAGCTGGCTGGTCTGGAGCAGCTCTAATAAAAGCATTAGAAGAACGGCTAATAAGAAAAGCTAAAGGAGACGATTAATGAAATTAACTGAACATTTCACTCTAGAAGAATTTACACGTTCATTAACTGCTAGTCGTTTAAAAATTGATAATTCAGTACCCCAAAGTTTAATGCCAAATGTGCAACTGACCGCTATCAAATTAGAGATGGTTAGAAAAGCACTGGGTAAGCCGATAATTATTACCTCTGGTTATCGTTGCCCCGCATTAAATGCAAGAGTAGGCGGAGTGTCAACCAGTGCGCATACACAGGGGTTAGCTGTCGATTTTCATTCACTGTATGGTACCCCTAAAGAAATATGTCAAAGATTGATTGATGCTGGTGTTCAATTCGACAAACTTATCCAAGAGCATAATCAATGGGTACACATAGGTTTTAGTCCTACAAATAATCGTCAAATAGTATTAACAGCGGTTAGACAGGGCGGTAAGACGATTTATAAGAACGGTTTATTATGAATAAAGAAAAATTATTAAGCATAGCATTGCTTATTGTCGGTTTTGTTTTCTCTATTTATTTTGGCTACAACAATTATCAGGAGAAAAAGCGGTTAAAAGAAGCCAATGCCGAGCTAACTAATCAAATTAACCAGCTAGAGCAAACCATATCTAGAAACAACCAAATCATCGCAGATAACGAATTATCAAAACGTGAACTAGAAAAACAATCACTAGAACGGCAGGAGCAAATTAATGAGCAACTCAAAGATAATGATTGTGCTAAGCAGTTTGTGCCTATGTCTGTTTCTGCAAGCGTGTTCAACCGAGCGAAAGGTATACGTGAATCGACCTATACCAGCCAATCTATTAAGTGACTGTTTACCAAATTTACCACCTAATCACATGACTTTTGCTGATAGTCTTCGATATAACGAGCATTTATTAAATGTCATTGAGAAGTGTAATGCAGATAAAAGGGCAATAAGGGAGATTAGTAATGCAAAATAAAGATGGTTGGGATGGGTTTAAAAAATTAATAAGGCTTTGTAAGCATATGAAGTATAATATTTCTCCATTTTACAATATATTAAAGGGAGTTAAAATGGAATCTATAACTTGTTCTTTAATTGATTTATTTAAGAATATTGGTAATTTATATAATAAATTGGTTGCTTTCATTTTCCTTTCATCCTCATCTCTTGTTTTATTTCATACTGAGGAAAATCTCACATTATTTACTTTTTCAGTAATATTATTTTCTCTTTTGCTAATTTCTGTTGTTTCTAAAAGTTATAAATTATATGTTAAAAAAAATGATAAATTTTTTTGCTTAAATACATTGTATTATGGGTTATTCATATTATTAAGTTCTATTTTGTTAAACTTTTCTTATTTTATATCGTTCATATTAGGAATAAAAACTCTATAAAAATAGTTTTGTAATAAAAAATTTATTTAAACCGCTTAACTGCGGTTTTTTTGTACCTATTTTTTTTGAAACATCACAAACCCAATTCAACTTTTAATTAATCATAATTACCCCTGACTTGTAAAATCGATATCTACAAGTCGAATAAATTTAAATCATTTTTCAATCAATCATAATGCCAACACACGGCAATTCACAATAACAAGAGATCACTTAGGAATGAGTTTTAGAGGGCACCAGATGGTTTTCATGGTTACCTCTCTTGGACTGGTTCCCTGTGTGACTAAAACTCATTTCTAATGGAGAACACCATGAATATTATTAAAGCAGAAGTAAACTTCGATCAATCAAAATTAATTACCGTTAAACAAGATAACATTGAGTACGTAGCAATGCGATCCATTGTTGAAGGTATTGGTTTAGACTGGGCAGGGCAACGTAAAAAGCTTAATTCACAAAAAGATAAATTCAGTTGTAGACATATCTCCTCAACTGCCTCGGATGGTAAAGAATACAAGATGTTATGTGTGCCACTTAAAAAGTTAAACGGCTGGTTATTTAGCATTAACCCTGAGAAGGTAAAAGAATCACTTCGAGGTAAATTAATCAAATATCAAGAAGAATGCTTTGCCGCTTTATATGATTATTGGGTGTTAGGTCAGGCTACTAGAAAAGTTATGCTGTTATCAGTTGCCGAGTTAGAAGCCCATGAAATAGCTAAATTAGATTCAGTTACCTTTGTAGCAGCGAGCAAAGGATCTTCAGCAATGAATATTAGGAAAGCAGCTAAAAAGAATATCAAGTCACGAATTCAAGCTTGGGAAGATAAACATCAACTTAAATTTAATTACCAATTGATTAGCACAGGGCTACGAGTTAATCATTTAGCAGCATAAGGAATAAGTATGGTAAAGGGCGAAAAGAAAAAAATAGGTCGCCCAAGTGAATTAGCCGAATGTTTAGTCAAGGCTAAGGAGTATTTGCTTGGGGACTATGAAACATTTGGCGATGTAGTTCCAAGCGTTGCAGGTCTTGCTTGCTATCTTGGTAAGCATAAGTCATCAATGTATGAATACGCAAAACAAAACAAAGATTTTTCCGACACGTTAGAAGCAATCAAGACGTTACAAGAAAATAAACTTATAAACGGCGGATTAGCTAGTTCATTTAATCCAACCATTACAAAGCTGATGCTATCTAATCACGGCTATAGCGAAAAACAAGAAATAGATCACCAATCATCCGACGGCACAATGTCACCAAAACCAACGCGAATAGAGTTAGTCACGCCTAAAGAGTAAATACTATGACAACAGCACAAATCCAGTTACCTGAAAAATTGATATCTGTGTTTGTAGCTGAAAATGTCAGGTATCGTGGCGCACATGGTGGTCGAGGTAGTGCTAAAACCCGTTCATTTGCATTAATGACAGCGGTTAAAGGTTATCAATTTGCAGAAGAAGGGAAAAGCGGCGTAATACTTTGCGCTCGTGAGTTTATGAATTCATTAGCTGACTCATCAATGGAAGAAGTTAAACAAGCTATCCGCTCTATTGACTGGTTAAAAGATTGCTACGATATTGGGCAGAACTATATCAGAACTAAAAACGGATTAGTTAGCTATGTATTTTGTGGTCTACGTCATAATCTTGATAGCATTAAATCAAAAGCGCGCATATTGCTATGTTGGGTCGATGAAGCGGAAAACGTATCCGAAATAGCATGGAAAAAACTAACTCCTACCGTTCGTGAGGAAAATTCCGAAATATGGGTAACATGGAACCCTGAGATAGATGGAAGCCCAACAGATAAACGATTCAGAAAAACACCACCTGAAAATTCAATTATTGTTGAACTAAATTATAGCGATAACCCATTTTTTCCCGATGTTTTGGAGCAAGAACGATTAAACGACTTGGCTAGATTGGATTATGCATCATACGCTTGGATTTGGGAGGGGGCTTATCTCGAAAACTCTGATAAACAAGTCTTAAGTGGTCGATATGTTGTTGAAGAATTCAATAACAATCTGCACAAACAGGCTGATCGCTTATTATTTGGTGCAGATTTTGGATTTGCTAATGACCCGAACACATTAATCCGCTCATTTATTCTAAATGATTGTTTGTATATTGAATACGAAGCATACGGCGTTAATATTGAGCTCGACGAGATGTCAGTCTTTTATGATTCAGTCCCCGAATCAAGAAAATGGCCGATTAAAGGCGACTGCTCGCGACCTGAAACTATCAGTCATATCAAGCGCAAGGGTTTTAATATCTCAGCGGCAAAAAAATGGCAAGGCAGCGTTGAGGACGGTATCGCATTTCTGCGTGGATTTAAACAAATCATCATCCACCCTAGATGCAAGCATACAGCAGAAGAGGCGCGATTATATAGTTATAAAATTGATCGCGTCACGGGTGAAGTTTTGCCAATTATTGCTGATGCAAACAATCATTGCTGGGATGCTGTCAGGTACTCATTAGACGGTTACATTAAAAACAAATTATCAATCTTGGATGTTTTATGACAAAAATTAACTATCTTACGGATTCATTAGAAAGCCTGTACACATCACTTGGTAACAAAAATGATTCAGTGAGATATTCGAATAAGAAAATATCTGACAGGCAATTATTGAATATGTATAGCAGTTCGTGGCTAACGGGTAAATATATCGACAAAACAGCAGATGACATGCTCAAATTGCCGAGAGTGTTTAGCGGTGATTATGATGAAAACCTGCTAAAACTCGTTATCGAGAAAGAAAATCGATTAAAGCTAAACGAGATAAAAGAGAAATTTTTGGCGTTTAGCTCATTGCTCGGTGATGCGTTAATTGTCGCTATTACTGATACTGATGATTTGTCGCAACCGCTATCGGATGACGAAGATATTCAACGTTTCATTGTGTTAACTAAAGGTGAGTTTAACCCTGACAGTAATATCGATGATGATTTAAAATCTGCGAATTTTGGCAAGCCAACTTACTACACAATCGGTAAAAATGATAAGGTGCATCATTCACGCTGTCACAGATTAAAGTTAGGTAAATCAAAACTGACAGATAGAAATCAATTTGGCACATCTGATTTACAAAATAAATATAATGCTATTCGTTTGTTCGATACAACGATTACGTGTATTGGCGACATTATTCAGGATAGTAATGTTGATGTGCTGTTTATCCCTGATTTGATAGCCAAAGTAGCACAAGGCAAAGAGAATGATATTAGAAAGTTCATCAATCTAATCAATCATACGAAATCGTCAATGAATGCTATTGCGTTAGATGCGGGTAATAGTGAAGCGCAAGGTCGTTGGGAGCAAAAAACAGCTACATACGCTGGGTTGTCGGAAGTTCTAACTAAGTTAATTACGGTTACCGCTGGCGCATTAGATAGACCGATTACAGTGTTATTTGGGCTATCTGCGAGCGGATTTTCAACCGGTGAGGAAGATTTAGAATCATATCACGGCACAATCAACGCACTGCAAGAAAATCGATTACGACCCGCACAAGAATTTATCGATAAATTTATTCTCGATAAAATGATGCCTAATCACGGATTAACGTTTGAATATCCTTCGATAAAAGTGGTTAACGAAGACAAAGAAGCAGCTAGAGTCGGTCAATTCGCGAGCGCTCTTTCCGCTTTAGTTACCGCTAATATCATTTCTGATAAAGTTGCTCAAACAGAGCTAATTGCTCGCAAACTTCTAATTAACACCACAGAAGAGGATTTCAGAGATGGGGATTTATTCTCTACTGAAGAGTTCGCTGTCGGGGCGTGATAGATTCTTACCTCCAACAACACCGAGTAAGCGTGCTGAGGTTTATTATCGTGAAGCATTAGCCGATTTTATCAAAGCAATGGTAAATCGGATAACTACTGCGCTCAGTAAAAAAAATCTCGTCGATGCTGTAGCGATTAGTGATGATAATTACATTAACTCGTTAATTGAAGTTTTGGCGTCAATTGCTGGTGAGCGCATTGAGGAAAAAGCCACCTTGTTAGCCACTCGATTCGCTAACAAGGTTCACTATCAGAACAAAACACAGTTTACGCGCAATTTCAAAAATGCGTTTGATATTGATTTAAGTGGCATCATTGAAAAAGAGATGTTGGGTGATACGATGGCGGTGGCTATTCAACAAAACGTTGAGCTTATAACATCAATCAAAAATGACTTTATCAACGACATCGGCTCGAACGTTTTCACAAACTATAAAAAGGGCTTTAGGCATGGCGAGCTAATCAATGAAATTCGTGCAAGAGGTAATGTTTCATACTCACGTGCAAAACTCATTGCAAGAGATCAAACAGCTAAAATTAACGCTGATTTTGAAGAAGAGCGTAATAAAAAGCTAGGTTTCGACATTTACAAATGGAAAGGGACAGGTGACGCACGAGAACGCGAATCGCATTTAGTTTTAAATAACATGCTGTGCAAATATTCAGACCCTACAGTCTACTCAGATGACGAGGGTAAAACTTGGAAAAAACGCAAATCAATAGGCGGATTCATTGGTAAATGTGGCGAAGACTTTCAGTGCCGATGTTTAGCGATTCCATACATTAAATTCTAACAAAATTACTAACTGAATGCTCTTAACTGAGTAGGGCTATTTGCGCCCAAATAAAACATAGAGAGGTTTTATGGCTTGGGAAATAACGCCACAAGGCTACTTAAAAACAACCGCTAAAATCACCAAGGGAACGGTTTTACAGTATTACGGGCATGAAATTGGATTAACAGACAGTAGAGCAAATAGGCTTGTTGATGTTAACCGCACAATTGAGGAGCTTAGCAAGCCTGACACGCTTAAATCAATTGACGGTATGCCGATCACAATTACACATCCTGATAAAAAATCAGTTGATGCTAAAGACTGGAAAAATAAAACGGTTGGCCATGTTCAAAATCCGAGAGCAGAAGGCAATTATATTGTATGTGATGCATTTATTCAAGATGCGTCTGCAATTGAATTACTCAAAAACAAAGATATTCGCGAATTATCTGTCGGCTACGAGCCTGCGGATATTCAAGAAGAAAACGGAAAGTTTTATCACAAAAATATCAAAGTCAATCATGTTGCTATCGTTGCTGAGGGGCGCGCTGGCTCAGATTGCAGATTAAACGATAGTAAACCCAAAATAGGAGCAAATTTAATGCCTAAAAAAAATAAATTACTCGCATTGATCGATTCGTTTCGTAAACGTCTAAATGATGCCGAGGGGGAGTTGTCAAAAGAGGAAATCAATAAAATGATTGATGAACTCACAAAACAACTTGAAGAAGTTCAAGGTAAAGAGGATGAAGAGTCAAAAGCAAAAGCTGACGAACTTCAAAAACAAATCGATGAGCTAAAAGCAAAGCTTGAGACTTTGAACGATGAAGAACCAGCAACAGGTGAAGATGATAAAGATGCACAAATAGCATCGTTAACAGTAGAACTTGAACAGGTCAAAAAAGAACGTGATGAATTGAAAGCACGAGTTGAAGAGCTGGAGGCTGAAAAAGACAAGGAAAGCGTGATGAATGACGCCAAAGTCAGATTCCCAAAAGTTAAACTAAATGACGCTAAAAGCGGTCGTGATGTTCGTGTCGGTGTGTTAGTGGATCATGGTATTTACACAAAAGACCAAGCATCAAAATTAACAGATGCTGAAATTCGCGCGGCTTATGCTGGTTTAGTAGCAACAAGCACGAAGAAGAACAGGGTTGTTTCAAGCTTGCTTAATGACAGCAAAGCCGCTCAAACAAAATCAGCCAGTGCGCGATTAGGAGGTAAATAATATGGGTTACAGTTTTACAAGTTGGGATTCTGAACAAGGGACAATGCAACCTGGTTCTATTCACCGTGTATCAAGTTCAGACAGTAAAGTCTGGGGTGAAGAAAATTTAACTGGCAAAGATTTATTGTGCGGTACTTTCGTGGCAGTAAACGCTGAGGGAGGCATTAAAGCAATCGAATCTGCAAATGATTTAATCCACGGAATTATTGTTCGAGATATTTACGGTGACAAACACCCAAATAATCGTCAAATCAACATCGGACACTTCTCTCATGGCGATTCTGTTGTTGCACTAGCAGTAAATGATATCGAGTTGAAGCGTGGTGAGCGTGTTTATATCGTTCCAACTGGCGACGATGCAGGAAAAATCACAAATGTGGCAGAAAACAATATCGATTTAGGCTACTGGGTTGAACGCGTAAGCAAAGGTAATCACTGTGCGGCAATTACATTAGGTTATTTTCAATCGGTAAAAGCAGGAACCAGAGGAGCTAAAGCATAATGGCATATGAAAATGTAGATTATAGTGACGTTATCACAGAACAACTGTTAGAGCGTGATAAACAGTTACAAGAAAAAGAATTACCAGAAATTAATATCGGTCAAGCGGTACCTGTTACAGAAGGTCTTGATTTTGCAACGGAAGAATGGGAATACGGTGTAACGGAGGTTCGTGGTTCTGTTAAAAATGGTGTGATTGGTATCAAAACAACATCGCTTGAAACAATCGATAGTACCATTGAAGCGAAAAAATCACCAGTTGTTCAGTGGGCTAAAGGGCTTGTATACACACAACAAGAAATTGAGAAAGCTCAAAAGCTAGGTATCAATTTACCAGCTAAAAAGCAAAACGATTTGTACGCGAATGCTGTAGCAACAATTCAGTATGCTGGTTATGTTGGGCATGAACAAAAGCCCGGTCAAGAAGGGCTGTTAACTGGGAAGCAGGTTGAAGTTTATAACGAGGCGTCAGGTAAAACATTGAAAGAAATGTCATCTGATGAGTTTGTTAAAATGATTCTTGATGCATATGATAACGTTTGGTCTCGTTCCGACTATGCTATTCAGCCTACAAATATTGCAATTGATGCAAAAGATTTCATGACAGCAATGCAGAAATTCGACCCAAACCCACAAATTGTCGGCACGGATTTATTACCGATTGCAGCAATGGATCGTGTCATGGCTGCGTTACGTAAAGCGTCACAAAATGATAGCTTTAATGTCAACTTTGTTAAAATTCCAGCAGGATACGCAAAAAACATTAACAAAAACAAATCACGCTTAGTAATCTATACGCCTGATGAAGATTATCTTGAAATGAAAGTACACATGCCAGAAATCTTAGATGTAATGCGAAAAGATTTACTCTCATATCAAAGTGGCTACCGCTCAGCATTTACTGGCGTAATGTGGAAAGAGCCTAAATCTGCGCAGTATGTAGATTATAAATCCTAATAAATAGGGGTATTTATGAGCTTTCGTGACGAATACCCCGAATTTTCAAAAGTCGATGACAGCACAATCAAGCATTTCTTAGATAGTAGTGCGCTAGTCGTATGTAAAAAAGCATGGGGCAAATTATACGACCTCGGCTTGTTTGCTTACACTGCGCACAGATTGGCTGTTAAAGGCTTTTTAAATCGGGATTTAGACGATAACGTTATTTTCAATAATGGCGAAAACTTTAAATCAGTATCGAGTAAATCAGCGGGAAGTTTATCTCTTAGCTACACATCACAAAACACATCATCAGGCAATCCTAGCGACTATGATTTAACTTCAACTTCTTACGGTCAAGAGTATCTACGTTTACGCCGTTTAATAACACCTATCGGGGTTGTTGGATGAGTGAATTAGAAATCGTAAAACGACTAAAAAAGGTTATGAAGCGAGCTGAGCAGTTAAACCGTATGCAGTTAGTTGTTGGTATACCAAGTGACGGAAAGCCACGTAAAAGCTCAGAAGAAGACACTAGCACGGATATAACCAATGCTGAGCTTGGAGTTATTCATGAGTTTGGTGTACCTGAAAAAGGCATACCTGAGCGTTCATTTATGCGCTCTACTGCATCAGAAGAAGCTGAAAACCTAAATCAATTAACTAATGTTATGGTAACAGAATGCTTATCTGGACAAATAACGCCTAAAAATGCTCTTTCTAAAGTGGGGGCTTATCTTCAAGGAAAAATTATTGAAAAAATCACTGATGGAGAATTTCAATCTAACACCCCTGAAACATTAAAAAGAAAGTTGACTCCAGTTAAAAATAAGAAAAAGAAGCGAGCCAAAGATGCTGATAAACCTCTTATCGACACTGGGCAACTAAGAGCATCAATAACTTACGAGGTCAGGGAAAAATGAAGCGTGAATTGATATCACAATTTTTAAGCGATCCGTTTTTTGCAACCAAAGTTAATTTTGAGTCACAGGGTAGCATTACATGCATTATTCAACCTGCCAGCAATGATGATTTGCAAATATTACCTGAGGGCGACAGATATAACCCAACGGTACGGGTATTTTCTCGTGCAAAACTCACTAACGGCATGATGTTTCAGCATCACGGCATGAGATTTCGCATAATTTCAGAATCAATATGGAGTGATTATGGCTATTACGACTGTCTTGCGACTCGATATGACGGAAGTCAGGCGCATGATAGCGGAGGTTTTGACGTTACCTGAATCCTTGGTGTTTGATGCTAACGATATGCAGGACGTTTCAAAGCTGAATAAATTTATCACGGTACTAAATGCGTATCAGTCGGATATCGGTACTGAAATTAAATTTAAAGGTGCTGAAGAAGAAATAGCGTCAACTCTTAGAGAGGTAACTATCTCAATCAACGCATACGGTAAAAATGCCTACGATATGTTGTGCAAACTGACTGAATCAATGCGATTAACAGTAGTTTGGCAAAGGCTAAGGCGTTTAGGTATGGGATATCTAAAATGCTCGCAAATTCGTAGTCTACCAACGACTATCGCAGGTGGTAAAGAACAACGCGCGCAGGTCGATCTTACATTTTCAATTAATCCAATCGTCAAGGCTCCAGTAAACCGTGGCGATACAGTAAAATTCAACATAGAAAGAGGGTAATAATGAGTTTACCAATCAGTCAAGTTGTAGATGTAACACTACAACAATCGCCTCGCGGGGCACAAAAACGTGATTTAAGCGTGGTTGCTATTTTCACTCACGAAATGTGCGACGAGTTTACTAATCCAGATACACGATATATTGTTGTAACAGATGCCAACAGTGTAGCGTCATTGTTCGGCACTAATTCAGATGTGTATCGTGCGGCATCTGCGTTATTTTCAGCACGGCCAAAACCAAAAACGGCAATCATTGCTAAATATATGCAAAATGGATTTACAGCTCCCGCAATCAATTCAAAAATTAACGGTTCAGCATTAGCTGTTTCATACATTCAGTTTAAAAATATCACCGATGGTTACCTAACATTTTATTTTGGTGATGCAAAAATCGATGTTAAAGAGCTTGATTTCTCTACTGTTTCAAGTATGCAAGATGTAGCAAATGTCATTAATACAAAACTAGCCGATATTGGCGTTAAATTTATTTATGACTTAGTCGGTAGTCGATTTATTTTATCATCTGAGACAGAAGGTAAAGGCGCTAATTTTGGTTATGTGTTTGATGCGCAATTAGACGGTACATATATCGGTAGTATGACTAATCTAATTGATGGTAGAGGTACACTAATCAACGGTGAAGACGCAATAACTTACAACAAAGAAACACCTGCCGAAGCACTGAGCAAGTTGCAAAATCAATACCAGAATTGGTACGGCGTTTATTTTGCTAATACGATCACTGACGCTGAATTAGTTGAAGCCCACGACTGGGTGGTGGCTCAAGGCGTTGAAAATGCAAAAGTCATGGCGTACACAGAAACACGGCCAGCTAACATTGAATATACTGATACAAACGTGCTTAAAACACTATCAAAACGTAACAGCGGTCGTCTGATGGTTCAGTATAACAACAAGGGTAATACACATGCAGCAGCCGAACTTATGGGGATTGCCTTAACTACCGTTTGGACTGGTGTTAATACTGCTAAAACTGTTAAATTCAAGCAGGAAGTTAGTGTTACATCAGATGATAAAATCACAATTAACGAAGCCACAAAATGCCGACGTCTAGGTATTAATTACTACACCGATTATGCAGGTGTAAACATGCTGGCCGAGGGCGTTATGCTTGGCGGTACGTTTATTGATGAAACGACAGGCTTGGATGCTTTTATTAACGCAGTTCAGGTTCAAGCTTTCAATACATTACAGGGGCAACCGACTAAAATCCCGCAAACCGACCGAGGTCAGCAAATTTTAATCAGTTCAATCAAAGTGGTTGGCGAGCAATTTATTAATAACGGCTTCTTAGGATTGGGTAAATGGACATTGGGTGACTTAGGCGAACTGTCATATGGCGACCAAATCAATGGCTATTACTTCTATTCTGATTCATTTGATATGCAAGATACAGCAGATCGCGAAGCCCGCAAGATGATGCCAATTAACTGCGCACTTAAATTAGCTGGTGCGGGTCACAGCGTCGATATCATTGTTCAATTTAATCGATAGAGGTTTACATGACTAAATCATTTTCTTTAGAAGATGCCGTTTTGACTATCGACGGCACGGAAATTACAGGCTACGAGAATGCGCAGGATGCTATTAGTATCGCACCGATTGGCGACGACGGCGATATCACGTATGGCGTCAACGGAAAAGGGGTGTTTGTTCATTCTTGCAATCGTGGCGCAACTGTTACTATTAAAACGTTACAGCATTCTGAGACTAATCAGAAATTAAATCAGTTGCGCAATGCTCAAATTAATAACTCGACAACAGCGACGGGCAAATTAATTACATACAGAGATTTGCGCAATGGTGATGAATTTTTACTTACTGGTTGCTGGTTTACAACACCACCAACGCACGCGCGCGGAACGTCACACAACGGCGTAACATGGACATTTAAAGCAACTAAAGCAGAATTTGACATTAAAGGTGGTTTATAATGCAAAGCACAGATTTTACTATTGATGATGTGGTTTACACATTCACGCAAGCTGATTTTTTCAAATCAAATAAATATCTAAAAAAATTAACAGCTCTACTTCAGGGCTGTTTTTCATTTGAAGGTAATAAATCAGGTTTTGATATCGGACAACTAGCATCAAATATTGGCTCTGAACAATTTGCAGAAATAGAAAAATTTATCCTTGATTATGTTACTGCTGTCGATGAAAACGGTAAGAAAATTTTGTTTCAAAAGCCACAAGAAGCGGGCGAATTTTTCAATACACATCGAAGCCATTACTATCAAGTGATAGTTGAGGGCTTAAAATTTCATTTTTTGGGTTTTTTACCAAATGGGATTGCATCCAAGCTAAGTACAGCCAGCTTGGAGACGGTGGCGGAGACAGTGATGTAGACTGGTTTGTGTGGGGCGTTATCGTAAATAGATATGCAACGCTCCACGAACTTCGGACCGTCTACTCTCTTGATGATGTTATTGATATGCATAATGTGATAGCTGAAATTAAACTAGCCGAAAAACAACAGCACGAGGCGCAATAATGGTTTTAGAAGAATTTTTGATAAAAATTGGCGTTGACGCCTCAAAAGCTGGTGAAATTGCAAAGATAGTTAATAATTTGCAATCAGGCGCTAATCGGCTTTCTGATACAGCAAATAGCATACAAAAAGACACAAATAAAGCGATCCGTGAGACAAAAAAATCAACATCGGAGGCGGGTAAAGCGGTAGATAAAACTAAATCTAAAATTAGCAAGTTGAAAATTGGTATTGCTGGTTTAATTGCGATCGCCGTCTTGTATGGTAAAAAAATTGTTAGCGCATTTAATAATGCAATGGATAAAGCAAAAGAGCTGGCAACAAAAAAAAGCGCACTGTTCAAAATCTCACAAAAGGAACTTAAACAAGCCGAGCTTTATAAACGAGAAATGAGCAAGACGGGGCTTGCACTCGATAGTATCAAAACTAAAATTGCACTAAATCTTGCGCCTGCGCTAACGAATTTAATCGGTGGATTTAGAAACTGGTTAACAATAAATAAAGAACTTATTGCTAACGGCATTACAAAAGTCATACAGGCCGTAGGGATGGTTGTTCAGGTTGTCGTTAATTTCATTAAATTCACTGATAAAATTGTCTCAAGCACAATCGGATGGAAAAATGCAATTATTGCGCTTGGTGTGGTATGGGCAGCGTTTAATGCTGCATTGCTGTTTAGTCCAATAGGCATAGTAATAGGTTTAATTGCAGGCTTATTATTACTCATTGATGACTTGATGGTCTATATGGAAGGCGGTGAAAGCCTCTTCGGTGAATACTGGCAACCATTTATTGATGGGGCCAAGGCGGCATGGGAATTTGCAAAAACATTTTGGGAATTTCTTAAGGCGCTGTGGTCTGGCGATACAAAAAAAATAAAATCATTATCAAAAAGCTTATTTGATTCAATAGTAGGCGGTTTTAAATCGCTAATATCGGGTATTAAGTCGTTATTGTCAACTGCACTCCAAAACATACTAATGTTTTTCGGCATGTCCGAAGGTGAAGCAAGTAAAACGGTTGATAGAATCGGTAAAATTTTCAATTTTATTATTGATGTGCTTACGTTTCCTTTCAGAATGGCATACAACGCTATCTGCGCGATAATGGATTGGCTTGGCATTGATGCCGGTGATGTTGTTAACGCCATTGGTGAAACTTTCAAGGCTATATGGAATTTTATTACTGCCCCATTCAAAGCCGCTTGGGAATTTGTCAACGATTTATTTGACATTTGGGAAGATGACACTACCTCGACAACTGACAAGATAGGTAAAACGTTGTGGGCAATATGGGATTTCATCACATGGCCGTTTAAGTCTGCGTGGAAGTTTGTTAAGGGGTTATTTAGCTCTTGGAATGATGATACTAACAAAACTACGCAAAATTTTGCTAAAACATTTTTAAAAATTCATGAGTCAATTACAGCGCCGTTTAAAAAGGCTATGGGGTGGATAAAGGACAAATTTTATGGATTTATTAATTCAATTAAAAGCAAAATAAAGAGCGCATTATCATGGTTAGGAATAGGTGGTGACGATAATAACGAGGTTGAAGTCACGACCAAGCGATTAGTTCGAGCCAAGCTTAGCACGGACAATGCAAAATTTAGTAAACTTACACCATCTAATAAAAATGTAAACAATAACAATGCAGTAACTATAAATAACACAATGAACGTCACGACTCCACAAGATGGTTTTGATAGATTGAATAAAGTTTCTAAGAAAGAGATACGCAATTTAGCAGATAACACAAAAACAGCTTTGGGGTCTAACTAATGTTTCAATCTATATTAAATAAATCATCAAAAGACAGCGGTTTGATAATCAGTGATAATTTTACTTTTAATCTTGATATTAACACCGTAGAACAACATGCATCAAAGCTGAGGGTAACTGAAAACCCGATCGAAAACGGGGCTAATATTGCAGACCATGCGGTATTAGACCCTAAAGAGGTGACTGTTTATGGTTTAGTTGTTGGATATGAAACCAATACATTTTCATTTGACAATTTATTGGGTTTTAATTTTTCAGATTATCCGCTACCAATGCCGATTAAAACCATAACAGCTCAGGCGGAGAGTATGGTAAATCGTTTTGCATCACACTTTAGAGCTGGCGCTAAAGCTGTGAACCAAGTTATAGCTGATTTTCTACCTGATTATCAATCTCCACTTTTAAATAGTTTATCATCAGACCGTATCGCTGATGCTCATGAAAAATTGTTAGCTGTACAGCGAAGTGGTGAGCCTGTAACGCTACAAACAAATACACGGCAGTATAAAAACATGATTTTGACATCTGTTGGGCTGACTCAAAAGCAAAACACAAGCGGTGAATTTGTATTAACGTTTCGTGAAATTTTCATTGTAGATACCCAGACAGCGAGCGGTTTGAATGTGCCTAAACCAAAAACAAGAAATCTTGGTAAAACTCAACCAAAAGCGGCCGAAAAAAGAAAATCGGCTATTGATAAGATTGTGGGGTGATATGTTTATAATACAAACAACAACAGATGATGTGTTAGAGCAATCATTTTCATTATACGATATGAATTTGCGATTAACGTTGAGATATAACGCAATATCAACAGGATATCAATTTGATTTATTTGATATCAATAATGACGAGTATATAACAAAAAACAAGGGGCTATCAGTCGGTAGTCCATCTTTAATTGAGTTCAATTTACCTTTCGTGTTGGTATTAGATGACAAGTCAAAGCTTGGAATTAATGCAATATCTAAAGACGATTTAGAAAATCGTATGCAATTATTAATCATGACTAAGGACGAATATCGTGAGGCAATTCGGCAGGGTTTTAGAGCTTAAAATAGGTAATCGTAAAGAAAGCATTGTTATTAATAATCTTAGAGTTACGTTTTCTATCAAAAAAACACTATCTTCAGAGCCAAATACTGCCGAAATATCAGTCTATAATCTCAATGCGTCAAATCGTAACCTCATTACGAGTAAACAATATCATTTTTTAGAGTTATCAGTCTGCTATAAAGAAGATGTATTAAGATTGATATTTTGTGGTGATATTTTGACAGTTGAAAATAAACTGACAGGGCAGGATATCATCACAACAATGCGTTGTGGTGATGGACATCGAGCCTATACCGAAAAAACCATTATTAAAACGATGCAAAAAGGGCAAAAAGATAGCGACTTTTTAAATGAAGCTGTGAGCAGTTTTGGTGTTCAAAAGGGCGCTATTAATTTGCCAAATGATAGGGCTCTGCCTCGTGGCAAGGTGCTTATGTGCGACACACGCGAGGCTATGCATAAAATCGCTATTAACAATAATGCGGACTGGTCTATACAAGATGATCAGCTAGTTGTTATCCCCAAAAATAAAGCGTTAGCAAATAACGAGGGCTGGGTTATTTCTAGAAGCACAGGGATGATTGGTAGTCCTAAAAAATCTAATGAGGGGCTAGAAGTTACAACGCTATGCAATCCGCATTATAGAATTGGTTCGCTTGTTCGTATTGAGTCAAAACTCACCGAGTATAACGGCGATTATAAAGTCAAATCGATTGAGCATAACGGCGATTTATACGGTACAAACTGGCACAGCAAGCTAGTTTGTGTTGGCGGAAAGTTTGAAAAAGTATGATTAATTTGTTATTTTGTCGTCTTTATGAATGGGAAATAATAAATGAAAAAGATAATCGCTGTCTCGCTATTAATGTTAATTGGTTTTAATGTGTCAGCCAATGATAATGCAAAAAGACTCACAGAACTCTTGATTAAAGATGATATATCAATCTTTCGTGATGGGGGTGATTCGTTAATTGATGAGACAATTCGCAGAGTTACAGCATCACAATTAATTAGTGAATACAGTAACAATCAGTATAAATATGAAAAAACATATAATGGAAAATTAATTAATATTAAAACAGTTGCTTCGGGCGTAAAAACTGATTTGTCAGGCGATCCTTATATTGTTGCGAACGGTAAAAATCAATTTGAATATGTGTCTCTTGAGCTAAAAAATAAAGATGACGCAATGAATATCAATAAAGGTAACAAAATTGATATGATCTGTGTTGGCACGAAAAATAATGTTATGTTTCCAACATTAAAAAATTGTGTGACTGCTGATAGTTATTTTCAAAAGTTTATTGAAGTAACGATAGAAAATATTAATAAATTAGAAGTAAACGACAAACCGTCAAATAAGTTCGAAGCTATTTATTTGGGGCTGTGTAAGTTTGATACTCAAAAACCTAACGTACTGTATAAATACAAAACAGTTAGTGAACTACTAAAAAATAAAGCAGATTTTAATGAGATAACAAAGTTTATAAAAGAAGGCTTTACAAAAGAAAACCAAGAAATATCAATGCCGAAACCATAATAAAGCCCGAAAGGGCTTTATTCAATCTTGATATCAGCAAGAAGACGCCCTCTATAATAATCACAAGTGCAATGTGTTCCCTGTATACAGGGATAAACCAGAAAATGATGGATTAACAACTAAAATTCATCAACGCGCTCTATTTTGTGACGCTAATTCATTAATAGCCGCTTCTGCCAAAAAATTACTTCGATCTTTATAAAAAGAATTTGGTGCTTTAACTGCGTTATCTATTCTATCGATAAGAATATCTGGCAATGTGATGTTAATTCTTTTTTGTTTACCAACAAATGATGACAAATCAACATCAATAATGACCCACGTATCGCAATGAGCGTACTCATCGTTATTTTTATACGAGACATGATCATTATGAATATCTTTGACATCATAATCGCCTGATTCAATCATATCTTGCACAGTTAACAAGATAGCTTCTGTTGCCATTGCTGGGATATCGCTTTCTTTGTCGGCAGCAGAATAACAACTATATTTATTATCACATAACGCAGGCACGACAATGCCGTAAGCTGTGTCGCTATCGCTCGGTGTTTCAATGCCAAGAGTAAAAAACATAATACCTCCAAAGATGGCGGGCTATAAAAGGCCCGCCGATTTTTTGATTGATCTTACTGTGCCAATCGGTAAATCCGATTTTGGATGAGGCACTGGAAACGTTTTATTAGTTATTGGTGAGTAAAACATATGATGACTACCTCTAACTCGTTTCAGAACACACCCTGCATTAGTAAGCTCCTTTATCAGGTCAGTTGATTTCATGTTTACCTCCTAACCTGAAAATAATTATACACACATATACACATAAATCAATATTTTTTGATTAGGTAAATTATGACAGATTCACTATTTCAAGCAATTGAAAATCAAATAAAGCGCGCTCAATCGAATGTATACACTGCGCTACCAGCTAAAGTTATTGCATTTGATGGGCATACTGTTAGCTGTCAAGTGATGGTTAATCGAGTAATGGCAAACGGGCAAGAAATAACGATCCCACCGTTGGTAGATGTTCCTGCTCAGTTTCCACATGCGGGTGGTTTTTGCATTACCGTACCTATAACAGCGGGTGATGAGGGGCTTGTTATCTTTTCGAGTCGTTGTATAGATGGTTGGTTTGCATCGGGTAATGCATCAAAACCGCTTGATAATCGAATTAACGACTTAAGCGATGGTTTTTTTATTGTCGGTTGCAATAGTGTGCCAAACAAAATACCTGATTTTTATCATGATGGCCTTTCGATGCAAACTGACGACGGATCGACACATATAAGGCTTACAAATGGAACAATCTATATAAAAGGGAACATTGAGCATGAGGGCAATATGAATCAAATCGGAAGCTACAATCAAACAGATGGTAATACAAATAGCTCTGGCACGATAACGGCTCAGGAGGTTAAAACCAATAAAGGTATTGATTTGAATACGCATACGCACACAGATGTAAAAAGCGGCAATGAAAAAACAGGAGCACCGACATGATAGTTAGAGGCTTAGATAACAATCACGATTGGACTTTTGGTCATGGTTTGGGCAACTATTTAGATTGTTCTAATGCAATAGCGCAATGCGTGAAAACCAAATTATTAGCACTAAAAAGAGACTGGTTTTTAAATCGTGAGGACGGCATCGCATGGTTTGATTATCTAACTAAAAATCCTAACACAAAACAATTAGAAATTGATGTAAGAACAGAAGTTTTTAAAGTTGATGGAGTTGTAAATATCGATAGTTTCGACATTTTATTAGATACCGATAACCGCAAATTTCTAATTCAAATCACATACACCGATAAATTCAATAAAACTAACGAGGCATCATTTAATGTTACAGATAACAGATAAAGGTATCGAAATTGATGACTTATACACTATTCAAAATCGATTAGTTTCCGCATTTAAATCGATATACGGTGATGATGTCAATCTCGATAGCGATACGCCTGACGGTCAATTATTAGGGTTATTTTCACAAGAGCTTGCAAACATACATCAAGCTGTTTCTTTTATGGTGCAAATGTTAGACCCGTACCAAGCAACTGGGCATTGGCTGGAACAGCGAGCAATGTACGCAGGAATAACCCGAATTACTGCGTCATATTCTTATATTGATGAAGTAATTTTCACGGGCTCAGCAAAAACGACAATACCAAATAATTCTATTTACATAGATAAAAACAAAAATAAATGGGTTACGACAGAATCAATAACATTGAACAATTTAGGTAGCGCTCGCGTCAAATTCAGGTCGTTAGAACTCGGTAATTACACTGTTAATGCAATGGACGAGTTCACGCCAAGTACAATAATCATAGGCGTAGATAAAGTCACTGCGAATACTAAAAGTTATGGTGGCGTTGATGAAGAAACGGATGATCAATTATTAAAAAGGTTTATGTTATCGCACTCAATTAATAACTACGATGATCGGCAAGGTATACAGTCTTCATTAATGAATATAACAGGTGTGACTAAATGCGTTGTATATGAAAATTATACGAATAAAACCGATGAAAAAGGTGTGCCTGCTCACTCATTTAACGCTGTTATTTTGGGTGGAGCTGATGAAAAAATAGCGGAAGTTATTACTAAAAAGAAAATTGGTGGATGTGGGTTATATGGTCAAATTGAATCCTCTTATTTATTAGATGGTATACCGCGTAGAGTTTATTTCGATAGACCAAAAAAGGTCGATATCAACGTCTCAATGGTAATTGGTCGTTATAAATCATTTAACGATATCAATACTGAGCAAATCAAAAGCAACCTTAAAAATCTTGATTTTGACATCGGCGAAAATGTTTATTCATCACGCATTATCTCAAGCATTAACCTAGTTGACGGGTTTTATATTAAAGAACTCACGGTTAATGGCTCAAATATAGCAAATATCGATCATCGAGAATATGCACAGATAAACAATGTTGAGGTGATAATTGAATAGAGAAAAATTTATTATTTGGCAATATCGAACAAAGCCAAAGGCTTTGGGCACGATTAGAGCTATCTACGCAGAAACCGATAACACGTTTAAAAATGTTGTTCAATTAGCAGATATTCTCAATATTGACGATGCAAAAGGTTATGCGCTTGACTTAGTCGGTAAACATGTTGGCGTGTCAAGAGTTTTACCAACAGCTATTGCCAAAGAGTATTTTGGGTGGTTAGAAGACGACACTGCGCTTTCATTCAATGTTGGTGAGTTTTATAGAAATGGTGATGCATTACATGCATCAGTCGTTTTAAATGACAATGACTATCGTTTTCTTATTAAGGCTCGCATAACAAAAAACTACCAAAATGGCGAAATATCAAACATTGTTAATTCAATTAAATTCATTATCGGCGAATACGGAAACATCATCGATGCGCAAGATATGACGATGAACGTGTTAGTAAATAGCGATCAGCTTAATTCATTAACGCTATATGCAATTAGTAAGATGGATATTTTAGTACGCCCAATAGGCGTTATGTATCGCTATTTGGTTTTAGTAAATAATGAACCATTCGGATTTCTACATGATAAATACTCATATGGGTTTAATTTAGGTAAATTTGTGCGACTTCAAGAAATAGGAATTAATTAATGAAAATTCAAGAAAAACCAGATTATTTAATTTTTGCAGATTCAGCAAAAAAAGGGGAAGTCAATGACTTCCCAGATGTGAGCAGAGGGTGGGGGATAACTATTGAGCAAACAGGCTCAAAACCTCCGATGGAATGGATGAATGGTGCATTTAACCGCATTGATAAAAATATGCTGTATTTGCTACAGCAGGGCGTGCCAGAATGGAGTGAGTTGGTTACTTACCCAGTAAATGCAATTATTAAATATAACGGCGTGTTGTATACCGCTATAGTTGAAAATGATAACGCAAAACCATCTACTGAAACTGGAAAATGGGCTACCATTATTGATGACAAATACTTACCAGTCAAAAAAATCGCCAATGAATCATATGAAACAAATTCAGATTTAAATTTTAAAAAACGTCCACGGCTAAATGACTCAGACATGATCGCAATGTCTGATTTTTATTTGCAGTCCGGAAATGTTGGTTTTGAGGTCTCACCAACAGGTGTTATCAGACAATGGATGTTAGTTGTGTTAAACGAGGTTGGTGAATCCTTGGCCCAAGAGATCGGTAACATAACATACTATACCAAATATTATTCTATTGTGTTGCCTGTTTCGTTTTTGAGAGCTGCATATAACGCTCAGGTAACAGTTGCATGCGGAACAATGTCAAACCAGGGCGGGATGGCTACGTTGAGTGCGTCTGCAAATATTACTGATAGTTTATCACGAGTTACTGTTGCCGTAACGTCATATGATCCACGTGTGCGTCCCGCATTGTATTTAACCGCAATAGGAGAATAAATATGAAAATATTTTTTAGTAAATCAACGGGCGGATTTTATTTAGATGTAATGCATAAAAATATACCAGATGACGCAGTTGAGATAACTCACGATTTTTATTCTGAACTTATTGAAAAACAGAGCTTGGGCGCTACAATTACATCAAACAAAAAGGGATATCCTGTTTTAAATAAATGACGCGCTTGCGTCATTTATTATGTTGTTGAATTATATTTTTTTATTAATTTTTTCCCGAAATTTATTGCCGGTATTTCTATTGCCTTTCTGATTACATAGCATATCAATAATAACATCAGTGTTGAAATTAAATAGCTTAGTTTTACGCTTTTGAATAGTTTACTAGTAAACTCAAATATAATATGCCACGTCCAGAAATGAAATAAATAAATTATATACGTTAAATTTGAAAACCATTCTATCATTTTATTATTAATAAAATTTTTTCTAAAAAACCACGTGATCACAAATATGATTAACCCGTAAAATATTTGCATGCTATTTAAACTATCTGGTCTGATTTTTACAGTATTTATTGCAAATAAAATTATAATTATTGCATTAACAAATATTAACAATGAAAAATCTATTTTTTTTATCTCATACAAAAATATTAGAGAGCCTGTAAACAAAATCGGGAAAAATAGAGAAAAACTCCCGTTATTGAATGATTCTGATACTGGCAATGGACGAAGTAAAAATAAAGTTATTGATATAATTAAATAAAGCATCGCTAATAGATGAGTGTGATTTATCATTTTTAAAAGCCGAAAAATAGCAATCAACAAATAAAAACTAATTTCGCAACGTAGTGTCCATTCAACACCATAAAGAGCTACTGGCGTGTTAAATATATCACCCAGCAACATTAGACGAGGTATTAATATATTTAAAGGAGTGGAATAATCATATTGCATATAATTATACGCGGTTTCCATTAAAATCGCTGTAATATAAACTGGATAAATTCTAAAAAAACGTTTAGTCAAAAATGTTTTTGTGTTTTCGTGTAAAATTGAATTAGTTATGATATAACCAGACACGAGAAAAAAAACAATAACACCGAGCTCTCCGCCATTATCAATAATAAATTTAGAAATAACTCTAAATATCAAATGATATTGCCCGTTTGCGACATTTAGCAATTGATCTTTAAAAATGTGACTGACAAAAACTAGTACAATTGAAAGAGATCGTAAATAATCTAAAAAAATAATTCTGTTCTTCATGCTAACTTTTTTGTTCTTTATGTATTGTCATTCTAACATTAATTAAAAATTATCGATACCGATCAATGACGTATGTAAAATGTTTTTGTGTAGTTTATTGTGATCATGTTATGAAAGATTAGTTAGTTTTATTCATCATAACTAATATTTTTCTGGAGTGTGAATTGAAGTGAAATTGTGGGAAGTGGATCGCAAAAAGTGTTAGAATAATTGAAACAAATAAATTCCATTTTCAATACTTTAACGGTATACTTAACGGTATAAATTCATATAACATTAAATAATTTATTAAATATCATATTGTTATTTTCTTTTAATTATTCCTGCTGGGGTCGTATTTGTTAATCATGCCAAATTAATAACACGTCTTTATACAACCTTATCTGAACTGATTTTTTCATTGATAATGTATCTTAAAAACCTCTTCATTTACTCCAAATAGATAACTTTTCTGAACTGTTTGCAGTTATTTGAAAATATTTTGAGATAATACATCAAAAATACCGTGATAGGACTAATTCATAGAAGGTATCAAATCAGCAAAGCTTAATAACAGATTGTATAATATGCCAAATGTCGAAAGCTAAATTTCATATATTTAATTTAAATGTACTATGAATTAATAACGTCATCAGTGTATAAAAGGTTATGATCGTTGTTTTATTTGAATGAGTTTTTAATAGAATAATAGATATCACTTTCAATTGTTGGTTAGGAAGGATCTTTTATAAGTTAAAATTTATGATCATAATGATGAAATTGATCTTTTTACTTGAAGCGAAACGGATCAATTTCATCTTTGTTTAACATTTAATGTTAAGATTTGTGTTAATAGTAATGTAAGGTATTTTGAGGAATTTAGTTTTCCAAACCATTACCAACCACATGTTTCCCTTAGTGGTTTTATTGCTTCATCAAGTCCAGTTAATGTAAATGTTGTATTTACTGTTGTTTCACCGTATGGTGTGACTTGAATAAATAATTTATTTTTTCCGATTAAATCCTTAATAAAATCCTTTGTCTTTTTTGATCGGGTGCTTGGATAGAATATTGCTTTATGATCATTTGAAATATCCCATCTTCTATTCGATACCGCTTTTTCAGAGTCAATACGTGTTACAGGCGTTAAACCATTAGAACTTAAAAATGTATCAAAATCGACATATAACTCAGTTTTATTCTCTTTACATCTGATATATAAATGAGGTGTTATTAAATCATATCGCGCATTTATTGGACGATCAGCATTTAGTCTTATGGTTACAGATTTACTATCATCAACTGGTGATACACCTTCTTGGACAAACCATTTGCCCATGGCATTTTTATCTATCGAGCTTTCAGTTTTTGTCTCGAATATTTTATCATAACAAGCGAGTCTTTGTGTTGAGTCTGTCAGCGATTTACAGCTGTCAATTTTTTTCTCAAGTTGATCATCAGCGAGGGTTAAAAAAGGTAAAGCAATTAAGGTAAATAAAATCTTTCTCATAATAAAAATCAATAAGTTAAATGCTCTTTAATAATATTGTATTTTTTGGGGGAAATCAATGCTTAATTGTTGATTATCCATCGCTGATTTGGTGAATAATCGACAATTGATTACATCATGTTTATCTGCTTGGTTTCATTTTTTTATACTTAATTGCAAATTATCAATGGTACAATAATTGTGCAAATTTGGAAAATTTACTATTGAGGAATAGAGATGAAAAAATTTTTACCATTATTGTTAATTTGTACTGCTTTTATAATATCATCTTGCACCGCGTATAAAGATGAAAGTTATTCTGAGCCTCTTCCTAGTGATAAAGTCGCAAAAGTAACCTTTACTTATTCCAAAAATTTTAATAATAGTACTGCAATGATTTTTGGTGTTTTTTCAATGAGTAAAACAGAAGGTAATTATCTCAATAATACAGAAACTAAAATAAAATTTGATGAAAAAAACAAGGATCGTAACTTTGGCATACCAACTCCAAATAATAGTGAAATTGCATATAATGTGTATATTCCAGCAAATAAGAATTTTAGATTTAATGCTAGTATTTGGCATTATTGGTATTCAAACCTATCTAATACATCAGGAAGAGAAAACAGATCAAGTTTATGTAGCTACGATAATATAGTATTTACACCAGTTGAAGGTGGTGAATATTTGGTTTTTCTTGACAACCTTAACAGTAACTATAAAGATGCACCAAGATGCTCTTTAACTATAAAACAATTTGTTAAAAGCAAATCAGGTAATCAGTGGGTGGATATTCAATACACATTCAAAAATACTAATGGACGTGATGTTATGACTACCTATTCAAGATAAAATTTAATTCATCTATTATCATCGAATATGCTAATAAACCATCTTAGGGTGGTTTTTTATTGTGCAAATTTCATAAATTTCGTATTACTAAGCCAAATTATTTATAGAAAAATGTATGAAAAGGATATGTATCACCATTTTATTGTTTTTATCGCATCAAGTCTTTATGCTAATGAAACTAATGACCAAGATTGGAGCGTTAACATAAATATTGCTCCCTGTCATGGAAGTTTGCCGATTGAACTTTTCAAAAATCATTAGGAATCTTATTCTGCATTCAAATCCATTTATAATATTAAAGGAATTGAGATAAAGAATAAGAATGTTACCACTCTCGAAAGAAAAAATAGATTCTATTTCAAAAAATGAGCACAAAAAACCGGTGCTTTATCAGTAATAAACGGTAATGATACAGAGTCAGCAAAAAAAATGATAATTTTCATGCTATTAACAAAAAACAACGAAGGTGGTATGAAAAAGATTGTGTTGCTTGGATTTATAAGGTTTATTTTAACTGGTTGTGGTGATGATAAAGTTACTAATGATTATTTAGTAGGTAACTGGGATTGTAATGGAGAAAAAATAGTCGTTATGATAAATTCTTTCTAAAGCTTTTCGGATAAGGCTTTAGAATGGTACGCCCAGGTGGACTCGAACCACTAACCCCCACCATGTCAAGATTAAGTCCTAATTCAGATTATATTTAAATAAATCAATTAACTATGATTTATTTGCATGTGCATAAAAACAGTTATTTGAGTTAAAAAAGATATTAAAGATATCAATAAATTAGGTAGAGTTTTACCCCACCTAAATTACGATTTGAGCGTGCGGAACTTCTACCCATTCAATGTGATTTTTAGTATAAACCTTTAAAATATTGTTGATATATAGATAATATTTATCTAAAAACTTAAACCTTTGCTGTTAACGTATTGTCCTAAATGAGAATATTAATATAAAATCTATTTTACATGAATTATTTAGGAAATAATTAATGGCTAAATTAATAAGAATTTTTATTTTAACGCTGATGGTTATTAGCGTGAACTCCTGTTCAAGTAGAGGCGATTTCTGTTTGTTTGGCTATACTGACAGTGAATTTCCAGATTATGATAAAGAATATTGGCGATCAGTTGTAAAGAATAAATCGAAAGCTTCAAAAAGTGATCTTGAAAAATGTAATCAAGAAACAGAAAATACAAGACTAATTATGGTAAATATCTTTACTGAGTTGTGTTCAAGTGGGCATATATCTCAGGAAAATTTACCTAATGCAATTGCGATTCAGCACAATTATCTTGAATACCGTTTTGGATCAAAATCTAAAAATTTGATAGGAACAACGGACCAGATTTTTCTCCGGCTCTTAGGCGAAAATATCGAAAATAAACCGCTTAATGCAGATATACTTCATAAAGCATGTGCTCGTTATATACCCCAAAATAACACATTTTATCATTATCAAGGAATAGGTCCCGATACTCTTTTCTTCGAATTTTTTAATAAGTATCATTTTGAACAATGTATGCGCAGAAATAACTTTGAGTTAATTACTCCTACAAAAACAGAGAGATACTGTAAGGGAGTCATGTGGTAAATTTGCTATGCTGATATTTGGCTTTGATATGCAGTGGGGCTAATTATTTGAGACTTGGAAAATTAGTAATAATTGATTAGTTAAAATAGTTTTAGTTAATTCGGCTTTATTAATTATTTTTGAATGAAGTTGATGGTATAAAAATTAGCAATGATCTGTGCTTTTTTATTTAAAACGAATGTAATTAAAAAGCTTTTACTGCATTTAGCTGAATCTATTTTAAGAGCAGTATTGGATCGTTTGCTCAACAAAAAATTGATCTATCTTGATAGAATAGATATTATCGAATTTTATTATTTTAATTAAAAGGCAGGAAAGATGAAGAAAGTAATTTTTATTTCAGCATTATTTTTTATGAGCCCATCTCTATTTGCAGAAATAAAATATCCAGATGCACCACTTGGATTAAAATGGGGAATGACTGAAGCAGAATTGAAGTCTAAATCAGGCGGTTTTTTGCAAAAAGTACAAGTTGATGAAAATGCAACATTTTACTCTATAAAATCTCCACCAATAACATTACCGGATTTTACTGAATATTATGTATTGGTCCATAAAGATTTAGGTGTGATGAAAATCGTTATGAAAGAACAAATAAAATCGGACATATATGGTACTAAAGGAAAAGCAGAATATTTTAAATACAAAGAGGCATTATCAAATAAATTTGGTAAACCTGAAAAATCAATGGAAGAAGTAGGATTGAAAATCTACAAAGATAGTGATGAGTTCTATGAATGTTTAAAATATGAAGGATGTGGTTTTTATGCCTCAATTTTTGGCGAGCATTTATCAATGCAACTAGATGGTAAAGCAAGAGGTAAAGGTGAATTAACTATCACCTATGAATCTGAGCTATTTACCAAATATAGAGCAGATAAGAAAAATGAGAATGAAAATAAAATCAAAAATGGATTATAGTAGGCAATAGAATGTTAAAACAGTCAATTTATGTTTGTCTATTGCTTCTATTTTTAAGTGGATGCAATAAACAATTATCAGAAGAAGACAAAGCTAAAGTGGCCGCATTAAATATTGAGTTAACACAGTTAAACGATGATATAAAAGGGGCTACAGAAAGTTATGAGCAATATAGTGGCGGATTAATAAAAGTATTAATTGCTACGAGACTTGAAGTTCTAAAAACAAATAAGAATTTGGTTGAACAACGGATAAATTCTATTGAATCTGGCGCTGCTGTAAAAGTCGAAACGTTGGTTACAAATCCTAATCCTGAGCTTGCAGAGCATTTATTAAGCGAAATGCAATCAATAAAACAAGAAATTGAGATTGATAAAAATGAAGCTTCAAAATATAGTGGTGGACTGATTCATTCCATGAAGCTACTGAATATAGCTACTAAAGAGCAATCCTTAGCTGCGTTGCAGCAAAAATATCTTACAGTCAAATATGGTTTAAGCTCTTTACCTAAGGTAGATATAGAAGTGCCAAAACCAATAGAAGAAAGTGATCCAAATATCCCTCTGGAAGAACGTCTGTAGAATCTTAATTGATTTATAAAAAACAATACTCATAGCCATCTTCGGATGGCTTTTTATTGCTATTAGCAAAATGATCACATAATATTGGTAAAAGTAATCAATATTATAGTGAGATATAGGATATGTCAGATAGTGAAGACGATTTGCTTGAGGTGTGTTATTTTCCAAGTTCTATAGCAATAACCGAAGAAATTCCCGAGGGTATAAAGTTTCAAATAAAAAAAATTCAAGATAGACAGAAATTAATGATCCGTCAAAAGGCTGCGTGTGATGTTTATCTTAATGAAGATTATACTTTTTTAAAAGAATCTGAAGATAAATTTATTGATAGATTATGCCTTATTTTAATAAGAGCATTTAATTGTGACTGTCATATAATCATGTCAAAAATAAAAAATATCAATATACATGTATTAGGTGAAATGATCGAAAAATCATTCTATGAATTAAATGGATTAGCTGAATTTAAACAAAACTGTTTTAGTGTATCTATCTCATTTGAATATTTTAATCTTAAGTTAGATGAATTGCTTTTATATTACAATTATCTATACCCAGAAAACAAAATAGATTGTTTAAAAGATTTATAATTTATAGAATTGATTTCTATGTGAGAAATATTCTTAACCATTTTGCTATTTTTCTTATATAGCATTATTACTAAAGAACATTATTTACATGAAAATATGTAATATGACTATTCTTTTAATGACATTTATAAATTTATTTTAAATCGCCTAAGTTGATTTCCTATGTCTGAAAATCAGAAATAATAATCAATAATTATGCTTTATCGGGATGTTCTATACAATTTAATTCATATTTGAAGCAGTAAATGGCTGAATTTAAAATAATAGAAATACCTAGCGATAAAGTCTATTTTAAGCATCTTACACAAAAACTACTCACAACCCTGTTTCATTTTTACATCAAATGAAGAATAAATATTTCTATGCGTTCCACTCTGGATAAAGAGTTTATTGTGAGCAACTTATGAAAGTTTAGTTAGTTTTATCCATCATAACTAATATTTTTCTGGAGTGTGAATTGAAGTAAAAAGTTGGGAAGTGAATCGCAAAAATTTGCTAAAAATGGTATGGCTTTTACCCCAGTTTTACCCCGAGTTTACCCCTTTAATAAAATTGAGGAAAAGATTAATTCTTTCGAAACCTTTTCGTATAATGTTTTAGAATGGTACGCCCGGGTGGACTCGAACCACTGACCCCCACCATGTCAAGGTGATGCTCTAACCAACTGAGCTACGGGCGTATATTTAGAAAACACGCAAATATTAGCGGGCAAATAGTTTTGTTTCAAGTAAAATAATTAAAAATAGCTGTTTTTTTAATCTTTTGAACTAGATTGGTGATAAAATAGGCAAAACCAATATTGAAAATTCAGATATTTGTCACATTTTTGTACTTTTTATTTTCACTAATTCATATAACAGTTCGATATGGATTCTGTTTTTTATATTGTTTATAGGTAAATGCATGTTCTCGGTGGTTTGTTGGTGCCAAATTAGCTATACTCCACAGCGTCGTTAAGTTATTACTGGTTCAGGTTGTTATGTCGTTTAAAGATCAGATTGAAGATGTTCTACATAATATTTTTGGTTATAAGTCGTTTAGGAATCAACAAAAAGAGATTATTGAATCAGTGATTGACGGGCGTGATGTTTTGGCCGTTATCCCTACCGGTGGCGGTAAGTCGCTTTGTTATCAAATTCCAGCGGTCGTATTACCAGGCACAGCTATAGTCATTTCGCCACTTATTTCGTTAATGAAAGATCAGGTCGATCAATTGTTGGTGAATGGTATTCCTGCCGCATTTTTAAATGCAACTCAATCAGGCATCGAGCAACAAAATGTTATCAACCAGTATTTAAACCATTCAATTAAATTGTTGTATATTTCCCCCGAGCGGTTGACAGTAACATCTTTTGACGCGTTACTCGATCAGCATCCTCCTTCTTTAATTGCGATCGATGAGGCGCATTGTATTTCACAATGGGGACATGACTTTAGACCTGATTATCGCCAATTAAACCAGTTATCAAAACGTTTTCCTGATGTACCAATTATCGCGCTTACAGCCACTGCCGATGAGATGACACAGAGGGATATTCTTAATCAGCTCAATTTAGTTGATCCGTTGTTTGTGGTTCGTAGTTTTGATAGGCCGAATATTCGCTATACCGTGGTAGAAAAGTTTAATCTTACTGAGCAAGTTGTGTCGTTTATTGAAACGCAAAAAGGGAATAGCGGGATTATTTATTGTTCTAGCCGTTCTAAAGTTGAGGACATGACAACAAGGCTTGTGGCAAAAGGGTTTTCGGCTATCGCTTATCATGCCGGATTGTCTACAAGCGAACGGCAAAGTGCTCAGGAGAGTTTTTTAAAGGATAATACACAAATTATTGTGGCTACAGTCGCTTTTGGCATGGGGATTAATAAGCCAAATGTTCGGTTTGTTGTTCATGCAGATTGTCCGCGTTCAATTGAGGCTTATTATCAAGAAACAGGTCGTGCTGGGCGCGATGGTGTTCCTGCAGAAGCGATGCTATTGTTTAAAAGTAATGATTTAAGTTGGTATAAGCAGCAAATCATTGAAAAGTATGATAACGATCAGAAGCAAGTGGAGCTTCATAAGATTCAGTCGATGGAGTCATTTGCGCAATGTATGACTTGTCGTCGTATAGTATTGCTTAATTATTTTGGTGAACATCGAACTGAGCCCTGTAATAACTGCGATATTTGTCTTTATCCGCCAGAGCAATATGATGCATTGGTTGATGCTCAAAAGGTTTTGTCTTGTGTTTATCGGGTTGAACAGCGTTATGGTTCGCAATATATTGTTGATATTTTACGTGGTTCTGGACGCTCACAAATTAAAGATAACAGACATGATAAGTTATCGGTCTACGGGATTGGTAAAGCGCATTCTTCTGATTATTGGCTTAGTATAATTAGGCAATTAATTTTCTTAGGGTATTTGCGTCAAAATATTTCAAATTTTAATACATTACAATTGACTGAAAATGCACGGTCAATATTGAAAGGTGAGGTGAAATTAACGTTAGCCAAACCACGTATAGAAATCGTTAAGAAAAGTCGCTTAAACCGTTATGCTCGAGCGATTAATTCAACCACTATTTTGTCCTATGAAGAACGCCTCTTATTTAATAATCTTAGACGATTACGTAAAGAGATTGCTGACATGGAAGACATCCCTCCCTATATTGTATTTAGTGATGCAACCTTAATTGAAATGGTGCAAACTATGCCTGAAAGTAAGACACAACTTATTAATGTGTCAGGTGTTGGTAAAATTAAATTGGAGAAATACGGCAATCTGTTTTTAAATGAGATTAAGGACTTTGTAATTAAAAACATATAACGCTGTGAGTTAAAATTTAAATCAAATCATTAGTTAAAAAAAAGTTGAGGAACGGGGTTTTTGAGCAAAAAAATTCTGTAATATGACGTTAATTATTATCTGTTTTACTTACAATAGCGTTTTTATAATCTAATTTGTTTATAAATTAATTAAGGTCTATTATTAATTCGAAAAGTGGCATCTTAAAGACTAATTTGGCTCTTTATGATATGATTAGCAAAATTTAATCGTAATAAGTAATGGTGATTATGAGTTATCAAGTTTTAGCACGTAAGTGGCGACCAAAGTCGTTTTCTGAGGTAGTAGGGCAACAACATGTGTTGAAAATTTTATCTAATGCCCTCTCTCTTGGTCGGGTGCATCATGCTTATCTGTTTTCTGGTACACGGGGTGTAGGGAAGACGTCGATTGCTCGTTTGTTAGCTAAAGGCTTGAATTGTGAAAGTGGTATCACTGCAACACCTTGTGGTGTTTGTGATAATTGTCGTGAGATTGAGCAAGGTCGTTTTGTTGATTTGTTAGAAATTGATGCTGCCTCACGAACTAAAGTCGAAGATACGCGTGAAATTCTAGATAATATCCAATATTTGCCAACTAAAGGGCGTTTTAAAGTTTACTTGATCGATGAAGTGCATATGTTGTCTCGCAACAGTTTTAATGCATTATTAAAAACTTTAGAAGAACCACCTGAACATGTTAAATTTTTGTTAGCGACAACCGATCCTCAAAAATTACCTATTACTATTTTGTCTCGCTGTTTGCATTTACATTTAAATGTGCTTGATACATCTTTAATTGGTGATCAGCTAAATCACATTTTACAATTAGAGCATATTGAAAGTGAGCCAAAAGCTATTCATTTATTAGCCAAAGCAGCCAATGGAAGTATGCGAGATGCGTTAAGTTTGACAGATCAGGCTATTGCGCTAGGTAATGGTAAAGTCGATGCCGTATCGGTTGCATCTATGCTTGGAACATTAGATAAGGCTATTCCTTTTGCGTTAGTTAGTGCACTTTACCAAGGCGATGGTAATGCGCTAATGCAACAAATTGAATTGGCTGCAATGCAAGGTGCTGATTGGGATAATTTATTAGCTGAAAGCATTTCTTTGTTGCATCAAATTGCTTTATTACAAGTAGTACCTACAGCCTTAGGTGATTATGCAGATAGTGAGGAGCAATTGCGTTTTTTAGCTCAATATATTTCGCCAAATGATGTGCAATTGTTCTATCAAATTTTATTGATGGGTCGAAAAGAACTAGCACTTGTACCTGACAAGAAAATGGGCGTGGAGATGAGCTTTTTACGCGCGTTAGCCTTTATGCCAAAAGATGTTGATTCGATTTCTCAATCAGTTTCAACCACTAATGCTGCAGCTGTAGGACACCCACCTGTCCCAAAGTCTAATCCGCCAAAAGTTGAATCTGCAACATCAGCTTCTGTGCCACCGATTTCTGCAACCAAGGATGCAGCTAAGTCATCAGTTCCATCAACGGCACAATCACCATTAGCTGATAATAATGTTTCTCCAGTGCATCAAGCTAATAATTCGATGCCTGCCCATACTATATCGCTTCCAGATGATGCTTCGTCCATCACTAAAAATATTTTAGAGATGCGAATGCAGTTAATGGAGGAACAAAGTACAAAAAAGTCTGAACCGGTTGGTGCCAATCAACCATCAAGTGATTTAGTTAACTCGAGCCGTGTTAAACCGGCTACTAATACCGAAGTTAATAGTGCAGTGGTGGATGAGGTTGTAGAGGACGACGAAGAGGAAATTACAGCAGAAAATTATCAATGGCAATCGACTGGACTGTTTGAGTCTAAGAATGAGCCTGTGATTGATGCGAAGTCAGTTAGGGAGTCACTTAAGGTTGATAAAACCCCTGAGATGACAAAAAAATTGATTGAAGAGATGGTCGAAAAAGATGCTTGGAGTGCGGAAATTGAAAAACTGGAGATTGCACCGTTAATTAAGCAGATTGCGGTTAATTCGTATCCTGAAATAGTCGATGATAATAGTATAATTTTGCATACGCGTTCGGCTGTTGAGCATTTAACTAAGTCGTCGGCAAATTGTATTAAGCTACGAACTGCGATGTCAGCTTATCGTCAAAAAACACTTAATTTAGAAGTTGTGATTGATGATAGTAAGGATATAAAAACACCATTAGAATTACGTGAAGATTTATATCAGCAGAAGCTTGAACAAGCTAAACAAACGATACATCAAGATCCTAAAGTTGAGACGATTTGTCAATATTTTGATGCCAAGATTGATGAATCGAGTATTCGTCCTGTATAATTACAGACTAAATGTTTTTAATGAGGAATAATTATGTTTCCAGGTGGAAAAGGTGGTTTGGGCAATTTGATGAAACAAGCCCAACAAATGCAAGCAAAAATGCAGCAAGCTCAGGAAGAAATTGCTAAGTTAGAGGTTACTGGGGAGTCTGGCGCGGGTATCGTTAAAGTTACTGTAAATGGTGCACATAGTTGTAAACGCGTTGATATCGATCCATCTTTGTTAACCGAAGATGATAAGGAGATGTTAGAAGATCTTATCGCTGCAGCCTATAATGATGCTACTCGCCGTTTGGAAGAAGCTCAAAAAGAGCGTATGGCTCAAGTTACTGGTGGAATGCAATTACCACCTGGTTTTAAAATGCCATTCTAATTTGAATCTTTAACTCTATTTTTCTGATATTGCTGACTTTTGTCGGCAATATTTTTGTCTACTGACTGTTTATTTATACAGTTTGTCTTTATTAATTTTCTCCTATCAGGTAAACTAACTCACAATTGTTTTTTTAATTCACATTCAATTTTGATCATAATAATTAGGCTGATGTTGAACGAAAGTTTTCGTTTAATACTGATTGATCAACGTTGTTTAATTGACATTATTTATTAAGGATATATTGTGATAGGTCGTTTACGTGGAATCATTATTGAAAAGCAACCACCCAAAGTGTTAATTGAAGTTGGTGGTGTTGGCTATGAAGTGTTTATGCCAATGACCTGTTTTTATGAATTACCTGATAATGGTAAAGAAGTGATTGTGTTAACTCATTTTGCCGTTCGGGAAGATGCTCAAGTGCTGTATGGCTTTAATCATGAGCAAGAGCGTGAATTGTTTCGCGAGTTGATTAAAGTGAATGGTGTTGGACCCAAATTAGCGTTAGCAATTTTATCCGGAATGTCAGCAGGGCAATTTATTAGTGCTGTTGAGCAAGGTGAGATTAAGACGTTAGTTAAATTACCAGGCGTTGGCACTAAAACCGCTGAACGATTGATTGTCGAAATGAAGGATCGAGTTAAACGATTTGGTGAAGAGTTAGCGAATGTGAACGTAACTGTTGAGACTGGAAGTCTTAAAAAATCCTCAAGCCAGATTGAAGGTGAAGCCGTTTCGGCACTTATCGCTTTGGGTTATAAACCGCAAGAAGCCAGTCGTATTATTAGTAAAGTCATTAAGCCAGACATGGATTGTGAAATGCTAATACGTGAAGCATTAAAGTCAGCATTATAAAGAAAATAAGGAACGATGATGATTGAAGCGGATCGTTTAATTGCGCCACAGGCTCAAAAAGAAGAAGAGTCATTAGATCGGGCTATTCGTCCTAAATATTTGGATGAGTATATTGGTCAACCTCAAGTTCGCGAGCAGATGAAAATCTTTATTCAGGCAGCCAAACAACGTAGTGATGCGCTTGATCATGTTTTAATTTTTGGTCCTCCTGGTCTTGGTAAAACCACTTTAGCTAATATTGTTGCTAATGAAATGAATGTTAATTTGCGCACTACCTCTGGCCCAGTGTTGGAAAAAGCAGGTGATCTGGCTGCAATGTTAACCAATCTCGAGCCTAATGATGTGCTGTTTATTGATGAAATCCATCGATTATCTCCTGTCGTTGAAGAAATATTATATCCTGCTATGGAAGATTATCAGCTCGATATTATGATTGGTGAAGGTCCAGCCGCACGTTCAATTAAAATCGATCTTCCGCCGTTTACGCTTATTGGCGCAACTACTCGAGCGGGTTCGTTAACATCGCCATTACGTGATCGTTTTGGGATTGTGCAACGCCTTGAGTTTTACCGTGTTGAGGATTTGGAGTATATTGTTAGTCGTAGTGCTAAGTTTTTAGGTTTAGATCTTTCCAAAGAGGGTGCCTTTTTAATAGCTAAACGCTCACGCGGAACGCCTCGTATTGCTAATCGTTTATTGCGACGTGTGAGAGATTATGCGGATGTTAAATCCAAAGGTGTTATTGATGAGCGTATTGCGACTCAAGCTTTAGATATGTTAGATGTGGATAATGAAGGCTTTGACTATATGGATCGTAAGTTACTTCTTGCCATCATCGAAAAATTTATGGGTGGTCCAGTAGGATTAGATAATATTGCTGCAGCAATTGGTGAGGAACGTGAAACGATTGAAGATGTGTTAGAGCCGTTTTTAATTCAGCAAGGTTATATCCAAAGAACACCAAGAGGACGAATTGCAACACCTCATGCTTATCGACATTTTGCTATTGTTCAAGATAATTAATTTGATTTATTCTAATTTGAATTATCCGATTTTTAATCCAACACCGCCAAATGGCGGTGTTTTGCGTTTATAGGATAATTAACCAAGTTCTTTCTCAGTGAAAATACCACTAAATAAATCAGTACTAAGGTAACGTTCACCTGAAGAGGGTAATATTACCACGATGGTTTTATTCGCATTTTCTGGTAATCGAGCCAAACGATCAGCTGCAAATACTGCAGCACCGGATGAAATTCCTGCTAAGATACCTTCTTTTTCCATTATAATGCGAGCTGTTTCGATTGCTTCTTCGTTAGATACTTTTTCGACCAAATCAATCAAACTCAAATCTAAGTTTCCAGGAATAAATCCAGCTCCGATACCTTGTATTTTGTGTGGGCCAGGTTTGATGGGTTCGCCGGCAAGTGCTTGTGTAATTACAGGTGAGGTAGTTGGCTCAACTGCGACAGCCGTAATGTTTTTTCCTTGAACTTTTTTGATGTATTTTGTAACACCAGTAAAGGTTCCACCTGTTCCCACACCTGCAACGAAAATGTCGATTTTTCCATCTGTATCAAGCCAAATTTCTGGTCCTGTGGTTTTTTCATGAATTTCTGGATTGGCGGGATTGCTAAATTGTTGGAGCATAATATTGTGTTTTGGATTACTAGCAACGATTTCTTCTGCTTTTTCAATCGCACCTTTCATTCCCTTGGCAGCTTCAGTTAATACAAGGTTTGCACCTAACGCTTTTAGAAGTTTTCGGCGTTCAATACTCATGCTTTCTGGCATGGTTAAGGTTAATTTATAACCACGAGCAGCGGCAACAGCAGCTAATGCGATACCAGTATTACCACTAGTTGGCTCTATAAGTTCGACGTCAGGGTTAAGTAAACCACGTTTTTCGGCATCCCAAATCATATTTGATGCAATACGACATTTGACGCTGAAACTTGGATTACGAGATTCGACTTTAGCTAATATATTACCATTCCCAAAATGTTTTAATCGAACTAAGGGAGTATGGCCGATGGTTTGTGAGTTATCATCAAATATCTTACTCATGAAAAAGTCCTTATTAGTTTATTCTTAGATTCAAAGATGGTGGCAAGTAATTAATGTTGATGACTATATTATAGGTTGAACTGAAAAGATGATACTAATTATTAATTATATTCATATGCATTTTTGATATAAGGGCCTTTATTTTGACTAGCTAGTATGCTTTTTAGTGCTAGGATCTTACTATAGTATTGAAATGTGAATTTACATGTACGCTATATTTAGGCGTGTTTGGTTAAGACATTATTTTAAACTAGGTAATCGTTTATCATCAAATATTCAGTAATTTATGATACTATTATTCAATGAAACTATTTTCCATGTCTAATTCAATCCTTTTAATAGCTTGTTCGCAGCGGTATATTCGATTATCAAGGGCAGCGATTTTGGTGTGTTCTATTGACTCTAAAGAGAGTTCGAGCTCATATTTCATCTCTTGTAATCGTCGTAAATAATCTAAATGTCTTGAATGTTTTTCATCTAATGTTTCTGTAATAATATGGTCAGTAGTTTGTTTACGTAAATGTACTGTGGCAAGCTCACGTGTTAGGGCGGTAATTTGGTTTATAAGTTTTTCTGATAAAAATTCGATTTGTGTGCGTTTTTCTGAAAGTACCGCATCACAAAGTGCTTGATAGGTTTGCTTTACTTTATCTAAATAGAATTGATTGTCGGTTTCAATCTTACTGGTGTTAAATAGATGTTCATCAAAATAATGCTCTTGGTAGCTTTGTTGTTCGGATAAGTTCAACTGCTGTTCAAGCTCGTTTATTTGATTTTTCAATTTTTCCAAAAATTTTTGCATAAATATATCTTTATGGTTGGTTATCGTCATTTTGCCCAAAATAATTACCTAAATGAATTTTAGATAAGTTTATTAGTTTCATTAACGATTCAAAAGTTAATTTTTCATTTGGATTTTTATTCGGACTTAATACCTTTTTTTCAATTAATTGCAACTTGATTCGGTTGTAGCTGTCAATTAAGTTGAGCGGTAGTGGCGATTGAGAACGATATCCTAACCATAAGATCCCTTGAATAGGTAAACTTAAGGCAAATAGAATTGTGATTGCTGTTACCGCTAATTGCGCGGGTAAATAATATTGCCAAAGAATTAAGCTGATGATGATTGGCGGTAAAATTTTTTTTGCAACTTTGATGTAGTTAATAATTTTTAATTCAGGAAATGAATAGGATAGGGCTTTATCTTTTGGGCAAATATCCATATATATTTGACCTGCCTTAAAAATTTTAACTAATTTCATCTGGTTTGGATTCCTCGACATTCACATTTTATTGTCTTAAAATAGTGCCATTCAAATTGGGGGCTCTCTTTATTTTATCTCAAATTTCAAGATATCAGAAGTCACCTTATATAACACATTGATTAATGTGTAGAGTTGCCAATATTGATTGGTAAAAATCTTTTATTCAATTTATAGGAATTACTATGTCATCAAGTAATAACGCTCTCGTTCTGAATTGTGGAAGTTCATCTTTAAAATTTGCTATTATTAACCCTGAAAATGGTGATGAGTTTTTATCTGGTTTAGCTGAATGTTTTCACCTTCCTGATGCTCGCATCAAATGGAAATTAGATGGTGAAAAGCAAGAAGCTTCTTTAGGAGCTGGTGCAGCACATAGCGAAGCGATTAAATTCATTGTTAATAACATTTTTCCACAAAAACCAGAATTATTAGACAGCATAAAATCAATTGGGCACCGTATTGTTCATGGTGGTGAGAAGTATACCCAATCAGTTGTGATTGATGATTCCGTTTTAAAAGGTATTGAAGAAGCTTCTGCTTTTGCGCCTTTACATAATCCAGCACATTTAATTGGTATTCGCGAAGCTTTTATTGCATTTCCTCATTTAAAAAATAAGAATGTTGCAGTATTTGATACAGCTTTCCATACTACAATGCCTAAAGAAGCATATTTATATGCAATTCCTAATGAATTATATACTAAGTACGGTGTTCGCCGTTATGGTGCTCATGGTACTAGTCATTATTATGTCAGCCGAGAAGCTGCAAAATTATTAAATAAACCTGTTGATCAAACGAATGTGATTACATGCCACTTAGGTAATGGTGCTTCAATCACTGCTGTGAAAAACGGTAAAAGTATTGAAACTTCTATGGGCTTAACACCACTTGAAGGTTTAGTTATGGGAACTCGAAGTGGTGATATCGATCCTGCTATCATGTTCTTTTTACATGACAATTTAAATATGTCAGTTGCTGATATTAATAATTTATTAAATAAAAAATCAGGATTATTAGGTTTAACTGGTGTAAGTAGCGATTGCCGTTATGTAACAGATAATGCAGATAAAGACGAAAATGCTAAAAATGCTTTAGAAGTATTTGTTCACCGTTTAGTCAAATACATTGGTGGTTATGCGATGTTGTTAGACGGCCGTTTAGATGCAATCGTGTTTACTGGTGGTATTGGTGAAAATGCTGAATGTATTCGTCGTAAAACTCTAGAAAAATTAAGTATACTTGGTTTTGAGATTGATAAAGAACGCAATTTAGCTGCACGTTTTGGTAACGGTGGAGTGATCACTAAAGATGGTTCTGCTATTGCAATGGTTATTCCTACCAATGAAGAACTTGTCATCGCACAAGATGCAGCACGCTTAACAGCTTAAGCACTTTAAAACCGCCGTTAAGGCGGTTTGTTTTTGGATTTAATAAAGAATTAAGAGGAAACTTATTATGTCTCGTACCATTATGCTGATTCCAACTGGAACTAATGTTGGATTAACGGGTGTAAGTCTTGGTGTTATTCGAGCAATGGAACGTCAAGGTATTAACTTAAATGTATTTAAACCAGTTGCCCAACCAAGAGCAGGTGGTGATGCGCCTGATAATACAACGACTTTAGTTAGTAATAATACATCGATTCCAACTTTGAAACCTTTAAAAATGAGTTATGTTGAAAACTTATTAGGTTTGAATCAACAAGATGTTTTGATGGAAGAAATCGTTGCACTATATGCAGAAAATACTAAAGGTGCTGATGTTGTTTTAGTAGAAGGTATTGTACCAACTATTGATTATCCATTTGCTAATGAGCTAAATAATAACATCGCGAAGACTTTAGGCGCTGAGATTATTTTTGTGGTTAATATGGGTAAAGATGATCCAGAGCAGTTAAAAGAACGCATTGAGATTGCTCGTTCTAATTTTGGTGGCATCAAAAATGATAAGATTATTGGTGTGATTGTTAACAAAGTCAATGCACCAGTAGAAGAACAAAATCTCGCTCGTCCAGATGTTGTTGAAATTTATCATACACCTAAATTTGATGGTAAGAAAATTACAATTAATGATTTAAGCGAGCATTGCCCATTACCTGTACTTGGCTGTATTCCTTGGAACATCGATTTAAGTTCTTGTCGTACATATGACATTGCTAATCATTTGCAAGCTAAAATCATTAATGAAGGCGGTATTAAAAATCGTCGAATTAAACATGTTTCTTTCTGTTCTCGTAGCGTTCCAAATATCATTAATCACCTTCAACCGAACGCGTTATTAGTAACTTCAGCTGATCGTGCTGATGTTTTAGTAACAATCTGTTTAGCTGCAATGAATGGTGTTGCTATTGGTGGTGTATTATTGACTGGTGGCTATGATATTGATGAAAAAATCTATAAATTGTGCCAACCTGCTTTTGATACAGGATTACCTGTATTTACTGTTAAAACCAATACATTCCAAACTTCAATCAATTTACAACAATTCAATTTAGAAATCCCGGTCGATGATAAAGAACGTATGGATAATACTCAGAATTTTGTTGCCGATCACATTGATCCAAGTTGGATTAAATCATTGAATGAAGTGGTTAGTTCTGCTCGTCGATTATCTCCTCCAGCATTCCGTTATCAATTAACAGAGCTTGCACGTAATGCGAAAAAAGTGGTGGTGTTACCTGAAGGGGATGAGCCGAGAACAATTAAAGCAGCTGCAATTTGCGCAGAGCGTCATATTGCTAAGTGTGTGTTAATTGGTAATCCTGATGAAGTCCGTAAAGTGGCAGCGTCGCAAGGTGTTACTTTAGGTGCAGGTGTTGAAATTGTTGACCCAGAACGCATTCGTGATAAATATGTACCTCGTTTAGTTGAATTACGTAAAAACAAAGGTATGACTGAAGTTATTGCGCGTGAGCAATTAGCTGATAATGTTGTGCTTGGTACAATGATGCTTGAAGCAAATGAGGTTGATGGTTTAGTCTCTGGTGCTGTTCATACTACGGCCAATACTATTCGCCCTCCGCTACAATTAATCAAAACTGCTCCAGGTAGTTCGCTTGTTTCATCGGTGTTCTTTATGTTAATGCCTGATCAAGTTTATATCTATGGGGATTGCGCTATTAATCCAGATCCAAATGCGCAAGAACTTGCTGAAATTGCTATTCAATCTGCTGATACTGCTATTGCTTTTGGTATTGAACCTCGAGTGGCGATGATCTCTTACTCAACCGGTAGTTCTGGTCAAGGTGCTGATGTTGAAAAAGTGAAAGAAGCAACACGTATTGCTCAAGAAAAACGTCCAGATTTAATGATTGATGGCCCTTTACAATATGATGCTGCGGTTATGCCGGATGTGGCGAAATCAAAAGCGCCAAATTCTAAAGTTGCAGGTAAAGCAACGGTGTTTATATTCCCTGATTTAAATACTGGCAATACAACGTACAAAGCTGTACAACGTTCAGCTGATCTTGTTTCAATTGGACCTATGTTACAAGGTATGCGCAAGCCTGTTAATGATTTGTCTCGTGGTGCGTTAGTTGATGATATTGTTTATACTATTGCTTTAACTGCTATTCAATCCGCGCAAGAAAAAAATAGCTAGTAAATTATTAATATTTATGTTTAAATTTATGAGAGGTTTTTCACAGACCTCTCATTTGTTATCTATCCGATAAGTCCAATCACATAAAGTGACGAAATTAGTTAAGGATGATGTAAGTTATACATTATTTAGCGCTGTTTTTTGTTCCAATTCTATACATTATAAAGTTCTTTTTGATTAATTTATTCAAGCTATATGACTATACATGGTCTATATCTCCCTAATTTAATCAATTTGTTAATTATTTGTCTATTTCATTACCTGTTTAAAGATTAAGCAAAGCTGTTTTTATATTCCTAAGTTTTAAGAAAGATAAGTTTTATTTTCAATATTATTTTTAATTAAAAATACTAAAGGTATAACGGAATGAATTGTCTTAATCAGGACTCCATTAGAGTTATTGCACCCAGCATTTATCATGATACTTCATGGAATGAAGCCGAAGTATTAGGCGCCATGGTTTGGTTATGGAACAGGAATTCCAATTATAGAAATGTTGCCATAAGTTCAGCATTGGAAACTTTACTGCCTACTATTCAGTCTAGGAATTTTATTTTACTCATTAAAAATAATAGACCACTCGGTTATCTCAATTGGGCATATTTAAATAAAGATGAGGAACGGGAATATCTAAACAAAACGAAAAGTTATGTGAATTTTGTTCAATGTAATAAGAGAGATGAAAGTAAACAGTTATGGCTTTTATCTTTCTTTTGCCCATTTGGACGGAATGAATCTTTCTTATTGAAATCTATTTGTAAAAAAGTTCTAAAAAATAATCTCTGCTTTTATGGTTACCACAAATCAAAAACAAACACCGTTGTAAAAAAAGTTCAATGTTAGAGTCTATAAGGATAGAATTATGAATCAAATATACCAAACAAAATTTAATTTTCTAACTGGTACTAGCATAGTTTGTTCTGAATTGGCACGACGTGTTAGTAAAGTAGTGATAACTGTTTCAATTTTATCAGCTTCAACTTCTTCGTTAGCATTGGATTGTATAGCAAATTCTGATGGATCTTATTTAGTAGGCCAAAATGATCCTAGTTGTAATAACATTAATGCTGCTACTGCAACGCAAAGTGGCAATGCTAGTTTTTATATTTTAACTAGGAGTAAATTACATGAACAACTTAATGTTGGTGATACGACCCTTACTGCAAATGTCAGTGCCGATTATACTGGATTAGGTAACCAATATACTTATGGTGTTTCTGGTGGCTCAATTAAAGCGGGCAATTTAAATTTTACTATAAAGAATGATGGTAATGTGATGGGGCTTGCGACTTATCACAATGTCGATATTACTGCTAAAGATGTTGTATTAAATATAACTGATAACTATACACGTGGTCGTAACTCTAGTGGTGGTGTGGCTGCTTATGGGATATTAACGGGTTCAGCTGCAAATGCCGGTGAGAGAAACGCCTATAATGGTAAATATAGCACAGTTACAGTTGATAAACTGACGATCAACCAAACAACGTCAGGTGGTAAAACCTCTCCAATATTAAATAATGGTATTCGTGCTATTCAAGGAGCATATGACAATAATGGTCAAGGTTCTGCAGGGCGAGTTATTGTTAATGATGATTTGGATATGACTTTGACTGGTAATCGTGCCATCGGTATTTATGTATCGGGTAATGCAACCAATCATGGTGGAGCGAATGATACTGGTGCTGATGGTCAATTAACACCAATAGTGATTTTAAAAGGTGCTAAAAATAGCATAGTGTTGAATAAAGGTAGCGATAGTTCATCATTGAACTGGGATAGTGTGGGTGTCAAATTAGGAAAGACGCGTAATACAGGTGAAGGTGCTGGTATTTTAGAATCTCATGGTGAACTTAATATTGATACAACAAATGCTTTAAATGGTTCTGGTATTAAGATGGTTCGCAATTCTTTATTAAAAGCAGATTATGACGATAGTTCAACAATCATCAAAACAAATGGTTATGCACTTGAAATCGGGACTCATGATGATGCTAATTCAAGTGGTGTATTTGAACAGGCTGCATCACATGGTGTAAGTGCAAGCTTTAAAAATGCAATATTTACTACGAATGGTACAAGTGCTGACCCGGTTATCAGTGGTTCTGTTGGTCGCAAAGATTTAATTTTTGTCGATCAAGGTCAAGTCGATACTGTATTATCTTTTACCGGTGATAAAACTGATCTAACAGCAAATGATGCGGGTTATATTCTTAACGTGAGTGGAAATTATACCGCATCTGGTTATCAGTTCTTTTCAAATACCTATGATCAAACTGGAACAGAACAAAGTCATGATGATTATCAAGCGTCATCAGTTACCTTTAATGCTTCTGACAAGGGAAGTATGACTGGGCTGGTTTATAAAGGTTTGGTTAAAACTGAAGAGGGTGAAGTTTTAGATACCAATAAAACTCCTACACTCAACTTAAACTTAAATAATGGTTTTACTTGGAATTTGAAAGCAAATGATACCAGTAAAACTGCTTTATTTGATAATTTAACTTTATCAAATGGTGCATTACTTAATGCTGCATTTGATGATGCGGGCGCAAATGAGTTTATTTTACAAGGTAATGTTATTAGTGATGGTGGTATTATCAGTTTAGATAATCATTCCCATGGAAAATATAATGATAGTTTAACTATTCAAGGTAATTACTCGGCATCAAATAATGCAATAGTTAAGATGAATACGTTATGGAATAATAATACTTCACAATCAGACTTACTAAAAATTACTGGAGCTGCAAGTGGTGTCACTAAAGTTATTCCTGTTAATGCAAATGGAACTGAAAATTTTATTGATGGTAACATAAAGCAAGTTGCTGCAATATTGAATAGTATTCCTGTTATTAATGTAGGAACTTCAACTTCAGAAAGCAATTTTACTGGTGAGGCACAAACGACAGGTGCAACAGAAGTTCAATTGGCAAAACGTCAAACAACTAATGGTGATGAATACTATTGGACTATGAAGGCAAGTAATCCAGATGAACCGGTTGGCCCAGTCAAACCCGTTGACCCAGACAAACCCGTCAAACCTGTTGACCCAGTAAAACCACCTAAAAAGGTGATCTATTCAAATGCCGTTTCTGGTTATGTATCAATGCCACGAGTAAACCAAGAACAAGGATTATTAAGTATTGGTACTTTGCATGAACGTAGAGGCGAATATGCTAACTTTAACTTAGCTAATTGTAGTACTTGCGATGAACATTTAAGTGAAACTTGGGGAAGAATATTAGGCAAACATCTTAAATCAGACGGAAAAAAACGGTTGAATTTAGAAACTGACGTTTATGGATTACAACTTGGCCATGATCTGGTGAACAATTTATTCGAAGATGGAAGCCACAATTATACAGGTGCTTATCTTTCATATACTAAAGCTAATACTGATTTTTCCGATAAATATCGAGCGGTTAATGGTTTAATTTCTCATAACAAAAAAAACGGAAAAGGTACTTCGGAAGCATTTAGCCTTGGGTTAACTAATACCTATTTTTCTGCTAATAACAGTTATTTAGATTTAGTTGGACAGTTCTCTTCAATCCGCAATAAATATGATGCACGAAAAGAAGCCCGTTCTATCCATCAAAATGGGTTTGGTATAGCTGTTTCAGCAGAAGCCGGACATGCCTTCAACTTTAGTCAACTTGATTCAAGCCAATGGCTAATTGAACCTCAAGCTCAACTTGTTTATCAATATCTTAATTTGGATAGTTTTAAAGATAAATATCGTCAAGTCGATCAGAATAATCAGGATCAATTGCGTGGCAGAATTGGTGTACGAGTAGACTATAATAATCAAGCAGCAGATCGACAAATTATGTCGATTTATGCAATTGGTAATGTTTGGCATGACTTTATTAAGCCAACTCATGTCACAATAGGTAAAGATAGTTTACGTGAAAATTATGCAACTACTTGGGGAGAATTGGGGGTTGGTATAAAAACGGAATTAGGCAAAGATAATTTTCTTTATGGTGATGCTCGTTATGAACATGATTTTGGAAGTACCAAGCATCAAGGCTATAAAGGAAATATTGGAATAGAACATAAATGGTAATTTAGAATTATAAGTTTATTTCTTTGTTCTATACGTAATGGCTAGTCATGCATTACGTATAGACTTTTTTATAAAAAAGTAACTAATAATCAAGTTAAATAAAATAATATGGCTTAATGTTCATCGCGTAAAACTTATTGCAAATGGCAAAAGTGATATTTTTAAGATTGGAATAAATTTAACCCAACAAATCATTTTATTATGAAATTTTTGTTAAATAGAACTCATTTATTAGTACTTAACAAATTGATTTTTAGATGAATTAAAGCCATTTGATGTTTTAAACTTGAATAAATATGATAAAGGATAATTACTTTATTCACCTTGACTTTCTAATAGTGTTAATAACATTGACATAAATAGTTTTTTATCATCCTTTAATGTTGAAAAAAACTCTTTATCAATTTGTTCAACTAAAGGTACAGTTTCATTTGCTTTATCAAACCCTTTTTGTGTTAGTTGAATGGATTTTGCTCGACTATCTTTGCTTGAACAGTGGCGCTCAATATAATCTTTTTTCTCTAAATTCTCTAAAATTTGTGAGATTGTCATCACATCGATATTTGTTCGATTGGATAGAGTGACTTGTGTTATTTCATCGTTGTATTGTGATAAATAAGCAAGTGTTGCAAGTACGATAAATTGAGGATGAGTGATAGACTGTTTTTTCAAACAACTTTTGATATTTGTATGCCAGGACGAATAAGTTTTCATAAAAATAAAACCAATGGATTGAGAATCATTTTGAAATTGTGTCAAAAACTTATCGCCCTTTGCCATAATTTATCCTTCAACTAAGCCATTTAATTTGTAAGTTTTATCAATAATATCATCAGAAATCTGTTTTATAAAATCATAGGATGCTTTAGTGTCCATTTTTGTATCTGGTTTTAATGAAATCTCTGATTTCAAAGCATATTGATTTTCTGAAATTTCAACAATTTGATGGGAGAAAAATAATAAACCTATTTCAGGCATATCAAATTGTTCAGTAAATTCTTGCTCATCAATGATTTTTGATAAAGTCACTTCCATTTCTGGTATATTTTGTAATTTAAAAATACCTTTAGTGCCTGTTTTCAAGTCACCAAAGATACGAAAGTCTTCAAGATCAGTTTCCCATAATTTTCTTAAATTAAGATCGGTATAGTATTGCCAAATTTTAGATGGTTTTGCCTTTGTTGGTAATACGAAAGAGATTGAAATTGTGTTCATTATTTTTCCTCTATTTAATAAGTAAACTTATTGTAAGTATAC